>NZ_POUC01000840.1 GCF_002891435.1 Streptomyces cahuitamycinicus
TGACCTTCCCCTCGTAGCGTAGAGACCCTGACTGCAGGGGAAGTTGAGGGTCATGGCAGGCAAGAGGCGGAAGTTCGACGCGGAGTTCCGTGAGGGGGCTGTGCGGATCGTCGCCGAGACCGGCAAGCCGATCGCGCAGGTCGCGGAGGATCTCGGGATCAACGAGACCACGTTGGCGAGCTGGGTGTCGCGGGCCCGAAGGGCCGGCGGGGCCACGGCGACGGGTGAAAGCGAGGAGCTCGCGCGGCTGCGGCGGGAGAACGCGCAGCTGAAGAAGGACAACAAGGAGCTGGCCATGGAGCGTGATGTGCTCAAACGCTGCATGGTCTTGTGGGTGAAGTAGCTGTGGCGGACCCGGCGGTGCTCGTCGGGGTGATCAGCGACCACAAGACCGTGCACAGCGTTCCGTACCGCACCTCCTGTCGGGCCCTGGGCGTGTCGGAGGCGTGGTTCTACAAGTGGCGCCGCAGGCCGTCCGAGCCGACGAAACGCGAGACCAGGCGGGCCGTGCTGGCCGAGCGGATCCGCTACTTCTTCGACCGCTCCGGCCGGACGTACGGCTCGCCGAGGATCACGCTGGATCTGTGGGAGGAGGGCTGGCAGGTGTCGCAGAACACCGTCGCCGAGATCATGGCCGAACTCGGACTACAGGGCCGCAGGCCGCCTCGTCGACGCCGCTCGCTCACCCGCCCCGGCAAGCAGAAGACTGCCCCTGACCTGGTGCGACGCAAGTTCGACACCATCGCTCCCAACGTGCTGTGGTGGGGCGACATGACGGAGATCGACACCGGCGAGGGCAAGATCTACCTCGCATCCGTCCACGACGCCTTCTCCCGCCGCACTCTTGGCTACGCGATGGGCACGCGGCACGACGCCGCGCTGGTCAGCGCCGCCCTGCAGATGGCGATCGCGACCCGGGGCGGCCAGGTCGACGGCGTCATCTTCCACACGGACCGCGGCAGCGAATACACGTCCGAGGCGTTCCAGCAGCTGTGCGATCGCTGGGGCGTGGTGCAGTCGATGGGACGCGTCGGGTCGGCCCTGGACAACGCCGCCGCGGAGTCGTTCCACTCGATACTCAAGGTCGAGTACATCCACCGGCACACTTTCGCCACCCGCACCGAGGCCCGGCTGAAGACCGCCACGTGGATCGCGGACTTCTACAACGCGAAACGCCGTCACAGCGCGGCCGGCGGGAAGCCACCCGTCGAATTCGAACGGATCATCCAGGAAGCGCGAGCCCGCACCGATCAGGAAGGCCGGGCCGCATAACCAACGTCTCTACGAAACCAGGGGATTGACA
>NZ_POUC01000841.1 GCF_002891435.1 Streptomyces cahuitamycinicus
CCGGTGACGTCCGTGACGCCCGCACTGCCACCCGGGTGGGAGGCGGCGGTCGGCGGTGAGCCGACTCTGCGGATCAAGCGGGGCGGGCGGCGGAAGGTGGTGCCTCCGGGGGCCGCCGATGGTGCGGGCCTCCCACCTCGGCCGGCCGCCGATGGCGTGGTACCGGAACCCCCACGGGATGAGCCGACCGCCGATGGCGTGGTACCGGAACCCCCACGGGATCAGCCGGCCGCCGATGGCGCCACGCCCCCACAGCATCAGCCGGCCGCCGATGGAGCGGCACCACCACCCTGGCAGGGGCCACCCGCACGCGGCGACGAAAGCCGCACGGAGGGTGCGGGTGGAAATCCGGTCCCGGCCGAAGCCCGGGACACCGCCCGCTCCGCCGGTCCCGCCATCGACATCCAGGTCAACGCCCTCCAGGCCATGTGCCGCCAGGTGTTCGGCTTCCGCCTGGCCATGATCGCCCTGGCCACCCCCACCGCCCTCGTCAACGCGAACGACGGCCTCCCCACCCGGCTCGTCGGCGCGGCCGTGGTCGTCACGTTCATGACCTCCTACGTCCTCTTCAGGGACTGGGAACGCTTCGGCCCCCTCCTCCTGCGCCACCCCTCCCTCCTCGCCGCGGACACCCTCTTCGGCGCCCTGCTCCTCACCGCGGCCGGCCCCGACAGCACCCTCGCCTACGTCAGCGTCTGCACCCCCCTCCTGGCGGGCCTGGTCTACGGCTGGCGTGGGGCGGCGGTCTTCGCCTCGCTCCAGGCGCTCCTCCTGCTCCTCATCCACGCGGCACAGGAGGACCCGGCCCCCGGCATCACCGAGTCCGCCCTTCTGCCCGGCCTCTGCGTCATCGCCGGGGCCGTCGGCTCCAGCCTCCGCAACCTCATGCTCCGCTTCGGCGCGGCCACCCAGGCCCTCACCACCGTCCAGGCCCGGCTCGCCGTGACGGAGGCGGTGAGCGCCGAACGCGCCCGGCTGGCCCGCGAGATGCACGACTCCGTCGCCAAGACCCTGCACGGAGTGGCCCTGGCCGCGGACGGCCTGACCACCTCCGCGAACGCCGATCGCATGGACCCGGCGCTGGTGAGACAGCAGGCGGCACTGGTCGCCCGTTCGGCCCGCCGGGCCGCCGCCGAATCCCGCGAACTCCTGGCCGACCTGCGCCGCGAATCGGACCCCGACGAGGCCACGGCCGTGCTGGTCGAACTCGCCGCCCGAAGCCGCGACTTCAGCGCCCGCACCGGACTGACGGCGGTCTACCGCCCCACCGGCGCCCACGCCGTTCCCCCCGTCCC
>NZ_POUC01000842.1 GCF_002891435.1 Streptomyces cahuitamycinicus
GGGCATATGGGTTTCCGATCTTCAGCAGGGGGTGTCCGGGGATCAGCGCCAGTCCATGGTCACCTCGAGGCCGCTGTAGCCCTGTACCAGGTTGGAACGCATCCAGCGCACGTCCCCGGCCAGTTCCACTCCCCGCGCGTCGACGGCCAACTCCCGCAGCAGAGCGTGCAGTTCCAGACGGGCGAGTGCGGCGCCGAGGCAGTGGTGGGGGCCGTTTCCGAACCCCAGGTGCCGGTTGGGCGCACGGTTCGGGAGGAAGCGGTGCGGGTCGGGGAAGAGCCGCTCGTCGCGGTTGGCGGCGGACAGCCACGCCACCACGGGCTGCCCCTTGAGGATCTCCTGGCCGCCGATCTCGCAGTCCGCGGTGGCCACCCGCAGGACGTGCGCCGCCGGGGACGTCCAGCGGACGACCTCCTCCACGGCAGGCTTGGCGAGGTCCGGGTCGTCGTGCAGCGCGTCCAGAGTGCCGGGGAAGGCCTGGAAGGCGTGGAAGGCGCCGGTGATCGAGTGGCGCGTGGTCTCGTTGCCGCCGATCAGCACGTTGTCGCAGTTGACGAGCACGTCGTCGACACTGAGCCGGCCGTCCTCCAACAGGGCGCTGACCAGGTCGGAACCGGGCTGCCGGCGACGCCGCTCGATCAGTTCGTGGAAGTAGAAGAGGATCTCCGTGTGCGCCTCGGCGGGTGTCATCCTGTCGAAGCTGCTCTCCTCGCCGCCGAAGGCGTGGTTGGTCAAGTCGATCAGGTGCTCCCGCTCGCTCAGCGGCACACCGATGACCTCGCAGACGATGGCGGCGGGGAGCCGCGGGCCGACGCTCACGGCGATGTCGGTGGAGTCCTCGGAGCGCAGCCGGTCGATGACGTCCCGCACCTCCCGGTGCAGCACCGACTGGAGTTCGGGGGCGCGCAGCCGCGAGAGGAACGGCCCGATGAGCCGCTTCAGCGTGGCGTGCCAGTCGCCCTCGCTCACCACCAGCATTCTGCCGCCGGAGTTGTCGGGGTGTTCGGCGTCGAAGCCGATCATCATGCCGTGCTCGGACGTGAAGGGTGCCTTGGGGGAGAGGACGGAGGAGACGTCACGGTGTGAGAAGACCGACCAGAAGCCGGACGGGGAGAGGCCCGGATCGCTCCAGACCTTCGCGTCCGCCTGGACGTACTCATGCCACATGGTGAAGCGGGCCTCGGAGGTGTAGAGATCGGGGTTGGCCAGATCAAGGGGCATGGGAATGTCTCTGCCTGCCTGTCATGGAACGGGGGAGGAGGGGCCGCGGGCCGCCACCGCGGCGGACGATGCG
>NZ_POUC01000843.1 GCF_002891435.1 Streptomyces cahuitamycinicus
GGACATACGGTGACGGACCGGTCGGGGATGAACCGCGGCCCCCGGGTACTGACATCCGCACCGAGGACGGACTTCCACTCCGGGGCGGGCCGGCCGTCGCACACGACCCGGACGAGGTCGCCCTGGCTGCGCGCCAGACGGGCCACCACGTCCGTGACCACGACGGCACGCACCTCTGCCCGGCAGTAGATCTTGAGAGCCGTCCCGCTGAACCCGGCCGTCGTGTGCCCGTAGCGCCGCCCGCGCCGCAGGATCTCTCCGACCAGGTCGGCGGAGGCGGTGCTGTGCACGCTGAGGTTGACGAAACCGGGCCCGGTGACGGCGACGTCGGCGAACCGCCGCTCGTCGAGGAGCCGCGCCCGCAGGATCTCGGCCACGTCACGCGGCGTCCGCCCTGCCTCGCGGGCCAGCTGGAGGGCGATGCTGGTGGCGTAGTCGCCGCAGCCCCCGGGGCCCGGCGGAGCGACCACGACCCGCTCCGGCACGGTCACGCTGAGCTCACCTTCGTCGACAGCGCGGCGCACGGCGTGCAGCACGGTGCGGGAGAGCTCGGCGGGGGTCACGGGACAAGCGTATGGGAGGAAGGGGGTGGGTATGCGAGCCGGTTTCCGCACGGTCCGGGATGTGGACGCGACGCCTGTGCCAGGGCTGCGCAGGAGTCACTCGCCTACGGCACGGCGGGTAGATCCACTTCCCTGGTCTGCTCCTCGGCTTGCCGCGCGTGTTCGTTCGCGCGATTCGTTGCAGGTTCCCTTGTGTGTTCCGTCGCGGGTTCCCTTGTGTGCTCCGTCGCGTGTTCCATCGGCCGGGCGCCGCCGCGCTGCCTGCCCTCGGCCCGGGCCCGATCGACCAACTGACGCACCATGCGGACCAGTTCGGCGGGCTCGAAGGGCTTGGCGAGGAACGCGTCGACGCCCACTTCGAGTCCGGCCTCGACCTCGTGGTGACCGCAGGCGCTGACGATGGCGAGGGGCATGTCGCGGGTGCGCGGATCGGCACGGAGGCGAGCGGCTGTCCGGATCCCGTCCAGCCGGGGCATGACGACATCGAGGGTCACGACATCGGGCCGCACCTGATGAACGACATCAAGACACTCGGCACCATCGGCCGCGGTCACGACCTCCAGCCCCTCAAGCTCGAGGTTGACCCTGATCAACTGCCGGATGACCTTGTTGTCGTCCACAACAAGCACCCGGCCCGACGCGCCTGGCACAACTCGAGAGTAGGTCGGACCCGGCCATCGCGTCCGGGTTTTCCCCACTTCCACCCCGACCGGGCGACCCGCAAC
>NZ_POUC01000844.1 GCF_002891435.1 Streptomyces cahuitamycinicus
ACCCCCGGCAGGAAACACAGCACGTCCCCCTCCCGCTCGTCCAGCGCCCGCCGTACCACGGACGCCACATGCGCCGGCAGCGCCGGATCGACCCGCATCCCGTGCGGCGGACGTACGGGCCGCACCGGCGGCGCCCACACGACCTCCACCGGATACGCCGTGCCCCGCGCCTCGACCACCGGCGCCCCGCCGAGCAGCCGCGCCCACCCCTGCGCGTCGGTCGTCGCCGAGGCGGCCACCAGCCGCAGCTCCGGACGCAGCGTCTGCCGTACGTCCCAGAGGAAGGCCGCCGCCGTGTCCGCGTCCAGGTGCCGCTCGTGGCACTCGTCGAGCACCACCACGTCGACACCGGCCAGCTCCTGGTCCCGTTGCAGCCGCTGGACGAGCACACCGGTCGTCACGACCTCCACGCGCGTGTGCCGCCCGACGACACGTTCCCCGCGCACGGTGTAGCCGACGCTCTCGCCGGGCTTCTCGCCCAGCAGCCACGCCATCCGCCGCGCCGCCGCCCGGGCCGCGATCCGCCGCGGCTCGGCGACGACGACCCGGCGTGCCGGTCCCTCTTCGAGCAGCCCTGCCAGGGCCAGCGGCACCAGGGTCGTCTTACCGGTGCCGGGCGGGGCCACGAGTACCGCGACACCGTGGTCGTCGAGCGCGGTACGCAGGCCGGGCAGGGCGGAACGCACGGGCAGCTGGTCGAGAAGGTCACTGCGGATCACCCGCCCAGTCTCCTGCACAGCCGCTACCCTCACGGCATGCCGCTGCCGGACGAGGACATGACACTCACCGAGTAAACGGGTGCCCTCGCCGAGGCCGTGGGTGTCCGGGGCGCGGGAGCACGTTTCGTGACCCGGCGGCTCAAGAAGGACGTGCTGGAGGTCCGCCTCGGCACCGAACCGGCGCCGGACGCGGCGTCGGCCCTGGCGCAGCGGGTGCTGGAGAGCTGCGGACGGCCGCTCGCCACCGTCGCCGTTCCTGGTGGCCGAGCCTTCCTGGGGGTGATGGGCACCGGCCTCGGCGGGCTCAACCTCGCCGTCGTCACGCTCACGGTCACCGCGGCCGACGGTGGCGGCACGGTACTGGTCAGGGGCGCCGCGAAGGAGGGCCTGATCAAGCAGCACGGCGGTCGGCGGGCCGCCGAGGAGATCGTCTCCCGGTGGCTGGCGGAGGACCCCACGGCCTGGCCCGAGACCTGACTCTTATACACATCTGACGCTGCCGACGAACTC
>NZ_POUC01000845.1 GCF_002891435.1 Streptomyces cahuitamycinicus
GGGAGGCCCTTCGCCAGGATGTCCTCCTCTGCCGCTTCGACGATGCGGGCCATGGTGCGGACCGTTTCGATGGGGTGTTTGCCGACGCTGGTTTCGCCGGAGAGCATGACGGCGTCGGTGCCGTCGATGACGGCGTTGGCGACGTCGGAGGCTTCGGCGCGGGTGGGGCGGGCGTTGTCGATCATCGAGTCGAGCATCTGGGTGGCGACGATGACGGGTTTGGCGTTGCGTTTGGCGAGTTTGATGGCGCGTTTTTGGACGATCGGGACTTGCTCCAGTGGCATTTCGACGCCGAGGTCTCCGCGGGCGACCATGATGCCGTCGAAGGCGGCGACGATGTCGTCGATGTTGTCGACGGCCTGGGGTTTTTCGATTTTGGCGATGACGGGGAGGCGGCGGCCTTCTTCGTCCATGATGCGGTGGACGTCCTGGATGTCGCGGGCGGTGCGGACGAAGGAGAGGGCGATGACGTCGAAGCCGGTGTTCAGGGCCCAGCGGAGGTCGTCTTCGTCTTTTTTGGAGAGGGCGGGGACGGAGAGTGCGACGCCGGGGAGGTTGAGGCCTTTGTGGTCGGAGATGATGCCGCCTTCGAGGACGGTGGTGTGGACGTGGGGGCCGTCCACTGCGGTGACTTCGAGGCTGACTTTGCCGTCGTCGACGAGGATGCGTTCGCCGGTGGTGACGTCGGTGGCGAGGTCGGCGTAGGTGGTGCCGCAGATGTGGCCGTCGCCTTCGGTGCCGTCTTCGACGGTGATGGTGAAGGTGTCGCCGCGTTCGAGGAGTACGGGGCCTTCGGTGAAGCGGCCGAGTCGGATTTTCGGGCCTTGGAGGTCGGCGAGGAGGCCGACGCTGCGGCCGGTTTCGTCTGCGGCTTTGCGGACCCGGTGGTAGCGCTCCTCGTGTTCGGCGTGGCTGCCGTGGCTGAGGTTGAGGCGGGCTACGTCCATTCCGGCGTCGACCAGGGTTTTGATCTGGTCGTAGGAGTCGGTGGCGGGTCCCAGGGTGCAGACGATTTTTGCTCGGCGCATGGGACGAGCTTATGAGTTACCGACTGGTAGGGAATTGGTGGGGCGCGGCCACCCAACGGATTGTGGGGTGAGTCCTATTGACGCGTGTTGAATTGTGCGGTGGGGCGCTCTGATGAGCACTCGGCCGTAATTCGGTCGTGTTTTCGGATTTCCGCTCAGGGGTCTTTACAGCTGCGGCGGCACCATGGTGAAGCGGGCGTTGATCTGGGCGTGGACGTGTTGGCGTTGGGGTTCGAGGTCGAGGGGGGCG
>NZ_POUC01000846.1 GCF_002891435.1 Streptomyces cahuitamycinicus
CGTCCGCACCGGTACCCCCGCCCCGCCCGCCGGCGCCGAGGTCCTGCGCGGACTCACCCTCCCCGGCCTGGCCAACGCCCACTCCCACGCCTTCCACCGCGCCCTGCGCGGCACCGTCCAGGTCGGCTCCGGGACCTTCTGGACCTGGCGCGAGGTCATGTACGCCACGGCCGCCCGGCTCACCCCGGACCGCTACCACGCCCTGGCCCGCGCCGTGTACGCCGAGATGGCCCTGGCCGGCATCACGGCGGTCGGCGAGTTCCACTACGTCCACCACGCCCCCGGCGGCACTCCCTACGCCGACCCCAACGCGATGGGCGAGGCCCTCATCGCTGCCGCCGCCGAAGCCGGGATCCGCATCACCCTCCTCGACACCGCCTACCTCTCCTCCGGCTTCGGGCAACCGCCCACCACCCAGCAGCTCCGCTTCTCCGACGGGGACGCCGAGGCCTGGGCCGCACGCTCTGCAATTCTCAAGGAACGGGATCACGCCCGGATCGGGGCCGCGATCCACTCCGTACGGGCCGTGCCCGCCGACCAGTTGGAGACCGTCGCACGGTGGGCCGAGGAGCGGCGGGCGCCGCTCCATGTGCACCTGTCCGAACAGACCGCCGAGAACGAGGCGTGCCTGGAGGTCCACGGCTGCACTCCGGCCCAGCTCCTCGCCCTGCACGGCGTCCTCGGACCGCGCACCACGGGTGTCCACAACACCCACCTCACCGCGCAGGACATCTCCCTCCTCGGCGGCAGTGGCACCGGCACCTGCATGTGCCCGACCACCGAGCGGGACCTCGCGGACGGCATCGGGCCGGCCGCCGCCCTCCAGAACGAAGGCTCGCCGCTCTCCCTCGGCTCCGACAGCCACGCCGTGATCGACCTGCTCGAAGAGGCGCGGGCCATGGAGCTGAACGAGCGGCTGCGCACCCGCACCCGCGGTCACTGGACGGCGGCGGCCCTCCTGCGGGCGGCCTCGGCCGACGGCCACGCGGCCCTCGGCTGGGACGACGCGGGCGCCCTGGAGCCCGGCGCGCTCGCCGACTTCACCACCATCGCGCTCGACTCGGTCAGGACGGCAGGGCCGCTTCCGCGGCTCGGGGCCGAGACGGCCGTATTCGCCGCGTCGGCAGCGGACGTGTCGCATACGGTCGTGGCAGGGCGGCACGTCGTTCGGGACGGGGCCCACTCCCTCGTACCGGATGTGCCGCGAGCCCTCGCGGACGCCGTCGAAGCCCTGCGCGGATGACCCCGGGCCGCCCACCCGCGCGGCCCGGCTC
>NZ_POUC01000847.1 GCF_002891435.1 Streptomyces cahuitamycinicus
TTCATAGTGTTTCGGTGGTTATAGCGTAGGGGAAACGCCCGGTTACATTCCGAACCCGGAAGCTAAGCCTTACAGCGCCGATGGTACTGCAGGGGGGACCCTGTGGGAGAGTAGGACGCCGCCGAACAATTCTTGAGAAAACCCCGCATCTTCGGATGCGGGGTTTTCTGCGTTTAGGGCCCCCTTTCGAGGGGCCCGCTGTTTTACAGGCGTCCGGCCGCCTTCAATGCCAGGTATGCGTCTGCCAGGGCCGGCGCCAGGTCGTGCGGGGTGGCGTCGACGACCGTGACACCGTGGCGACGGAGTTGTTCTGCTGTGCGGTGACGCTCTGACTGGGCCTGTGCGGCCGCGGCGGCCTCGTAGATGGCGTCAGCATTGCCGCGTGCTGCGGCCATTTCCGTGATGTGCGGGTCTGCCACCGACGCCAGCAGGACAGTGTGGCGCTGGGTGAGCTGGGTGAGGACCGGGAGCAAGCCCTCTTCGATGGGGGTCGCGTCCAGCGTGGTGAGCAGGACGATCAGGGAGCGGCGGGGGGACGTACGGAGAGCAGTCGCCGTGAGGCCTCGGGCGTCTGTTTCGACGAGCTCCGGCTCGAGCATGGCCATGGCGTTGACCAGAGCGGGAAGGACATCGCCTGCCGTGCGGCCCTGGACGAGGGCGCGGACCTTGCGGTCGTACGCGAGGAGGTCCACGCGGTCGCCGGCGCGGGAGGCGAGGGCCGCCAGGAGGAGGGCCGCGTCCATGGAGGAATCAAGGCGTGGTGCGTCGCCCACGCGACCGGCCGAGGTGCGGCCGGTGTCCAGCACCAGGAGGATGTGGCGATCGCGCTCGGGGCGCCAGGTGCGTACGGCGACGGTGGTCTGGCGGGCTGTGGCACGCCAGTCGATGGAGCGGGTGTCGTCGCCGGGGACGTACTCGCGAAGGCTGTCGAACTCCGTGCCCTCGCCGCGGGTGAGGACGCTGGTGCGGCCGTCCAGTTCGCGGAGGCGGGCCAGTTTGGAGGGGAGGTGCTTTCGGCTGGTGAACGGGGGCAGGACGCGTACCGTCCAGGGGGCCCGGTGGGTGCCCTGGCGGGACAAGAGGCCGAGGGGGCCGAACGAGCGGATGGTGATGCGGTCGGCCTGGCGGTCGCCTCGGCGGGTGGGGCGGAGTCGGGTGGTCACGCGGCGGCGTTCGCCCGGGGGGACGCTGAGGCTGTCTCTTGTACACATCT
>NZ_POUC01000848.1 GCF_002891435.1 Streptomyces cahuitamycinicus
AACACCCGACGCCGACACTCCCGCCTCGGTCAGCGGTCTCCGATCGCCTTCGAGAACACCCTCCAACCAACATCAACTACCCTGGCCCAAGCGGCATAGACGTGTTCAACATCCGGGGACAAGGCCCGAGTTGCCCCTGCCCGGAGCTTCGGTGCTGCTGAAATGCCTGCCACTGCGCCGCGAGGGCAGCCGTGCGCTTGCGGCGTGAACGGACCGTCAACGCGCTCGTCACGGCGACGATGAGAGCGATGACCATAAAGACGCCGGGGCTGGGGGCATTGCCGCATCCAGCATCGTTCCATCAACGGGCAGCAATTCTTCCTGGCATCGAAGACCGAGCGGCCACTTCGCCCGAGAAGCAAGAAAGCCCGGCACCCCCAACTGGGAGGGTGCCGGACTGCGATCGTCGAGAGTTGTGCGCGGGACGTTACAGTAGATGGCCGGCGCACGCAGGAGACGCTCCTGGGTGGCCTCGGGCAGCACCCGCCGCAGGACCGGTGCGGTCGAGCTGAGGGAGGCGGCGAAGGCGGCGACGAGATCGTGCGGGACGCTGGCGGCGAACGATGCCGCCCACAGACACGGTGCGCCGAGCGCGGGCTCGGCCCACGCCTGCCATCCGGCCGGTCCCGTGTCGTCGTCCTCGGCGGACAGGGCCCGCGGGTCGGTGTCCTGGATGAGGGGCGGGGCCTCGCCGAGGCCGATGTGCGAGATGAACGTCGGGTCCGTCGCCGCCGCCTCGGGTTGGTCGATGTCGCGGAACCATCCGTGGGCGGCGACAGCATCAAGGACCAGCTCGGATCCGGCGAGCGGCACGGCAGGCTGGTCGCTTGCGTCGAGCGCGATGAGGAAGTCGACCACCGCCTCGCCGGGGACGTCACTGGTGAAGTAGGCCGACCACTGGGCGAGCGGGCTGCCCGCCTCAGCTCGGGCGGAGATCTGCCAGGCGATCGGCAGCTCGCCCAGGTGGAACGGCTCGTCCGCGAGGCCCCACTGGGCCCAGCGCAAGGCGTCGGGGCTGATGTGCAGGACGGTGCTGCGCAGGACCTGGCGGTCCTCCGGCGCCTCGTCCGGCTCGTGCCGTCCGCGGACGATCGTCAGGCTCGTCCAACCCAGGCCGGCGAGCGCGTCGGCGACGACGTCGTAGAGGCGTCCATCGTCACCGGCCAGGTGCCGGGGGCCGACCCAGAACGCGGGTTGGCCGCCGCGCGGGGTGGACGAGTCGGGCGGGAAGTCGGGGTACAGGGGCGCTTCCAAGGGCTCGGTGCGGGTC
>NZ_POUC01000849.1 GCF_002891435.1 Streptomyces cahuitamycinicus
TCCCTCTCCTCGTCCCCGTCCACCTCCCCATCCGGTTCTGCCTCGGTGAGCGGCGGATGAGGCCCGGGCTGCCGCAGTGGTCCGGGACGCTCGCCGCGAAGGCCGCCGCCTTCATCACGGTGATGTGCTGCGCCCTGGCGGCCCTGCTCGGCGTCCTGGTGCACGTGCAGGTGACGAACCAGACCGTCGGCCAGGCTCGCGACCAGGCGCTGCAGCGGCTGACGCAGGCGACGGAGCGGTACGAGGCCGGGGACACGCTGCGGCTGGACGCCGGGGTGGATCCGCCGGGGCTGCCCGGGGAGCTGCGGAACCTGGCGGTGGCCGGGGACCGCGGCACGATGGTCGCCGAACGTGAGGGACGCCCCACGATGTGGGCGGCGGGTCCCGTCGACGGCGAGCGGGCGCTGGCCGTCGCGGTCGACTACTCGCAGCAGGCCCGCACGATCGAGGGCCTGGACCGGGCGATCTTGTGGTCGTCGGGTCTGGCGATCGGGGCGACGCTGCTGGTCGGGGCGTTCGCTGTGACGCGGGTGACGCGGCGGCTGCACACCACGGCGCTGGTCGCGCGGCGGATCAGCGCGGGCGATCTGGACGCGCGCGTGAACGACCCCCGCACGGGCCCGCGCACGAAGGCCGGCCCGCAGGACGAGGTGGCCGCGGTCGCCGCCGCGCTGGACTTGATGGCGGCCTCGCTCCAGGGCAAGCTGCTGGCCGAGCAGCGGTTCACGGCGGATGTCGCGCATGAACTGCGCACTCCGCTGACCGGGTTGCACGCGGCGGCGGAGCTGTTGCCGCCGGGCCGTCCGACGGAGCTGGTCCGCGACCGGGTGGCGGCGCTGCGCACGCTCACCGAGGACCTGCTGGAGATCTCCCGGCTGGACACCGGCCGGGAGCGGCTGGAACTGGACACGGAGCGACTGGGGCCGCTGGCCGAGCGGGCGGTGCGGGCCGCAGGGACGGGCACGGAGGTCAGGGTCGTACGGGATGTGTCCGTGGAGACGGACCGGCGGCGGCTGGAGCGGGTGCTGGGCAACCTCGTGGCCAACGCCCACCAGCACGGACGGGGTCCGGTGGTACTGACCGTGGACGGCCCGGTGGTGACCGTTCGCGACCACGGGGACGGGTTCCCGGAGTACCTGGTCACCCACGGGCCCCAGCGGTTCCGCACGGAGGGCGGCACGCGGGGGCACGGGCTCGGGCTGACCATCGCACGGGGGCAGGCCGAGGTGCTGGGGGCGCGGCTGGAGTTCGCGAACGCGCCGGAGGGC
>NZ_POUC01000084.1 GCF_002891435.1 Streptomyces cahuitamycinicus
ACCCGACCTGCCCCATCCCCGCCGCGCAGAGCTGGCCCAACGCGGCGGGGATGGGGCAGGTCGGGTAGTTCGGCGGGTGCGGGTGGGTTGTGGCTGGTCACGCGATTCCCCGCACCCCTAGGGAGCTGTTCTTACACCGGGTTCAATTTCCACTGCTGGCAATGGTTGTTCAACCACGCCCACTGGCGTATGTCCGACCCGTCTGCCGTTCCGCAGTTCGCCACGTCGGCCACCTTGCCGGAGGCCTGGTTGGCGATGCGGACGTAGCCGCCGTCGGTGGCCACGAACCGGAACCGCTGGCAGGTGTTGTTCAGCCAGGACCACTGGCGCAGGTCGGCGCCGTCGGCCGTCGAGCAGTCGGCGGTGTCGAGGGCCTTGCCGGTGGCGACGTTCACCAAGCGGTGGGTGTCGTCGCCGAGGTCCTCCAGCCGCCAGCGCTGGTTGGCGTTGCTGTTGCAGGTGTACTGCGCGACGTTGGCCCCGTCGGCCGATGAACCCCCTGTCACCTCCATGCACTTGCCGCTGTTGCGGTTGGTGACGGTGTAGGTCGTCGAGGCGGAGGCCGGCTCCCCCGACGGTCCGGCCTGGCTCGCCCCAAGCCGGACGGGCGTACCGAGGTTCGGCGTGCCGTCGGAGTTCCACGTGAACTTCTGCGCCCGGGTCGTACGGCCGTTGTCGCAGCCATCCGATGCGGAGTCGTTGGCGTGGTAGACGATCCAGTTCTCGCGGCCGTCGGGCGAGGTGAAGAAGCCGTTGTGGCCGGGACCGTACACCCCGTTCGCGTCACTGCGCTGGAAGACGGGTGTGGACTTCTTGGTCCAGGAGGAGGCGGACAGCGGGTTGGAGCCGGTCAGCTCCAGTTGCCCGAGCTTGTAGTCGGGCGTCCAGCAGCCACTGGCCGAGTAGATGAGGAAGGTGCGGCCGTTTCGCTGCAATACCTCCGCTCCCTCGTTGACCGTGCCGCCCTGCCGCTCCCAGGCGTACGTCGGTGTGGAGATCGTCGAGTACGCGCCGCTGACGGTGTACGGGTTCGACATCGGCGCGATGACGACGTTCTGCGTCCCACCGGTGTTGGCGCTGCCCAGCATGTACAGCCGGCCGCCCACGTTCAGCACACTCGGATCCAGCATCCACGCGTTGTTGAGCTGCCCCCTGTAGGTGTACGGGCCCATGGGGTCGGAGCCCGCGCTCTCCAGCACATGGCTGCGCTGCGTGGGGTTGTAGTCGGACACGTTCTGCCCGGCGACGTAGTACAGGTACCAGCGGCCGTTGAGGAAGTGCAGCTCCGGCGCCCAGATGTTGCAGCAACGGGAGGCGGCGTCGCCCTTCCACACCTGGACGCTGGGGGCGGTGGAGAGCCCGGCGAGGGTGGTGGACTTGCGGATGGTGATGACGTCGGTCCAACTCGTCGTCACCAGGTAGTAGTTGCCGTCGTGGTACGAGATCCAGGGGTCGGCACCCTTGACCGACTTGACCGGGTTGGCGAAGGAGGCGGCGCTCGCGGAGGGCTGACCGACGGACAGGGCCAGCAGCAGCGCGGCCAGCAGGGTCAGTAGGCGACGGGCCATCCGCTGCTCCAGTTCAGGAGGTTGACACCGAGCTTGGGCGTGCCGTTCGCGTTGCCGTCGTAGTAGTGGTAGACGATCAGGTCGCCGTCGGTGTCCTTCAGAATCGACTGACCGCCCGGGCCGATGACGTTGCCGTGCGACTCCAGGACGGGGGTGCCGCCGTTCCTCATCAGGTCGACGCCGTTCTTGTCGCGGTACGGCCCGGTGACGCTGGAGGCCCGGCCGACCTTGACCTTGTACGTCGAACTCGTCCCGCTGCAGCAGGTGTCGTAGGAGGCGAAGAGGTAGTAGTAGCCGCCCCGTTTGACGATGAAGGGCGCTTCCACGGCCTTGGTCCCGGTGGGACGGGAGGCGAGTGAGTACCGCGCGGTGTTGGAACCGAGCTGCTTTCCGGTGGACGGGTTGATCTGGATCATCTTGATCCCGGTCCACCAGCTGCCGAAGGACAGCCACCACTTGCCGTCGTCGTCCACGAAGAGGTTCGGGTCGATGGCGTTGAAGTCGCTGCCGGAGTTCGACGTGTAGACGGTGCCCTGGTCGGTCCAGCTGCCGGGCCGGCCGGTGCTGGAGGTGGCCAGGCCGATGGCGGAGGTGTTCGAGCCGAACTTCGAGACGGAGTAGTACATCAGGTACTTGCCGCCGTGGTACGAGATGTCCGGCGCCCAGGCCTCCGGCACGGAGGAGTAGTTCCGCCACCAGCCCGGCCGGCTGGAGAAGGCGTCGCTGCCGTTGCGGAAGGCGGTGCGGTCGCCGGAGGTCTTGTTGGCGATGCCGCCGCCGGTGGCGTAGAGCAGGTACTGCCCGGACGAGGTGCGGATCATCGACGGGTCGTGGGTGACGATGTCGCCGGTGACCCGGCCCGGGTTGGGATACGCGGACGCCGTGCCCGGGATCAGTGCCAGGAGGGCGGCGGCGGGGAGGGCGAGCAGGGCGGTTCGCCTGCGGAGGGTTCGAGGGCTGCGGGGACTGCGGGGACTGCGGCTCATGCGGGTCCTCTCCTTGCGGTGGGGGTGAAGAGCTGCCCGATATTTCGGACAGCGATCGCAAGTTCGAACGGACCGTAGAATCGAACACCTTGCGCGTCAATGGTCCGCGCAGCAACTGCTGCGCAGACCATAGGAGTTCGAGCGAGGCGCGGAAGCGTCAGCCGGTCGGGAGTCCCAGCCCGTAGTACCTGACGTCGTAGCCGTCCACGTACTCGGCCTCGCCGCCGACGATCAGACCGGCGGGCTCGCTCACCCCCGCCGCCCTGGCCGTCGCCACGAGCATCTCCGCCAGGGCGCGGCCCTTGGGTTCGCCGGGGCCTCCCGCCTCCACGCGCCACACCGGATCGTCGTCACCCCAGACCGAGGCCGTGGCCGGGTGTTCGGCGACGGTGCCCCAGCCGAGCGCGGCCGCGTCGACGCCGTCCGGGGCGAAGCAGCCGATCGACAGCCGGTCGCCGCACTCCACGTCGAAGAGGAGGGGCGCACCGCCGCC
Source organism: Streptomyces cahuitamycinicus (assembly GCF_002891435.1). Taxonomy (GTDB): domain Bacteria; phylum Actinomycetota; class Actinomycetes; order Streptomycetales; family Streptomycetaceae; genus Streptomyces; species Streptomyces cahuitamycinicus. The sequence goes on from NZ_POUC01000084.1 coordinate 3,048, forward strand.
GGTCCGCCCGTAGAACGGCATCCCGAAACCGATGCCGAGGGCGGTCGCCTCCGCGGGCAGCGCCGTCAGGAAGTCGCCCAGTGACCGGGTGACGGTCTCCCAGCTGCGGGCGGTCCAGCCGCGTCGGACAGGAGGCGAGGTGCCGGTCGCTGCGTCATGACATCGCCAACGCCGGTGCGCCGCAGATCATTTCAGGGTACCGGTGCCGGCAGGAGTCCGACCTCGGCACGTACGGTCTTGCCGGGCGCCGGCTTCCGTTCCAGGACCTCCCACCGGTCGGCGAGCGCGGCGACGAGGAGCAGTCCCCGGCCGTGTTCGTCGAGGGAGCCCGGCCGCTCCACGCCGCGCGGCCCCGGCGGGCTCGGCGGGCTCGGCGGGCTCGGCGGGCTCGGCGGCCCACTGTGCGTGTCGGACACCTCGACACGGACGCTGCCACCGAGGAGCGACAGCCGCAGCTCGAAGTCCCTGCCCGGCACGCGCCCGTGCGTCACGGCATTGGCGGCGAGCTCGGAGACGATCAGGGCGACGGCGTCGGAGGCTTCCGTCCCGTGCGGGATGCCCCAGCTGTGCAACCGTCCGACGGCCAGATGCCGGGCCATGCGGGCGCCGCGGGGAGTGGCGCGCAGACGCTGTACGAACACACGGACCGTGACGCCGGGTTGGGGAGTGGCAGGTGCTGTCATGCGGCCAATGTCCCGCGCCGGAACCCCTCCGCGCGAGGTCGGAGCCGTGTACTCCGGTGCGGCGTACGCGGTCACGGACTGGACAGTACCGGTGACGTGCCGTAACCATGACGCGCGGGAGGTGATCGACGGTGGTCGATGGCGCGGTGGGGGCGGGAACGGGCGGCGAGCCGGAGTCGTCGGACAGCCTGCGGACGTTCGGGGCGGTGGTCCAGGGCTTGCGGGAACACGCCGGGCTGAGCCGGGAGGAGTTCGGCGAGCTGGTGATGTTCTCCAAACACACGGTGGCGTCCGTGGAGTTGGGGAGGCGGATGCCGGATCCGGTGTTCGTGGAGCGGGCGGAGGAGGCCCTGGGGAACACGGGGGCGTTGCAGAGGGCGGCGCAATGCCTGGCCCGGCAGCCGGGACTCGCGGCGTGGTTCCGCCAATGGGCTCGGCTGGAGAAGACGGCGATCGCCCTCTACACGTACGAGTCCCGCATGGTGGCGGGTTTGTTGCAGACGGAGGCGTACGCGCGGGCGATGGCTCTCGACCATCTGCCGCCTCTGGACGACACGGAGATCGATGAACGATGGGCCGCCCGAGCCGAACGACAGAAGCTGCTGCGGGAACGCCTCAACACGGCGTTCGGGTTCATCCTGGAGGAGCACGTGTTCCTGCGGCGCACCGGCGGGGCGGATGTCACCCGAGGCCTCATCGACCTTGTGCTGGAAGTCGCACAGTTGCGGAACGTCGAGATCCAGATCATGCCGCTCGTGCAGGAGTCGCACACGGGGATGCAAGGGCCCTTCCAACTGCTGGAGACGCCGGAGAACCAGTGGTTCGCCTACACCGAAGGACAGGAGAGTGGCCAGCTCATCGCCGACCGGAAAGTGGTCAGCGTGCTCCAGAGGCGGTATGCCAGGATGCGTTCACAGGCACTCACCATGCAGGACTCAGTGAGCCTGCTGGAGCGGATGCGAGGAGAGCTATGAACACGTCCGACATGACCTGGCGCAAGTCCCGTCACAGCAGCAGTGCTTCGGGCGACTGCCTGGAAATAGCCACCCGCCCCCACACCGTCCACATCCGCGACTCGAAGAACAAACAGGGCCCCCAGCTCACCCTCTCCCCCACCGCCTGGTCCGCCTTCCTCACGCACGCCTGCAAGTAACGGTCGGGGCCGCCCGCTTCCTGGCCGGTGTCGTGCTTCCACGGCACACGGCCCCGGCACCAACCGTCTCTCACTGGGCTGGGCCCCTCGTCACCGCCGCCCGCCGAACTCCCACGCGTGCACCTCGATGCCCGCGTACCGCCCCTGGTGGCCCAGCACGGCACGCGCCGCCTCCGCGTCCGGGGCCCGCACCAGCGCTGCCGTCCCCACCCACACGGCACCGTCGTCGGACAGCAGAGGCCCGTAGGCGATCAGTTCGTCCCGGTCGTACGGCACGTCGAGGTCGACGGCCGTTCCCGAGCCGAAGCCGAGCACCAGGAACCGGTTCCCGCCGCTCGGCCCACCGGGGAACTCCCACATGGTCCGCCCCAACAGATTGCGCCACCGCCGCAGCAGCACGTCCCGGTAAACCCCGGCCTGGTAGTTGGGCTCGCCGAAAGCGAACGCCCGCGCGGCGGCTGCATCCGGCAGGTCGACGATGTGCACACTGCCGCTCGGTGTCTCCCCGTCATCGGCGAAGGTCGGCCCACGGGCGATCAACTCCGCCTCGTACTGGTCCATGTAGGCCCAGTGCGCCTCCCCCAGTTCCTCACGCATCGAGCGCCCGCTTGCTTGCGAGTGCCGCCGCCCGCCGGGCTGCCGCCTGGGCCGCCTTGCGTGCCGCGATGATCGCCGCCTGGATGGCGATACGGGCCGCGATGCCGATCAGGACCGGGAAGAACTCGCCCGTGGGATCGGAGAAGGTCGCCGGTGCGTTGTTGCTGTAGGCGTACGGATTCATCGTGGCCGGCTGGCCGTAGTCGACCATCGGGTCGACCGAGACCCCGGCCTCGCTGGGGTCGGCCGCCAACCGGACGGCGTACGCCACCGGGTGGACCCCGACCGCCCGCCCGCTGCTCACCGCGTCGGGCGACTCCAACGGTGACGGCGTTCCGGACCTGTGGACCACCACGTCGAAGGCTACGGCAGGGCTGGAGTTCGTCCCGGGCCGCAGGAGCGGCCTGCTCGGTCCGCCCGTCGTGGTCGGCACGGGAGGATGGCAGGCGATCAAGGCGATCTCCTGAACGCAGCACCAAGGGTGGCTCACCCGGCTCGCCCGACAGCGGGCCCGGTGAGCCACCCCCGTTCACACCGTCACGACTTCTTCGGGCACTCCTTCCACGCCAGGTGGTACACCGTGCTGATGTCCCCGTCCGTGGAGTCCATCGTCATGAAGCTGACCTTGTCGGCCGACTGGGTGCCGGCGTTGACGCGGAGTTCGGTGTTGATGTTGAAGTTGCGCTGGACTCCGCAGGGTGCGTAGACCAGTTGGGCCCAGTCCGTCTCGTCGGTGGCCTGCCAGTTGTCGTTGAGGGGGCCGCTGAAGGGGTGGTTCTTGTACACCGTGCTGGGCGAGCCCTGGAAGTAGTACGAGGCCCGCTGGGAGGCGCTCGCGCCCCGCTGGAGGGAGGCGAATCCCCGGTAGTCGGCGCTCGCGATGGCGTAGGTGAAGCCGCCGGGGACGTGCACCTTCAGGTTGAGCTGGCAGTTCCTGCGGAACGCGGTCGGCTCGGAGTTCCCGCCCGCCTGGGCGAGGTAGTCGCTGTAGGTCACCGTGAAGGCGGTGTTGTCCTCGGAGACGGCGACCGCTGCCGTGCCCTGCGGACAGCCGGAGCCGTTCACCGTGGCGACCTGGATGATGATCTTGTCCGGGGGCGGGTCGTCGAACCCGGAGGACGGAGATTGTGCGGGGAGTGCGCTGGTGAGGAGCGCGGCTACCGCGCCGCTCAGAAGCAGCCCACCGGCCATGGTTCTCCCATCCGTTCGTGGGGGGTGGATCGTGACGGTAAATGAGCATGCACATGTCAAGCAGGCAAGTACATGCACCCCCGCCAGTGACCATTCCATGAAGGAGATGTGAAGAGCGGGAGCGGTCGCATCGTACGCAGGGCGGCAGGGGTCGGCCAGGTCGCTCTCCGGCCATTCACACTGGCGGGAATTCCACCCGGTACCGGCAGGCGCACCGGGTGCGTCGTACCAGCACCTCAGACCGGGATATCCCGACGGCGGAATGAGGATCACGCACGACCGCTCGTACCGCGTAGTCCGCACGTGCCGAGATCCTCATAGGACCATTGTGGCCGTCACGCGGTAGACATTGAGCACACGCCCCTCGCACCACGCACCACATCGGGCACCCGCACCAGGCACCATATCGAGCACAGACACCCGTACGACCGGCACAAGCACAGACACCCGCACAGACACCCGCACACGCACAAACACCCGCACACGCACCACGTATCGCAAGGCACAACAGGAGGCGCTCCCTTGGAGCTCAGCAGGCGTACCTTCCACGCTCTGGCCGGCACGGCGGCGCTCGGCTTCGCGCTGACCGGCAGCGGGTCGCCGACCTCCGTCCACCCCGCACGCACCACGCGCACCGGCCCGCCGCCCCCGGTGCCGAGCGCGGACGGCCGGCCGCACGAGATCGGCTTCGACCACCACTCCCTGATCGTCGACGGCCGCCGCCTGGTCCTCTGGTCGGGCGAGATGCACCCCTTCCGGCTGCCGAGCCCGTCGCTGTGGCGGGACGTGCTGGAGAAGATGCGCGCCCACGGCTACAACGCCGTCAGCGCGTACGTCGCCTGGAACCACCACTCCCCCGCCCCCGGCCGGTACGACTTCACCGGCGTGCGCGACCTGGACCTGTTCCTGCGGACGGCCGCCGAGACGGGGCTGTACGTGATCCTGCGGCCCGGGCCGTACATCAACGCGGAGGTCGACGCGGGCGGCTTCCCCGGCTGGCTGACCGCCACCGAGGGCCGGGCCCGGACCTCCGACCCGACGTATCTGCGCTATGTCGACGAGTGGCTGACGGCCGTCAACGCCATTGTCGCGAAACGCCTGTTCACGCGGGGCACGGGCACGGTCCTGCTCTATCAGATCGAGAACGAGTACGACACGCACGTCGACGAGCCGTCCGGGCGCGCCTACATGTCGTACCTGTACGAGAAGGTCCGCGCCGACGGCATCGACGTGCCGCTGTTCCACAACGACAAGGGGCGAGGCGGCCACTGGGCCCCGGGTTCGTTCGGCACCGGCGGCGAGAAGGGGCGCTGGCTGTACGGGTTCGACGGGTACCCGGAGCCGGACCGGGTGCCGCCGGACTGGGGATCGTTCGGGACCGGCGGCCAGAAGGGCGGGGCGACGGCCAGCCCGAAGACACCCGGGTTCATGCCCGAGGTCGGCGGGGGCTGGTTCGACCCGTGGGGCGGGTCCTCGTTCGACGGCAAGGGGTACGCCGAGGCGCGCCGGACCCGGGACGCCGCGTACGAGCGGCGCTTCTACCTCACCAACCTCGCCAACGGCATCACGCTGCACAACGTCTACATGACGTACGGCGGCACCTCCTGGGGCTGGCTGCCCGCGCCGGCCGTCTACACCTCGTACGACTACGGCGCCGCCTTCGACGAGGCCCGCAACGCCACCCCGAAGCTCGCCCCGATGCACCAGATCGGGCAGTTGCTGCGGTTCGTGCCCGACCTCGCCAGGCTGAACCCGGCGAAGTCCGTGCGGGCGGCCGACGAGCGGATCAAGGTCTACCACCTGTCCAACCCCGACACCGGGTCCCACTTCTACGTCCTGCGCAACGACACCGGTGAGGCGGTCTCCTCGCCGCTTCCGGACGCCGGGATCGACGTGCCGGTCACCGTCCCGGCTCGCGACGCCAAACTGATCGCCGCGAATCTGAGGCTCGGGAGGCGGACGCTGGTGCACGCCACCGTGCAGCCCATGCTGAGCCTGACCGCGGGGCGGCAGGACATCGCGGTGTTCACGGGCCGCCGGGGCGAGATGGCCCAGGTCGTGCTGGAGTGCGCGGACGAGCCGACGCCCATGCGGCTGGACGCGGAGCCCGCCTGGTCGTACAACCTGGGCAAGCTCTTCATCACGGCCCCGCTCGGCGCCGGCGGGCTGAGCCGGGTGCGGGTCGAGGGCGATGGTGTGGACACGCCGATGCTGGTGCTGTTCGCCGACGACGCCACCGCCCTGCGGCTGTGGCCCCACGAGACCCCGTCCGGCCCGCTCCTCGTCTACGGTCCTGCCCTGCTGCGCTCGGCCGAGCTGCGCGGCTCCACGGTCCATCTCACCGGCGACACCACCGGCTCGACCGGTCTTGAGGTGTGGGGGCCGCGCGGGATCACCCACGTCACCTGGAACGGACGGCCGGTCCCCACCCGGATCAGCGCCTCCGGAAGTCTGCTGGCGCTGCGGCCGCTGCCCGGTGTGACCCGGCCGGTCCTGCCCGCCCTGGACGGCTGGCGGCGGCGGGCAGGGAACCCGGAGGCCGAACCGGACTTCGACGACTCGGAGTGGACGACGGCCGACAAGGAGACCACGTTCAGCACCACGCCCGTACCCGACGGGCAGCCCGTCCTGTTCGCCGACGACTACGGCTTCCACTACGGCGACGTCTGGTACCGCGGCGAGTGGACCGGCGACAGCGGCATCGAGTCGGTGTCCCTCGCCTACAGCACGGGCACGCAGGGCCTGCTGATGGCCTGGCTGGACGGCGAGCCGCTGGGCACGCACCGGATGCCGGTGCCGGACAAGTACCGGGCGCGGCAGGGGACGTGGACCGCGAAGGCCGGCTTCGACCTGCCGGAGCGGCTGCGGAAGAAGCTCCGCGAGGGAGAGCCGGAGCGGCGGCACGTGCTGTCCGTGCTCGTCCGGCGGATGCAGCACGACATGGACGGCGAGGCGCTCGACACGCACAAGGCCGCGCGCGGACTGACCGCCGTCAGTTTCGAGGGCGGCTCCCCCGGCGTGAAGTGGCGTATCCAGGGCACCGCCACGCCGGATCCCGTGCGCGGGCCGATGAACAACGGCGGGCTGCACGGGGAGCGCGAGGGCTGGCATCTGCCCGAGTACGACGACGAGGACTTCAAGGACGCCGAACTGCCCGCGTCCGACCGGCGGCAGGGCGTCACCTGGTACCGGACGGACTTCCGGCTGGACGTCGCCCCGGGGGTCGACGCCTCGGTCGGGCTCGTCCTCGACGACGATCCGGGCCGGGCCTACCGCGTCCAGATCTTCCTCAACGGCTGGAACATGGGCCAGTACATCAACGACGTGGGCCCGCAGCACACCTTCGTGCTGCCGAACGGCATCCTGCGCACCCGGGGTGCCAACACCCTGGCGTTGGCGGTGCTGTCGGACGGGACCACCCCCTCCGGGCCGGGCGAGGTGCGGCTGACGCTGCTGGGCGCCGCGGCCGGAGGGGTACCTGTGAAACCGGTCTGACCGGGTCGGGCCCGGGGGCCCGACAGGCCGGCCGGACCGGTCCGACCGGATCGGGGCCCAGGGACCCGTCAGGCCAGCCGGATCACGTTCCAGGACAGCGGCTCCAGGACGGCGCTCAGCGTGCCGTCCGCGAGAGCCGTGCCGTCGACCGGGTGGGGGGCGACCCGCTCGGGCTCGTCGAGGGTGTTGCGGGCGTCGGGGTCGGCGTCCGCGAGGGCGCTGTGCTCGACGACCCGCGTCAGGTCGAGGCCGGAGAGGGCGACTTCGAGCGGCAGGGCGTCGGTGCGGCTGCGGTTGACCGCGAAGACGGTGACGGTGCCGTCCTCGGCGCGCACGGCGGTGGCGTGCAGCAGGTCGGTCTCGCCGTACTTCCTCGTCTCGTACGTCGGCGAGTCCACGCGGACGTCCAGGACCTGGCCGCGGCCGTGGCGGGCCGCCTGCGCGAACGGGAAGAACGTGGTCTGCCGCCAGGCCGGGCCGCCGGGCTCCGTCATGATCGGCGCGATGACGTTGACGAGCTGGGCGAGGCAGGCGACCGTGACGCGGTCGGCGTGCCGGAGCAGCGCGATGAGGAGCGAGCCGAAGACGACCGCGTCCGTCACGCTGTAGTTGTCCTCCAGCAGGCGGGGCGCCTCGGGCCAGTCGTCCTGCTCGAAGGTCTTGGCGCGGGCCTCCCACTCGGGCAGGTACCAGACGTTCCACTCGTCGAAGGAGAGGTTGATCTTCTTCTTCGACTTCAGGCGTGCGCCCACGTGGTCGGCGGTCGCGACGACGTTGTCGATGAAGGACTCCATGTCGACGGCGGAGGCGAGGAAGGAGTCGAGGTCGCCGTCCTCGGGCCAGTAGTAGGCGTGCAGCGAGATGTAGTCGACGAGGTCGTACGTCTCCTTCAGGACCGTCGCCTCCCACTCGGCGAAGGTCGGCATGGACTGGCTGGAGGAGCCGCATGCGACGAGTTCGACGCCGGGGTCCATCTGGCGCATGGCCCGGGCCGTCTCGGCGGCAAGGCGGCCGTACTCCTCGGCCGTCTTGTGGCCGGTCTGCCAGGGGCCGTCCATCTCGTTGCCGAGGCACCACAGCCGGATGCCGAAGGGGTCCTTGTCGCCGTGGGAGGCGCGCAGGTCGGACAGGGCGGTGCCCGCGGTGTGGTTGGCGTACTCCTGGAGTTCGAGGGCCTCGGCGACCCCGCGCGTGCCGAGGTTGACGGCCATCATCGGCTCGGCCTGGGGGCCGATCTTGCGCAGGAAGTCGATGTACTCGGAGAGGCCGAAGCGGTTGGACTCCGTCGAGTGCCAGGCGAGGTCGAGGCGGCGGGGGCGGTCCTCGGCGGGGCCGACGGAGTCCTCCCACTTGTAGCCGGAGACGAAGTTGCCGCCGGGGTAGCGGACGGCTGTGACGCCGAGTTCCCTGACGAGTTCCAGGACGTCCTGGCGCAGGCCCTTGTCGTCGGCGGTGGGGTGGTCCGGTTCGAAGACGCCGGTGTAGACGCAGCGGCCGAGGTGTTCCACGAAGCTGCCGAAGAGGCGGGGGTTGACCTCGCCGACGGTGAATGCGGGGTCGAGGGTGAAGCGGGCGGTGTGCATGTGCGCCTTTCGGGGTGGGTGGTTCCGTTGTGTGGCGGCTGCGGGTTGTGGGGGTCGTTCGCGCCCACGCGGCGGAGCCGCACATTGGACACAGCCCCGCGCCCCTTCGTGCGCTCTTCTACTGCCCTGCCAAGCCCGTGTGGGCCACGCCCGCCACTATCTGGCGTTGGAAGAACACGAAGACGATGATCAGCGGCAGGCCCGCCATCAGGCCGCCGGCCATGAGCTGGGCCCATTGGATGCCGTAGGAGTTCATCACCGTGGCGATGCCGTTCGGCATGGTCATCAGGTCGGGGTTGTTGGTCACCATGTAGGGCCAGAGGAAGTTGTTCCACGAGGCGATGAAGGTGAAGATGCCGACCGCCGCCAAGGAGGGGCGGGAGAGCGGGAGGACGATGGTGAAGAAGACGCGCCAGCGGCCGGCGCCGTCGATGAAGGCGGCCTCCTCCAGTTCGCGCGGGATGCCCTGGAAGAACTTGTAGAGGATGTAGACCATCGCGGCGGGTGCGCACTGCGGCAGGATCATGCCCCAGTAGGTGTCGACCATGCCCATCTGCTGGACGGTGGTGAAGAGCGGCACGCCGAGAACGGCGGGCGAGATCATCAGGCCCGCCATGACCAGACCCATCAGGACGCCCTTGCCGCGGAACTCGGTGCGGGCGAAGCCGTAGCCGGCGAGGGCGCTCACCAGCAGGACGACGGACGTCACGCAGACCGAGACGACCAGGGAGTTCACGAACCAGTTGGTGATGTTGCCGGACTCGAACAGGGCCTTCCATGCCTGGCCCGTCCAGTCCTCGGGGAGCCAGTGCGCGGGTACCTCGACGGCCTCGGTCTCCGACTTGAGCGAGGTGAACAGGCCCCAGGCGAACGGGGCGAGGAAGACGATCGACACGGCCGTGCCGAGCAGGGTGAGCAGGATCTGGCTGGGCGTCCACGCCTTGGTGGTCATCGGGCGCTCTCCTCACGGTTCCGCAGCAGCCACATCCTCGCGAGGGCGACGGCCGCGATGATCACGAAGAAGATGACGGAGATCGCGGAGGCGTAGCCCACGCGGTAGCTGGTGAAGCCCTCTTCGAGGGTGTACTGGACGAAGGTGCGGGTCGACCCCTCGGGCCCGGGGAGGAAGTCCATCATCACGACGGCCTGGTCGAAGACCTGGAGCGAGGCGAGGACCTGGAGGGCGATGACCAGGCCGGTGATGTTGCGCAGCATGGGCAGGGTGATGTGGACCATGCGGTGCCAGGCGTTGGCCCCGTCCAGCCTGGCGGCCTCGTAGAGGTGGCCGGGGATGCCCTGGAGGGCGGCGAGGTAGAGCAGGAAGCTGAAGCCGACGGTCCACCACAGGGTCGTGATGACGATGGCGAGCATCGCGTAGGACTTGTCGGTCAGCCAGGGCGTCTCGGTGCCGAAGACGTGGTTGATCATGCCGGTGCCGGGGTTGAACAGCCACTGCCACAGGTTGGCCGCGACGGTGGACGGCAGCAGGAACGGGGCGAAGAAGCAGAGCCGCCACAGCCACTTGGCGCGTTCGATGTGGTGGGCGAGCATCGCGAGGAGGAAGGCGAGGACGGTGATGCAGGGCACGACCAGGAGCGTGAAGTACGCGCTGTGGCCGAGGGAGTCCCACACGAGGGGGTCGTCGAGGGCCTCGCGGTAGTTGTCGAGGCCGACGAAGCTCGCGCCCTCGCCCGTGATGTTGGCGTCGGTGAAGCTGAGGTAGACACCGCGCAGCAGCGGCCAGATCACGAACAGGGCGAAGAGCAGCAGGAACGGGGCGACGAACCAGCCGCCGTGCTGGAAGCCCTGTTTGCGGCGGAGGGTGGCGCTGCCGGCGGCGGTCGTCGCGCGTGCGGGTGCGGCGATGGTGTGGGCGCTGGTCGCCATCAGGCGGCACCTCCTTCTGCGGCGGTCTTCCCGTCCATGGGGTTCTTCGTGGCCAGGAGCTGGGTGAGCGCCTTCTTCATGCGGCCGGCCGCGGTCTCCGGCTTGGCGGAGCCCATCGTCGAGGAGACGACGATGGGACCGACGCGCTGGGCGAGGATGCCGGTGGAGCCCGCGAACCACACCTTGGGCTCGGTGGCCTGGTGGTCCATGGCGGAGACGTATTCGCTCTGCGGGTCCAGCTTCTTGTACGCCGTGGTCGACAGGGTGGGGGTGTACGCGGGGATGTGACCGCCGGCCGCCCACTGCTGGGCGTGCTGGACGACGTAGGCGGCGAGCTGGTGGGCGGCCTCGTTGGTGGCGCCGCCGCGCTCGGACTGGTGCGGCAGGACGAAGGAGTGGGACTCGGCGTGGGTGGCCTGCCTGCCGAAGACGGGCGGCAGTGGAGTCGCTCCGTAGTCGAGCTTCGCTCCGGAGTAGACCGGGACCGACCAGTTGCCCTCCCAGACGAAGGGGGAGCCGTTGATGAACTGTTCGGCGCTCGCCAGGCCTCCGAAGCCCGGGGATGAGTACCCCTCGGTGACGTGCCGGCGCAGGAACCGAAGGACCTGGACGGCCTTGTCGGTGTCGAAGGTGACCTCGGTGTCGGTGGCGTTGAACCAGGTGCCGCCGAGCTGGGTGTAGAAGGCGACGAAGAACCACCACTGGAAGTTCTGGTCGGCGTTCCACATGCCGATGGTCTGGAGCCCCTTCTTCGTGGCCCGCTTGGCCTCCTTCAGGACGTCGAACCACTCGTCGGTGGAGGTGACGGGCACGATCCGGCCGTCGTCGCCGAGGAGCCCCGCCTTCTTCAGGACGTCCTTGCGGTAGAAGCAGAGCTGGACGTGGATGTCGAGCGGGAGGGCGTAGAGCTTGCCGTCGATGACGCCGCGCTTCCACAGGGTGGGGTTGTAGTCCTCCTCCCGTACGCCGTATTTGGCGAGCAGGCCGGTGTCCCAGGGGTCGAGGAGGCGGCCGGGTGCGAAGCCGGTGACGCGGCCGAGGTGCATGACGCCGAGGTCGGGGGCGCGGTTGCCCGCCGCCGCCATGGCGAGTTTGGTGTAGAAGGGGCTGCCCCACTGGAGGGTGGAGTCCTTGACGGCGATGTCCGGGTTGGCCGCACGGAAGGCGTCCAGCATCGCGATCATGTTGGAGCCGTCGCCGCCGCTGAAGAGGTTCCAGTAGCGCACCCGTGTGTCGGCGTCGGAGGCGAGTGCGTCGGCGCCGGTGCCGAGCGCGGCGAAGCCGAAGCCGCCGGCGACGAGGAGTCCGCCGAGCCCGCCGAGAAGCTGCCTGCGATTCAGGTCAGGTCGTCCCATGCCCTGCCCTTACGATCGATGACGGATAGCCGTTCGGTATTTCGGATAGCGCTCGTTACTTCGAACGGGACCGTAAATTCGAAGCGCTTGCGCGTCAATGGTCCGGCCAGACTTCGGCGGGACTTTTACGGACAGGAACGGTCGTTCCCCTTTGAACATCGGACGTCGGATCGCATGACGCGCACACTTTCGGGCGCGTAGTCTCGGACGCGCCGACAGGGCCGTCGGCCGGCGGTGAGAAGGGGGAGCGATGGACATCGCGGGCGCGCGGGCCAGGGCCGCCCGGCTCTCCGCCCCGCTCAGGCGCTCACGCAGTGGCTCGGCCATGCGCGGCCTTGCCGCCGAGCTCGCCACCGCGGTCCGGAAAAGACCCCTGCACCCCACCGACGTACGGTCGTTGTGCCGGGCGCTGTGCGAGGAGATGAGCACCCGGCGCGGCGGACGGCCGGTGGAGCTGCGCTTCGAGCGCTTCCCCGACGAGATCGAAGTGACCGGCCTGTGGGTGGAGTTCCAGGACTTCGACCTCGTCATCGTCGAGGAACGGGCCGAGGCGGTGCAGCAACTGGTCATCCTCGGGCACGAGCTGTGGCATCTGCACGCGGGGCACGGGCATCACCACGGGGCGGGTGCGGCGGCGGCCCACGCGTTCGCCGACCGGCCGGGGTGGGAGGACGTCGCACTGGGCGTGGCCGCCCGCAACGGCTCCCGGGAGCGGGACGAGGCCGAGGCCGATGCCTTCGGCCATCGGCTGGCGGCGGGGTGCCGGGCGCTGCTGCCGGGCGGGCGCGGCCCGGACGTGCCCCTCGAACCCGTTCAGCGGTCGCTGGGCTACCGGCCGCGAGGAGGTGCGGCGCCGTGACGACGGTGGCGCTGACCCCTGCCGAGTTCGTCAACCAGTTCTATCCGAACTTCTGGTGGATCCCCGCGGGGGTCCTGGCCGCCGCCCTGGCCATCAAGCTGCCGAGCATCATCCGGCTCTGGAAGGACCCGATGCTGCGCGCGGTCGGCGGGCTGCTGCTGCTCGCCTGCGCGGTGTTCGTCTTCGTGGCGCCGTCGACGATCGCCCGGGTCAACCGGTTCACCGGCGTGGCGAACATCTCCGGGCCCTGGGTCTACTCGCTGCTCACCGCGTTCTGTGCCTTCTGCCTGCTGCTGATCATCTCCTGGCGCAACGGCCTGTCCGACCGCTCGGACCGCACCCGGCGCGCTATGCGCGGGGTCGTGGCGGTCTATTCCGGTGTGATCGTCGCGATGTGGGTGCTGTTCGCCCTCGCGGACGTGCCGGTGGAGCGGCTACGGGATCTCGACACGTACTACGCCAACACCCCGTACATGCGCGAAGTGATCGTGCTCTACCTGCTCGCGCACACCGTGGCCGCGCTGGTCACCAACGGGCTGATCTGGAACTGGGTCCGCACCGACGGGCTCGACTCGCTGCTGCGCTGGGGGCTGAAGTTCCTCGGCGTGGGCTACGCGGCGCAGTTGCTCTTCGACGCCGCCAAGATCAGTGCCGTGGTGGCCCGTTGGTCGGGGCGGAACGTGGACTGGCTGAGCACGGCCGTCGCCCCGCCGCTCGCCTGCCTGTCCGCCGTGCTCATCGCGGTCGGCTTCATCCTCCCGCACGCCGGGCAGTACCTGCACGGCCGCTGGCACGTCCGGCTCGCCCACCACGAACTTCGGCCGCTGTACCTGCTGATGAGGACGGTCAACGGCACAGGGGTCCCGCTCCTGCTGCGCGCGACGCCGGAACTGCGGCTGGTCCGCCGGGAGACGTTCATCCGCGACGTGCTGCTGCCGCTCGCCCGGCACATCGACGAGGACCGGCGCGAACGGTTCCACGACGCCGCCCTCGCCCTGGGCCACCCGCCCGACCTGGCGAAGGCCCTCGCCGCCACCGCGGCGATCCTGGACGCGGCCGACGACAGGAACCGGACACGGGAGGACGACGGCACCGGTGCCCGTGACACCACGGACCTGCTGCGCGAGATCGGCGCCGTGTCCCGGGTGCTGCGCCGCACGGAGGACCTCCGGGCGGTCCGCGCCCTGGCCCGTGACCACATGGACGGCAAGTCGCTCACCGGCTGACCGCGGCCCACGGGCCGCCCCGGCGGCCACGGCGGCCCCGACCGGTCCGGCGGCCCCGGGCACGACGGAATGCACGGACGCGACCCGCACGGGGGCCGCGCACGGAACGTGAAGGTACGGTGAGAGCCGTCCGGGGCGAGGCCTGCATGGCTCGAAACCGGTGTCGGCGGACGGGTGTTGTGCGCCGCGCGGCTGTGGCCGGACGACGGGGAATGCCCTCAGGGCAAAGGAGCCTTCATGGCTGAGTGCGGGGAGTCGCATGTCGCGTAGAGCTGTCGTCATCGGTGCGGGTCTGGCCGGCATGCTGGCCGCGGCGGCCCTGTCCGCCGTCGCGGACGAGGTGGTCGTGCTCGACCGCGACGATCTGCCCGAGGGGCCGGAGCACCGCAAGGGCCTGCCGCAGGGACGTCACGCGCATCTCCTCATGGCCGGCGGCCTGGCCGCCATGGAGGACCTGGTGCCGGGCGTGAGCATGCGCAAGCATCTGCTCGCCGCCGGAGCGCACGAGATACCGCTCGGCTCGGGCATGGTCGCCCTCACGCCCGAGGGCTGGTTCCGGCGCTGGCGTCACCCCGGACCGCGGATGCTGACCTGCACCCGGGCCCTGCTCGACTGGGCGGTGCGCGGCGCTGTGCTGGACAACACCGGGGTGGAGATCCGCAGGGCGCGGGTGCTGGAACTGACGGGGTCGCGGCAGGAGGTGACCGGGGTCCGCCTCTCCACCGCCGCCGGTGAGGAGGAACTCGCCGCCGACTTCGTGGTGGACGCGAGCGGACGCGGCTCGCGGATCGTGACGTGGCTGGCCCGGCTGGGCGTCGACGACGTGCGCGAGAAGACGGTGGACGCCGGCCTGGTGAACGCCACCCGTCTCTACCGCACTCCCGAGGGGGCCGGGCGTTTCCCCCTGACCATGGTGCAGGCCGACCCGTACCAGGGACGGCCCGGCCGCAGCGGCATGGTGCTGCCGATCGAGGGCGACCGCTGGATGGTCAGCCTCGCCGGCACCCGGGGCGGCGGCGAACCGCCGTCCGATCCGGACGCGTTCCTCCGGTACACCCTGGACCTGCCCGACCCCATCGTGGGCCGGTTGATCTCCGGCGCGGAACCGCTCACCGAGGTCCATGTCAGCCGCAGCACCAGCAATCACCGGCGGTACCTGGAGAAGGTCCGCTGCTGGCCCGACCGCCTCGTCGTCCTCGGCGACGCGCTGGCCACGTTCAACCCCGCCTACGGACAGGGCATGTCGGTGGCCGCGCTGGGTGCCCGGGAGCTGGACCACGAGCTACGGCGGTCCGGCCTCGGCGAACCAGGACTCGCCCGGCGTGTGCAGCGGCGGGCGGCCAGGCCGGTGGAGGCCGCGTACGCGATGGCGGTCAGCCAGGACGTCTGGTACCCCGGGACACGTGGAGGCTCGCCCGGGGTCGCCGACCGCCTGGTCACCGCCTACACCCGCCGCATGATCCGCACGGCGACCGGCTCGTACACGGCGGCGTCGGCGGTCTGGGACGTGATGAGCATGACGACGGGACCGACGCGGTTGCTCCGGCCCTCGACGGTCCTGGCGACGCTGAGCGGGCCGCCGTTGCCGGCGGCGGTGGGCGCGCCGCTGACGGAGGACGAGCGGGAGGTCCTGCGGAGGCTGGACCGCACGGGACGCTGACGCAGGGGCGGTCTGGTCCGGTCTGGTCCGGTCAGGTCCCGCCCCGCCCCCGGTCAGCCGGCGAACGCCGGCTGTGCCAGGCCCTTGCCCGCCCCGGGCACCACGAACAGCGAACCCGCCGACGCGGGCGGCTCGGTCAGGCCGGTACGGGCCGTGGTGATGTACAGGTCGGTCAGGTCGGGCCCGCCGAACGCGCAGGCCGTCACCAGCGGCACCGGCAGCTCGATCACCCGGTCCAGCTCACCGCCGGGTGTGTACCGCCGCACCGCCGAGCCCTGCCACAGGGCGACCCACACGCACCCCTCGGCGTCCACGGTCAGCCCGTCCGGGAAGCCCGCGCTCTCCTCGATCCGGGCGAGGGTCCGCCGCCCGGAGATCCGCCCGTCCGCGTAGTCGAAGACGTCGACCCGCCGGGTCGGGGAGTCGATGTAGTACATGAGCCGCCCGTCGGGGCTCCACCCCGTGCCGTTGCTGACGGCGACGTCGTCGAGCGCGACCTCCACGGTGCCCTCGCCGGTGACGCGGGACAGCGTGCCGCCCCCCGGTGCCTCGTCGTAGCGCATCGTGCCCGCCCACAGCGCACCGTCGGGCGCGACGGCGGCGTCGTTGGCGCGGCGGCCCCGGACCGGCTCGTGATGGAGCCAGCGGAAGCCGCCGTCGGGGTCGAGGAGGCCGATTCCGTCGCGCAGGTTCAGCACCAGCCCGCCGCCGGCGCGCGGCTTGACGGCGCCGATGTGCTGTTCCGTGCGTCGGACGGTGCGGCGCCCGGTGGCCGGGTCGTAGGTGTGCAGGCGGGAGCCGAGGATGTCGATCCACAGCAGCCGGCCGGACGCCGCGTCCCAGGTGGGCCCCTCGCCGAGCTCGGCCTCGGCCCGCACGGCGACCTCGTACGGCGTCGTCATGCCATGCTCCGGTGACCGAGGTGCTCGGACAGCTCGGCGGCGCCCTTGACGGCGAGCTGCTCCAGCTCGGCGCGGCGCTCCTCGCTCCAGCGGATCATGGGCACGGAGATCGACAGGGCGGCGACGACCTGCCCGGTGCGGTCGCGGACCGGCGCGGCCACGCAGGACACGTCCGGGTTCGACTCACGGTTCTCCACGGCGAGGCCCCGCTCACGGATCTCGGCCAGGGCCTCGCGCAGCGCGCCCGGGTCGGTGATGCTGTTGGGGGTCATCGCGACCAGCCGGGCGCTGTCCGGGAAACGCGCGGTGAGCTCCGGCTCGGGAAGGGAGGCCAGCAGCATCTTGCCGACGGAGGTGCAGTGGGCGGGCAGCCTGCGGCCGGCCGCCGACACCATCCGCACGGCGTGCGTGGAGTCGACCTTGGCGATGTAGATGACGTCCGTGTCCTCCAGGATCGCCACGTGCACGGTCTCGTCGCAGGTCTCGGCGACGGACCGGGCGACCTGCTGCCCCTCGGCCGCGAGGTCGAGCTGCTCGGAGTACCGTGCTCCGAGTTGGTACGGGCGTACGCCGAGCCGGTAGCGTCCCGGCTGTCCGGGCATCGGGACGATGTACTTCCGGGCGGCGAGCGTGGTCACCAGCTCGTGCACGGTGGTGCGCGGCAGCTGGAGCTTGCGCACGATGTCGGGGGCGGAGAGTGTCCCGTCCCCGTCGAGGAAGAGCTCCAGAATGTCGAGAGCCCGGGTCACGGCTGGTACGAGGCGTCCCACGACCGGCCCCCTCTCTATATGTTTCAGGCGCCTGTGTTCGAGATTTCAACAGGCGATCGGCATGACGAACACAGGCTAGCCATAGAGGTATGTCCGGGCAATGGGCAGAGGCCCTACTTGCGGAAACCCACGAGCCCCCCACATCCACGTGGTGTGCACATTAAAGTGCCCGGTGTGCGACACGTCACAGGTGTCGCAGACTGGTGGAGGGCGAGGCGGGCGGCCCGCGGGGCACGCTGGAGCGGTTGCGTCCCGAACCGGGGGATCTGCTGCCGAAAGACAGCTCGACCCGCATCGCCGGTTTCCGGCTGTCACTCTTCAAGGGCATGGGAAGCGGCCGCGGCAGCGCGGAGTCCGGATTCATCCGGAGCGTCGACGACGCCGTGCACCGCTTCCACACCTCGGTGATGGTCCACTTGGACGCTCCCTCCTCCGGACGGACGGCGGTGAGGGAGCGGGCCGCGGTGTGACGCCGGGGCGGCGCTGTTCACCGGGCCCGCCGCCCCCGCACTCCTCCCAGCTCCCCGCGCAACCGCTGCGCCCGCAGCACCAGTTCCAGTTCGAAGCGGCGGTCGGGGTCGTCGATCTCGTCGCCCCAGAGTTCGCGGATCTGGCGCAGGCGGTAGCGGACCGTCTGGGGGTGGACGCCCAGGCGGGTGGCCACCTCCGGGGCGCCGCCGCGGGTCTCCAGCCAGGCCAGGAGGGTCTCGGCGAGGCGCCGGCCGTGGGTGGGGCCGCAGTGGGTCAGGGGGGCCAGGCACCTCAGGGCCAGGTCGTCGATGAGCTCCTCGGGCTGGAGGAGGACCAGGGCCTCGGTGTGTTCGGTGCAGTAGAGGACCTCGCCGGAGGGCAGCAGGTTCCGTTCCATCAGGCGGACCGCCGCCTCCGCCCAGCGCAGGGACTTGGCCGCCTCGGTGAGCGGGACCGGTGGGCCGATCGCGCCGGACCAGCCGGCCAGGGCCCGGTGCATGAGCTCGGAGCGGCCCGCCGCGTCCGGCTCGGGCACGACCATGCGGGGCTGCTCGTACTCCATGTCCAGCAGGACGCCCTGGCCGACCGCCGGGGCCATCGCCTCGCGGGCCGGGCGGAGCAGGACGCCGACCGCGACCTTCGCCGGTAACGGCCAGCCGATGCGGGCGGCGCGTTCGGTCAGGGCCTCGGCGGGGTCGCCGCGGTGGTGCTCGGCGAGCAGGAGCTCCATGAGGCGGCGTTGCAGACGCAGGCGTTCGCCGGCCTGGCGGGCCGCGGCCTCGGCGTAGCCGCGTACGGACTGGTCGACCAGGCCGTCGAGGTACTCGTAGCCCGCGTCGACGAGTTCGTACATCGCCGGGGGCGGGATCTCCACGCGCTGGCCGATGTCGGCGAAGCGGCGCCAGGCCAGACGTACGCCCATGCGGTAGATGGCCTGGAGGGAGTCGAGGGAGCGGCCGTTGAGGCCCTCGCCGCGGCCGAAGTCCTGGAAGACGCCGGGCGGGACGGTCGGGCGTCCCTCCGAGTGCTCCAGGTGCTGCACGAACACCTCGATGGCACGGCGGATGCCGACCAGGGCCATCGGCTCGCCGGAGTCGTCGAGGACGACGGGCAGATGCGGGTACTCGCGCTGGATCTCGCAGAGGATCTCCTCGGCGAGGGCGGGTGCCTCGGCCATGGCGATCGCGGCGAACCGGCGCACCTGGAAGCGCGGTACCTCGTGCCAGGCCGAACGGGTCGTGAGGGCGGCTGCGGTGCGGGCGGCCGTCACGGTCAACTCCCCTGGTCTGTTTGCTCGTACGTGATCAGGGGGGTGTTCGGTTGGTCGGGTGTGGCTTCGAGCAGCGCGACGACGCCCAGCGCGGCGCCCACGGCGAGGGCGGCGGCGAGCGTGACGGTCAGCGCGGCAGCGAGCAGTCTCGACATCGCAGGGTCAGCCTCTCTGTCCGGATTCGTCCGGAGATCGTCCGGAGGTTTCCCCACCTCGGCGTCCCGTCCCTGCCTGTCGCGCCCAGTCTCGACAAGCATTGACACTCCGTCAAGAGCCGCCTACGGTTCCCGGCCCAACCGCACGTGCGCATTCCGCCGCCGTGCCGGCCCTCTCGTACGTCGAGCCGTCCCAAGTCACTGGAGTGCCCGGATGCGCCGTACAACCTCTCCCTTTTCCCTGGTCCTGCTGGGCCTCGGTACGTTCCTGCTGGTGCTGGCGCCCCTGCTCGCCTGGTACGTGGAGCCCCGTGCAGCGGTGAACCCGATCGACATCGACACAACCGCCGTCTACACCGGCAGGGGCAGCGTCTTCGACACTGACCGGATCGAGACGGTGCCCGGCCGGAAGATCACCGTGACCCAGCGGGTGCGGGGCAATGTCGAGGCGAGCGAGCGCAGCGGCAACGCCGTCTGGGACGTGACGACCACCGTCGACACCGACAAGTCACTGCCGGCCGCCGATCCGCACGACGCGCTGGACTTCACGCCGCACCGCTGGGTGATGGACCGGAAGACCACACGGCCGGTGCACTGCTGCGGGGAGAAGCCCTACATCGAGGGCGAGGCGTATCTGAAGTTCCCCTTCGACGTGCAGAAACGCTCCTACCAGTGGTGGGACAACACCCTCGGCGACACGGTCGCGCTGCGCTACCGGGGCACCGCGAAGGTCCAGGGCTACACGGGCTACAGGTTCACCGGCTCCGTGCCGCCGACCAGGACCGGCACACGCATGGTGCCCGGCAGCCTCGTCGACCGGCCGAACCGGCCGCAGGTGCTGGCCGAGGAGTGGTACTCCAACCACGGTTTCGAGCTGGTCGTGGACCAGGCGACGGGCCGCGTGATCTACGCGCAGACCGGCCCGAAGCGGACCCTGCGGGCGCCGGGCGGGAAGAAGGACGCGGCGGTACTGCTGGACAGCCGGAAGGTCTCGTTCACGACCGGGACGCAGAAGGAGGCCGTGCGGCAGGCGAAGCGGGACAGCGGGCAGCTGCGGATGGTGGGCACGACGCTGCCGATCGGGGCGGCGGTGGGCGGCTTCGTGCTGGCGGTGGTGGGTGGAGTTCTCGTGGCGCGTGGGCGGAAGGAGCCGGAGAGCACCGTTCCGGCCGATACGCCCGGTACGCCCCAGCCCACCCTCACGATGTGATGTGACGTCAGCTCCAACAAAGCCGGAAATTGTCACGCCGGTGAGTAGCCGTGACGAACGTCCGGGCGAAAACTGTCCAACCCCACCCCGAGCACATCCCGTCCACACTCCCCTCCCAGGAAGAGCTCAGGCTCCGCACAGACCGACCCCCTGTGACGACCACACCCCCCACGTTTTCCCCACGCTGAGTTCCGCACCCCAACACGAGTTGGAGCACCCATGCCCCAGCACGTACCGTCCCGGCTGCGTGCCGCGCTCCCCAGTGCGTCGCAGCACCTTCCGGCGCTCCCCCCACATCCGCGCCGGATCGTTTTTCTCGCCCATCGTGATCTGGACAACCCCTCCGCCGGCGGCTCCGAGCTGCTGGTCGACAGACTCGCCGACGGACTGACCCGGCTGGGGCACCAGGTGACCCTGCTGTGCGGAGGGCCCGCTTCCCCCAAGCTCTCGGCCTCCCTCGAGCAGGGTGGTGCCCCCGTCCGCGACTACCGGGTCGTCTCCGCGGGCGGCCCCTACGGCCACTACCTGCGCGCCCGGTCGGCCTTCACCCGGCAGGTCGGCGACTGTGACCTGCTGGTCGAGGTGTGCAACGGCATGCCCTACCTGGCGCCGCTGTGGCACCGGGGACCGACGCTGTGTCTGGTCAACCACGTCCACACCGACCTGTGGCCGATGCGCTTCGGCGGGCCGCTGGCCCCGGCGGCGCGGATCGGCCGAAGACTCGAACACTGGGCCCTGACCGGGGCGCAGCAGCGGAATCTGCTCGTCGCCGTGTCCTCCTCGACCGCGCAGGCGCTGCGGGCGATCGGCGTCGAGCGGGACCGGATCCGGGTCGTGCACAACGGGGTCGAGGAGCCGGGGCCGAGGGCCGAGCGCTCTGCGGAGCCGTTGTTCGTCGCCGTCGGGCGGCTCGTCGAGTACAAGCGGATCGATCTGCTGCTGCGGCTGTGGGAGCGGGTACGGCCGGTGACCGGCGGGCGCCTGGTGATCATCGGGGACGGGCCCGAGCGGGGCCGCCTTGAGCAACTGGCCGGGCCCGGCGTCGAGTTCGCCGGGTATGTCACAGAAGCCGAGAAGCACCGGCTGCTGTGTGCTGCTTGGCTGCTGCTGCACCCGTCCGCGGTGGAGGGGTGGGGGC
>NZ_POUC01000850.1 GCF_002891435.1 Streptomyces cahuitamycinicus
GGCCGGCCTCGGGGCGCACCCCACCCGTTCCCTGCCGCGCCCGGCACCGCCGGGCGCGGCCCAACCCACTGGAGACATCACATGCCCAAGCCCCACCGCCCCGGTCATGACCCGCTGCCCGCCGAGCGCCTGGCGGAGATCCGCGCCGCGGCCGACTCGTCGCCGGAGCTGCGGGACCTGCTGGGGGAGCTGGACCGCATCCGCCCGTTGTTCGACTCCACGCTGGCCGACAACGGCGTCCTCCTGGACCAGTGGGCCCGGTACGCCGGCGTGGCCCCGCACCCGTTCCTCGGCCTGTTCTGCCGGACGTGCCGTACGGAGGTGAAGCCCGGCGAGGAGGGGTGCCCGCGGCATGACCCGACGGTGATCGGGCGTGCCCTGTACCGGATGCACGAGGAGAACCGGACGCTCCGCGGTGCTCAGGAAGCGGGCCGCCGCGCGCTGGCGATGCTGGACGCCGCCCTGCCCCTGCTCGCCGCGGTGCTCAACCCGGTGGATCACAAGGAGGGGTGCCGCCCGCACGACTGCCGGTGTGCGTGCGACCGGCGGCAGAACTGCCAGGACTGCCACCGGTGCGTGTGCTGGCGGTCGGAGTGCTGCGCGGAGAAGGCGATCCGGTGGCACGCCGAGGATCGGTGGGCGCGGCTGGTCGCCGAGGCCGGCCTCGAGCCTGAGGGGTCCGCCGGGGCAGAGGAGGGCCCGCGGTGCGCGGTGTGCCTGACCCTCATCGCCGAGCACAGCGGACGGATCTGCGAGCGCCCGGCCACCCGGTACTGCTGATTGCTGCGCCCGGTCCTGAGCACAACGGGGTCGGGCGCCGCACCCGCGCCCCATCGAGAGACCTGCTCGGGGCGTCCTGGTTCACCAAGGGACGCCCCGGCTGTCAGTGCCGTCCGCTACACCAGAACCCACCACAGCCGAGGGAGCGAAGCCATGGCCAGCACCACCAGCATCAAGGCGTACGAGGACAACGCCGGAGGCGTCTACCTCACACGGGGGGAGGGGGAAACCGTCTGGTTCTGCGGCCCGGTCACGGCCGACAGGGAAGGCCAGTTCGCCGACGACGCCAAGGCATGGCACGAAGGCGACTGGGAGCCCGGCGAGGAGAACGGGCAGAGCCCCGTCGCCGACGTCTCCGACCTCGCGCACATCGCCACCTGGACCCCGGAGGGCGGCGTGCAGATCGAGAGGAAGCCCGTCGGTGACGTGGTCGCTGGCGCGGGCGGACAGGCGTATCTCGGGATCGACGAGGACTGAACCCCCGCCC
>NZ_POUC01000851.1 GCF_002891435.1 Streptomyces cahuitamycinicus
CGCTCCCGAGATGCCCGCGCAGCCCGCCGCCCCCTGGGGCGTACCGGGTACGCCCCCGGCCTCGGTGAGCGCCGGGGCGGCGCCTGCGGAAACGGTTGTTCCGGCGGCGGAGCCAACGGCTGCGGAGCCGACGGGACCGGCCCAGGCGGTCACGACCAGTGAGATGACGGAGACCAGCCACACGGCACCTCCGGCACCGGCCGAGGCCGGACAGGTCTATGGGGGTGACCCCGACGGTCCGGGCGTCGGCCCTGCCGAGGCCCAGGCAGCTGCGGCTGAGGCCGGTCAGATGGCCGAGCCCGGCCCCGCGGGTGCGGGCGTCGGCCCGGACGGAGCCCCCGTGGCCGCCGCGGAGCAGGTCATGCCCGTACCGGGGGCGGACGCCGTGGAGCCGGGCATGGACGCGGAGGAGCGAGCGGCCGCCGCCCAGGCCGGCACCGTAGCCGCCCCGGCGGTTGCCGTGTCGTCGGCTTCGGAGCCCGGGCCCGCCGTGGACGGCTCTGCGCAGGGCGGTGCACCTGCCGGTGTCTCCTCGGAGTTCCCCGTACCGGACGCCGCCGACGGACAGAGCCCGGTGGCGGTCGCCGAGCAGGCCGCCGCGCCGGCTCCTGCCCCGGAGGCCGGTCAGGTCCCGGAAGCGGTCCCGTTCCCTGAGGCTGCCGCCGCCCCGGAGTTCGCCGTCGTCACTCCGCCCGAGGCCCCCGCCCCGGTACCGGACGCCGCCGCTCACGCCCCCGACGCAGCAGCCCCGGAGGCCGTTGCGCAGGTGCCGGCGGCGGGCGTGGGCGTTGCCCCCGAGGCCGCCGCCGCACCGAGCCCGGCCACGGAAGCCTCCGAGGCCGCCGCACCGGAGCCGGAGGCCACCGCCGCGGAGGCTGCGCCCCAGCCCCCTGCGGCAACTGACGCCACGCCGGTCGCGGTAGCGCAGGAGCCCGAGACGACGGCTTCGCAACCCGGCACCCCTGGCCCTGAAGCCCCTGGCCAGGTCGTCGCCACTCCGGTCGCCGAGCCGGTCGGCCAGGAACCGGCCGCTCTGCCCGCGGAGTCGTTCGGCCAGGAACCGGCCGCTCTGCCCGCGGAGTCGGTCGGCCAGGAACCGGCCGCTCTGCCCGCGGAGTCGGTCGGCCAGGAACCGGCCGCTCTGCCCGCGGAGTCGGTCGGCCAGGAACCTGTCGCTTATACACATCT
>NZ_POUC01000852.1 GCF_002891435.1 Streptomyces cahuitamycinicus
GGGGTGAGGGGTTCGAGCGGGAGGGACTGGGTGCTGCCGGCGGCGTACGGCTCGGCCGCCCGCCGGCCGGTCGGGGTCGTGGCCGGTTCCCCCTCGTGGGGGGAGGATCTCGCCGTCGCCGCGGCTTCCGTGGCCGGCACCGGTCTCGCCGTCGCCGCGACGGCCGGAGGAGTGAGGGGAAGGGCCAGAGCGGCCGCACAGGTGACACCGATCGAGGAAGCAAGGAATCCACGCATGCCCCTGATCTTGGACATAGTCATACAAGTCTGTCCATTGGGGATGTGACGGACTGTCGGCCGGGTTCAGCCGAACCGGTGGCGGATGTCCGGCGGGCGGTGGCCGGGCCGTTGGGCGCAGGGTCGTGCGCCGCGTACGCTTGCGCGGATGAACGCCACCGATCGCACCCCCGCCGACCTGCTGGGTTCCGCGCTCGCCGCGGATCCGGGACGTCCCCTGGTGACCTTCTACGACGACGCCACGGGCGAACGTGTCGAACTGTCCGTGGCCACCTTCGCCAATTGGGTGGCCAAGACCGCCAACCTCCTGCAGGACGAGCTGTCCGTCGAGCCCGGGGACCGGGTGGCGCTGCTGCTGCCCGCGCACTGGCAGACGGCGGTGTGGCTGCTGGCGTGCGCGTCGGTGGGCGTCGTCGCGGACGTCTCCGGGGATGCCCGGGCGGCCGATGTCGTGGTGAGCGGGCCGGACCGCCTGGAGGAGGCGCGGGCCTGCTCCGGCACGCGGATCGCGATGGCGCTGCGGCCGCTCGGCGGGCGGTTTCCGCAGGCTCCCGACGGGTTCACCGACTACGCGGTGGAAGTCCCGGGGCAGGGTGACCGGTTCGTGCCGTACGTACCCGTGGATCCGGAGGCGCCCGCGCTGATCGTGGCCGGTCGGGAGTTCAGCGGGGCCCAGGTGGTCGAGCGGGCCCGGGCCGAGGCGACGGCACTGGGCCTGACCGGGCCGGGGTCGCGGATCCTGTCGGGGCTGCCGTACGACACGTGGGAAGGGCTGAACGCGGGGCTGTACGGGCCGCTGGCCACGGGCGGTTCGGTGGTGCTGTGCCGGCATCTCGACCAGGCCGGGGACGGCGTGCTGGACAAGCGGGTGGAGAGCGAGCGGGTCACGACGATCGCCCACGGCACCGCGGGACGGTAGCCGGGCCCCGCCCCCGCACGGCCCGTCAACGTACGGCACCTCCCCGCACGGCCCGTCAACGTACGGCACCCCCCTACGCC
>NZ_POUC01000853.1 GCF_002891435.1 Streptomyces cahuitamycinicus
GGTGGGCGCTAGTCTCGTGGGCTCGGAGATGTGTATAAGGGACAGGCATGGGGCGGCTCCTGCCGCGCAGGTGGAGGTAGGGGCGGGCCAGGGCGGCGAGGTCGTGGACGTCCGGCCCGGTCAGGTCCGGGACAAGGCCGGACGGGGCGCCGAGGGTCAGTTCCGCGAGGCGGGCGGCGACCTCGCGCGAGTCGACCGGCTGGAGCCGGAGGCCGCCGGGGACCGGGAACACCGGCAGCCTCGCCATCTTCTCGACCATGGTGAACGCGAGGTCGTGGAACTGGGCCGCGCGCAGGGTCGTCCATGGGATGCCCGAGCCGGCGACGGCCCGCTCCGACTCCAGTTTCGTCCGCATCCAGGCCAGCGGGACCCGGTCGGCGCCGATGACCGAGATGTAGAGCAGGTGGCGTACGCCGGCCCGGGACGCGGCGCGTACCAGGGCGCGGGTCGCCTCGTCGTCGCCCTTGGGGCCGCCGGCCAGGTGCAGCACGGTCTCCACTCCGTCCACGGCGGCTTCGACGCCCACGTCCTTGAGCAGGTCGCCGGTGACGTACGCGATGCCGTCCGTGGCGGGGCGGGCGTGCCGGGTGAGGATCCGCACGTCGTGGCCGGAGGCGCGCAGCAGCGGGACGACGTGGCCGCCCAGGGTGCCCGTGCCGCCGGTGACCAGGATCGGTGATGTCATGACTGCTCCCCAGTTCTCGCCGTGTGATCGCCTTTCGCCGGTATGACGTGCGGCGGCTCGACGATGTGACACGCGAGGGTGCGGGTGGCTCAGCCGCCGCTGCCGTAGGGCCTTGTGATGATCTCCAGACGGTGGCCGTCTGGGTCGTCGAAGTAGGTCCCACGGCCGCCGTCGTTGTGGTTGATCTCGCCGGGACGGCTGTGGAACGGGTCCGCCCAGTACGTCAGGCCGGCTTCCTTGATGCGGCCGAAGATCTCGTCGAACTCGTCCTCGGAGACGAGGAAGGCGTAGTGCTGCGGCGTGATGGCACCAGGGCTGTCCATGAAGTCGAGTGTCACGCCGTTGGGGATCTCGACCGGGAGGAACGGGCCGTAGGGCGGACTCACGTCGAGCCCCAGGATGTCGGCGAGGAACCGGGCCGAGGCGCGCTTGTCGTGGGCGGCGACGATGGTGTGGTTCAGCTGCACGGTCATGGTGGGCCTCCCCTGACGTACCTGGCGGACCCCCCTGGTGCCCTCCCCTACGGC
>NZ_POUC01000854.1 GCF_002891435.1 Streptomyces cahuitamycinicus
GCACGGGCCAGCGCGCCGCCTCCCGGTCCCGCCCCTCCTCCACCAGGTGATCGACCAGCCCCGACTCTCCCGCCTCCGCGGCCTCCACCCGCCGCGCGGAGAAGATCAGCTCGGCCGCCCGGGCCGCTCCGACCCGCCGCGGCAGCAACTGCGTCCCCCCGCCCCCGGGGATCACCCCGACCGACACCTCCGGCAGCCCCACCACCGCCGTCCGGTCCGCGACGATCACGTCACACGCCAGCGCCAGCTCGAACCCGCCTCCGAGTGCGAACCCGTGCACCGCCGCCACCGTCGGCACCGGCAACTCCAGTACCCCGGTGTACGCCCCCCGCGTCACCGGCCGCTGCCGCAGCAGATCCGCGTCGCTGAACGAGTTCCGCTCCTTCAGATCGGCCCCGACGCAGAACGCCCGCTCGTGCGTCGAGGTCAGGACGACGGCCCGTACCTCGCGGTCCTCACCGAGCGCCGTACACGCCCCGGCGATGGAGCGCGCCATCTCCGTCGACACCGCGTTCATGGCCTTGGGCCGGTCGAGGACGAGCTCCGCGACATGCCCCTGCTCATGCCGCCGCACCAGCACGAACTCCCCGAACCGTTCCTCACTCATGACACCCTCCGGTTAACGCGGGTTAACTAGGTCGACGCATCGATCATCGCAGCCGCACCCCACCCGCGAAAGGGCGGATACCTCCGGCCCTCACCACCCCCGGCAACCCGTTCGAGTGACGTCGCCGCAACTCCGGCCCAAACGCCCATGGGAGCGCATAGCGTGCGTCCCCCACGGCGCACAGGGGGCGCAGGTGCATCGGGGAGGGACCGTGATGACGACGAACACGCCGCCGAAGCCGCACCAGGCCACCGGGGCCGGCATGGCACCCCGCCGCCGGGAGCCGCCCGCACCCCGGGAGCCGGCCGCGGTCGGCTCGTGGGACCAGCCGGCTGCGGCCGAAACCTCCCGCGCCCGGGGCCGTCACCGCAAGCCCCGCCCCCGCAAGGTCCTGCTCGCCGCCGGCGGCCTGGCCCTCGCCGCGGGCGCCCTGAGCCTCCTGCGCCTGACCTCCGGCCCGGGCCCCGACGCCCGCGCCGTCGAGGCCGGGCCCCGCCCGGACCCGGTCACCACCGCCACGGACGACGCCGCCGGCACCGCCGCGGACGACGCCGCCGGCACCG
>NZ_POUC01000855.1 GCF_002891435.1 Streptomyces cahuitamycinicus
GGGTGGGGTGGAGGCCGACAGCGGTGCTGCGACTGCCGGTGCCGGTGCCGATGCCCGGGCCGCCCAGGTCGTCGCCGCGCCCGGCTGGGCCCCCGCCGATATGGGAGCCCCGGCGACCTTCGTGCTGCTGCGCCACGGCGAGACGCCGTTGACGCCCCAGAAGCGGTTCTCCGGCAGCGGCGGAACCGACCCCTCCCTCTCCGCCACCGGCCGGGAACAGGCCGAGCGGGCCGCCGCGATGCTGGCCCGGCGGGGCACCATCCAGGCCGTCGTGGCGTCGCCGCTCGCCCGTACGCGGGAGACCGCCGGGATCGTCGCCGCCCGGCTCGGGCTCGACGTCGGCATCGACGACGGGCTGCGCGAGACCGACTTCGGCGCCTGGGAGGGACTCACCTTCGCCGAGGTGCGCGAGCGCCACCCCGACGACCTCAACGCCTGGCTGGCCTCCCCGGACGCCGAACCCACCGGCGGCGGCGAGAGCTTCGCGGCGACGGCCACCCGGCTCGCCGCCACCCGCGACAAACTGGTCGCGGCCCACGCGGGCCGAACGGTTCTGCTCGTCACGCACGTGACCCCGATCAAGACGCTCGTCCGGCTCGCCCTGGGCGCCCCGCCGGAGTCCCTGTTCCGCATGGAACTGTCCGCCGCTTCCCTCTCGGTCGTCGCGTACTACGCGGACGGCAACGCCAGCGTCCGCCTCCTCAACGACACGTCCCACCTGCGCTGAGCGCCGCCGCCGCACGGGCCAGCGCCTCGACCCGGCCCCAGTCGCGGGCCGAGACCGCGTCCTGCGGCAGCATCCAGCTCCCGCCCACACAGCCCACGTTGGGCAGCGCCAGATAGTCCGGGGCCGAGTCCGGGCCGATCCCGCCCGTCGGGCAGAACCGCGCCTGCGGCAACGGCCCCGACAGCGACCTCAGATACGCCGTGCCGCCCGCGGCCTGAGCCGGGAAGAACTTCATCTCCCGCACCCCGAGCTCCAGCAGCGCCACGACCTCGGACGCGGTCGACACCCCCGGCAGGAACGGCACCCCGGACGCCCGCATCGCCGCCAGCAGGACGTCCGTCCAGCCAGGACTGACCAGGAAGCGGGAGCCCGCGGACACCGCCTGCGCGACCTGCTCCGGGCTGATCACCGTCCCGGCCCCCACCACGGCCCCGGGCAC
>NZ_POUC01000856.1 GCF_002891435.1 Streptomyces cahuitamycinicus
GGGCCGGAGCGGCCGCGTTCCAGTTGACGGCCTCCATCTGGAGGTCGGCCTTGGAGGTGTCGATCACCCACCGCTGGGCCTCGTCGTCCGTCCGGGCCTTGAGGACCAGGGCTCCCGAGCCGTTGGTCGCGGCCGGGGCCAGAGCGAGGTCCTGGTCCCAGCGGGGCACGAGGGCGCCCTGGAGGGTGAAGTCGTAGCGGATGTTCTTCGGGTTCGGCCGGGACGCGCCCGCGCAGGGGGCCAGCCGCACCGAGTAGCCCAGCTGCGAGTCCAGGCACAGGTCGGGGGCGGCACCATTGCGCAGCAGGCCGTCGGTCTCGTACGTCCACTGCTGGGCGGCGTCCGCCGAGCAGGGCGTGAGTTCGGCCTCGCCGTCCTCGACGGCCTTCTTGCCGTCGATGCCCACGCACAGGCCCGAGGCGACGTTGTGCAGCCGTCCGCGCAGGGCGCTCTTCCCGGCGTCCTCCGCCCCGGCCCAGGACGGGTCGGTGGTCTCCCCGCCCGCCTCGGAGTCGGGTGCTTCCCCGGCGGGCCGGTCGGCACCGGCCGGGGCGCCGTCGCCGGAGTTGCCGGTGGACCACAGGACCAGCGGCAGGACGACGAGGCCGCTCACCGTCAGGATGCGCCGCCGGGCGGCACGGCGGGCCGTCCTGTGGGCGGATCTTCGGGCCGCGGTCCGGGGGCCCGGGGGTGCGGAGACGGGCGGCGGTACGGAGCGACCCTCGTCGGCCGTGACCACGGCGTGGGCCCGGTTCACGGGTGCGCCCGCGGCGTCCGCCGCGGGAGGGGGCGGCGCGTCCGCCGGGCCGCCCGGATCGGTGAACGACTCCCCGACGGTGCCGGCGAGGGCGACCGGGTCCGTGAAGGACCCATGCCCCTGGGTCTGCACGGGGAAGGTCCCACCCGCTGTACGAACCGGATCCGGATCCGGAAAGACCTCACGTGCCTCACGGGCCGGCTCGGGGAAAGGCTCACGCGCTGCCCGGACCGGGTCCGGAATGATCTCGTACGCCATGCCGGCCGGGTCCGGGAAGACCTCGCGCGCCAGGGCCACCGGGTCCGGGAACAGCTCACGTGCCGCACCGGCCGGAGTCCCGGCGGTGGCCGCACCGGCCGCTCCCCCGGGCCGCCCGCGCTCGGTGGGACGCCCGCCC
>NZ_POUC01000857.1 GCF_002891435.1 Streptomyces cahuitamycinicus
TGATCGGCGCGACCATCGCGATCGCGGGTCTGTCCGTGACGGTGTGGGCCCACCACATGTACGTCACCGGCGGTGTGCTGCTGCCGTTCTTCTCCTTCATGACGTTCCTCATCGCCGTCCCGACCGGCGTCAAGTTCTTCAACTGGCTCGGCACCATGTGGCGCGGAAGCCTGTCGTTCGAAACGCCGATGCTGTGGGCGACCGGCTTCCTGATCACGTTCGTCTTCGGCGGGCTCACGGGAGTGCTGCTGGCTTCGCCGCCCATCGACTTCCACGTCTCCGACTCGTACTTCGTGGTCGCGCACTTCCAC
The DNA here is from genome assembly GCF_002891435.1 of Streptomyces cahuitamycinicus. GTDB lineage: Bacteria > Actinomycetota > Actinomycetes > Streptomycetales > Streptomycetaceae > Streptomyces > Streptomyces cahuitamycinicus. Next base: position 312 of record NZ_POUC01000857.1, read on the forward strand.
TACGTGATCTTCGGGACGGTCGTGTTCGCGATGTTCTCCGGCTTCCACTTCTGGTGGCCGAAGTTCACCGGCAGGATGCTGGACGAGCACCTCGGGAAGATCACGTTCTGGACGCTGTTCATCGGCTTCCACGGCACGTTCCTGGTCCAGCACTGGCTGGGCGCCCAGGGCATGCAGCGGCGGATCCCCGACTATCTGGCGGTGGAGGGCCTGACGACCCTCAACACGGTGTCGAGCGTCTTCTCGTTCCTGCTCGGCATGTCGATGCTGCCGTTCTTCTACAACGTGTGGAAGACGGCGAAGTACGGCGAGAAGGTCGAGGTCGACGACCCGTGGGGCTACGGCCGCTCCCTGGAGTGGGCGACCTCCTGCCCGCCGCCGCGCCACAACTTCGTCGCCCTGCCGAAGATCCGCAGCGAGTCCCCGGCGTTCGACCTGCACCATGACGCCATCGCCGCGGCGGAGCGGGAGTTGACGCTCCGGTGACCGCCATGGAAGGGCTCCCCGTGGATGTGCGGGCGTTCCACAACGCCGTCGAGGGCCATCTGCTGGCCGCCGCCGCGCACGAGGAGGCCCGTACCGCCGCCGCCCGCTTCGCCGCCGGGCTCGACTGGCTGACGGAGGCGCAACGGGCGCAGGTGGAGCGGCAGTTCGCGGCGGAGCATCTCGGCCTCGCCCGGGCCTCGTGGCAGCGCACGGCCCGGCGGGGTGAGGAACTGCGGGGCGAGTACGAGGGGGTGTACCGCAGGCTCCGCGCGCGGCTGCTGGCCGGGTTCCTGCTGGGGGGCGCGTTGGTGGTGGCGGCGGATCTCGTGGTGCTGGTGTCGGTCTAGCCGCGGGT
>NZ_POUC01000858.1 GCF_002891435.1 Streptomyces cahuitamycinicus
CGGGGAGGGTGGAGACGATGGTGCGGACGATGCGCAGGGCGTGCGCGTCGTTCTCCGCGAGGTGGTCCGTGACGCCAGAGACGCGGGAGTGGACCTCACCGCCGCCGAGCTCCTCCGCGGTGACGACCTCGCCGGTGGCCGCCTTCACCAGGGGCGGGCCGCCCAGGAAGATCGTGCCCTGGTTGCGGACGATCACCGCCTCGTCGCTCATCGCCGGGACGTACGCCCCGCCGGCCGTGCACGAGCCGAGGACGGCGGCGATCTGGGGGATGCCGGCGCCGGACATGCGGGCCTGGTTGTAGAAGATGCGGCCGAAGTGGTCCCGGTCGGGGAAGACCTCGTCCTGCATGGGGAGGAAGGCGCCGCCCGAGTCCACCAGGTAGACGCAGGGGAGGCGGTTGTCGAGGGCGACCTCCTGGGCGCGGAGGTGCTTCTTCACCGTCATCGGGTAGTACGTGCCGCCCTTGACCGTGGCGTCGTTGGCGATGACCACCGTCTCGCGGCCGCTGACCCGGCCGATGCCGGCGATGACTCCGGCGGCCGGGGCCTGGCCCTCGTACATCCCGTCGGCCGCGAGCGGGGCCAGTTCCAGGAACGGCGAGCCCGGGTCGAGGAGGGTGTCCACACGGTCGCGGGGGAGCAGCTTGCCGCGCGCGGTGTGGCGGGCGCGGGCCTTCTCGCCACCGCCCTGCGCGGCGGCGGCGAGCTTGGCGCGCAGCTCCTCCACGAGGGTGCGGTGCGCCTCCTCGTTGGCCCGAAAGGCCTCCGACGCGGGGTCTGCCGCGCTCGTGAGCTCCGGTGCCTCGTGCATCCTGCGGGTCCCCTCACCTTGTTAATGAGCGTTAACGCATTTCCTTCAGGTTAACGACCGCTAACCTCCCTGTCTAGAATTGATTTCATGGCCACGAGAACCGACGCCCCCACCCGACGCGAGCAGATCCTCAAGGAGGCTGCCCGGCTCTTCGCCGAGCGGGGCTTCCACGGGGTCGGGGTCGACGAGATAGGCGCCGCGGTCGGGATCAGCGGACCCGGGCTGTACCGGCACTTCGCGGGCAAGGACGCGATGCTCGCGGAGCTGCTGGTGGGGATCAGCGGGCAGTTGCTGACCGGGGCGACTGTCCCTTATACACATCTCCG
>NZ_POUC01000859.1 GCF_002891435.1 Streptomyces cahuitamycinicus
CCCTAGAGTTCGTCGGCAGCGTCAGATGTGTATGAGAGACAGCCACGGAGGGGGCCGGGGGCGCCGGAGACTCCGAAGAGGCTGGTGGGCAGGACGGCACGACTGCCCCCGAGTCGGTCGCCGGGTCGGACGGAGGGCTGGAGGGCGCCGGGTCGAGTGGAGGGCCGGAGGTCGCCGACGCGCCCCGCATCGCAGGCGCGCCCGGGGACACCGCGGCGGCCGCGACGCCCAGGTCACGCACGTCCGGCGGCCCGCAGACGAGCCCGGCAGGGGCCACCCCGGCCGGTGCGCCCCCCGCGCGAACCGCTGCCCAGGCGGGTACCGAGCCACGCGCGGCGGACGTCGCGCGCGAGGCGCTGCGCGCGGCGCGGGACGACGCGCGGCGGGCCCGGGAGGAGACAGAGCGGGAGGGAGTTCGACGCAGGCGGCGGGCTCGGCAGAGTGCCGTGGACGACAGGGCAGCGGCTGCCCGACGGGCGGGCGCGGACGCCACCGGCCGGGCGCGTGACGTACGGCAGTTGCTGTCCGACGCCTTCCGGATGCCGGACCTGGCGGACACGGACACGGAGACCGACGACGATGAGCCGGCGACCGGACCGCGGGGCCGGTCCTCTCGCATGGCCGACCTGCTGTACGGCCCCGACGACGAGGGTCCGGAGAGGCCCGGCACCGCCGACAGCCCGGAACCCCGGCCGCAACCCTCGGCCGCCCCGACCGGGACGAGCGACTCGTTGCCCGGTGACTCGCACCCGGCCCTGCGCACCGATGACCCGGCACGTAGTGATCCGGACCCGGACTTTGCTGCCCGAGCACGCCGTGACTTGGACCCGGACCCGGACTTTGCTGCCCCAGCACGCCGTGACTTGGACCCGGCCTCGCATACCGACGAACCGGCACGCCGTGATGGGAGCTCGGTTCTCGATGGCCCGGCACGCCGTGATGGGGACCTGGCCCCGCACCTTGTTGGCCAGGCAGGGCGTGACTTGGACCCGGCCTCGCACACCGACGAACCGGCCCGCCGTGATGGGGGCTCGGCTCTCGATGGCCCGGCACGCCGTGACGGGGATTTCGCCCCGCACCTTGATGCCCCGGCACGCCCGCACCCCTACGACCCTGTCTCTTAT
>NZ_POUC01000085.1 GCF_002891435.1 Streptomyces cahuitamycinicus
GATCTACACCCTAGAGTTCGTCGGCAGCGTCAGAGGTGTATAAGAGACAGGGCCTGGCCCGGGTCACCACCCGCCAGGCGATCCAGGCGACCGCCGGAGCCGGCTTCGCCCTCGTCGTGGGCCAGCTGGTGTCCGGGCAGCGCTGGTACTGGGCCGTCGGCGCCACCTGGTGGATCTTCGTCAACACCACCTCGCGCGGCGAGACCCTGGTCCGCGGCTTCCGGCGGCTGCTCGGCACGGTCATCGGCATCGGCCTCGGCCTGCTCGTGGCCCTGCCCGTGCACGGTGACCCCGCCGTCACGGCCGCTCTCGCCGCCGTCTGCGTCTTCGGCATTTTCTACACGGCCGCCGTGTCCTACACGTGGATGATGCTCTGGGTCACCCTCCTCGCCGGACTGCTCTACGGCCTCCTGGGCGTGCTCGGCCCGGACCTGCTAGCCCTGCGGCTCGCCGAGACCGGCGTCGGGGCGCTCGGCGCCGCCCTCGCCGTGATCCTCGTCCTGCCCGTCACCACCCACAGCATCACCGACGCCTGGATCCGGCGGGCCCTGCGCTGCGTGCACGCCTGCGCCGTCGAGACCGCCCGGCGGCTCGCGGGTGCGGCCGACGCCGACCCCGCCCCTCGGGTGGCGGAGCTGGAGCAGCTCCTCGCCCGCGTACGGCTCTCGGTCGCCCCGCTCGTGCATCCGCTGAACCCGATGCTCGGCCGCAAGCGCCGGGCCCGGCACGTCCTGGACCTGCTCGACGCCTGTGCCCGGGAGATCCGCGGCCTGGCAGCCGTCGCCGCCGACCCGGAGGCCTCCCACGACACCCGCCTGGCCACGGCCTGCCGACGGGTGGAGGCGGCCGTCGAAGCCCTCACCGAGGGCAGGGACATCGCGCTCCACGCGGACGGGTCGCCCCACGCGGAACCCGCCCTGGCTCATCTGCACGGCCTGGAACGAGCCCTGACCGAACTGGCCCGCCCCCTGCGTACACCGTCGGGCTCGCCGCTGGTGGGGGCCTGACGGAGACTCCACGCCCCTGAACGCGTCTCGGCCGAGGCGACCCGCTTGTTGCGCGAGCCCGCCGGTTCGGGGTCTGGCCGGGCCGCGGCGTGGCTCGGGGGCGTCGTCGAGCCGGCCCGCCCGTCGCGGACGTCACCGGCGGGCCCTTCCGGGCGCTCGTGAGGGCTTGGAGCGCGCCTCGGCCGAGCCGACCCGAGCCGAGGTACTTCTGCTGCCTGGCAGGCACTGGCGCCGACGGCCCGGGGCTCCGCGCACCTCTGCGACGCCGGGTCCGACTGGGCGAACCACCCCTTGACCGTATGGTCTAGACCTTGCATGATCGGCTGCGCGGTCCCTCCGGACGGCGCGCGGACGAGACGGTCGAGAGGGAACAGCGGTGGCGGACGGCAGACGACGGGCCTTCATCGGGTCGTTCACGGCGGCCGGCGGCCCCGGGATCGTGACGGCGGAGGTCGACGCCGGCAGCGGCGCACTGACCGTCCTGAGCAGTGTGGAGGCCGTCCCGGACCCCTCCTACCTGGCCCTCGCCGACGACGGGGAGACGCTGTACGCGGTCAGTGAGACGGCCGAGGGCACGGTGGCCGCGTACCGGGTGGCCGGTGACAAGCCCGAGCCGGCCGGGCGGCCCGTGCCGGTCGGCGGCAGCGGACCGACCCACCTCACCCTGTTCGCGGGGCACGTCCTGACCGCCAACTACGGCTCCGGCAGTGTCACCGCGATCCCTGTCCGCCCCGACGGCACCCTCGCGCGGTCCGCTTCCGGCGTGCTCCGGCACACCGGCGCCGGGCCGCACGCGCCCCGCCAGCAGGGGCCGCACGCCCACCAGGTGCAGCCCGACCCGAGCGGCCGCTGGGCCGTCAGCGTGGACCTCGGCACGGACTCGGTGCGGGTGTGCACGCTGGTGGACGGCGCCCTCGCCCTGTACCGGGAGACCGCCCTGCGCCCCGGTTCGGGTCCGCGTCACCTGGTCTTCCACCCGGACGGCTCGTACGCCTACGTCGTCAACGAACTGAGCCCCTCTGTCACCGTGTGCCGCTGGGACGCGGCGGAAGGCGTCCTCACGCCGCTGTCCGAAACCCCGGTCCTGCCCGGCGCACCGGCGGGCGACGCCTACCCGTCGGGCATCGTCACCTCGCCCGACGGCCGCTTCGTGTGGACCGCCACCCGTGGCGAGGACGTCCTGTCCGTGCTCGCCGTGCGGGGCGAAGGGCTGCGGCTCGTCACCACGGTGCGGTGCGGCGGCCACTGGCCGCGCGCCCTCGCCGCCTCCGGCGGCTTCCTGTACGTCGCCAACGAGCGCTCCGGTGACGTGACGTGGTTCGCGGTCGACCCGCTCACGGGCGTCCCGCGACACGGCGGCTCGATCAGGGTGCCGGCCGCGTCCTGCGTGGCCCTCGCCTGAGCAGGGGGCGCGACACACCCCGCCGGACACCCACCCCGACGGCGAAGGCCCGCTCAGAATCCCGGAGCGGGCCTTCTCGGCGTAGCGCGCAGCGCCTCGCGTCAGCGCGCAGGCGTGCTCTGCGCCTGCTGCGGAGCGATGCCCAGCGCCGTCGTGTACTTGGCCAGGGCCAGCTTGCCGATCGCCGGGTACGGGCCGAGCGACTCGGCGGCGGAGCAGCCCGCCTCCTTCGCGGCCTCCTCGATCAGGCCCGGCTCGATCTCCGGGCCGATCAGATACGGCGCGAGCGCCAACTGCTGCGAGCCGGAGGAGCGCAGCTGCTCGGCGACGGACGCGATGGAGCCCTCCTGGTCCAGGGCCGCGGCCATCACCGGCACGGCGAGGCGCGCGGCCAGCAGCATGCCCGTGATCCCGGCCGCCTGCACGGCCTCGTCGCCGCCCACCGACGCCAGCACGATGCCGTCCGCGGCGGTCGCCACGGTGAACAGCCGAGCACGGTCCGCACGGGCCAGACCGGCCTCGGACAGCCGCACGTGCAGCGCCTCGGCGAGCAGCGGGTGCGGGCCGAGGACGTCGGTCAGCTCGGCGGCGACCCGGCTTTCCATGAGGGCTTGGCGGACCCGGCGCAGCAGCGCGCTGTCCGGGCCGGCGAGCAGCGGCACGACGACGGCGACGGGGCCGTCGGGCATCTTGACGTCCATGCCGGCGGCGCGGGCCTGCTCGAAACGGGCCGTGCGCTCCTCGGCGGCGTGCACGAGCACGGCCTGCAGCGTGGGGAACTCCGCGTTGTCCCCGTCGAGGTACCCGATGCGGGCGTCGAGGCCGGGCAGCTCGGAGCGGGCGATGCTCACGACCTCGTCGGCGAGGCTGCGCGTGGCGCTACTGGGCGTCCCCGGCACGACGAGGACGAGCGCCGGCGCGCCCTCGGGAGCAACCAGCGGCTCGGGACGGCGGTGCCGTCCGGGCTGGCGGGGGCGCGGCATTCGTACGGGCAGGCCATCCGCGGGCCCAGTGGGGGAACTCATGGCGCCGCATGTTACTGGCTTCTTGGGTTCCCCTGTTCGGGGAGGGTGCAGGTGAGCGGTATCCGTCCGGTTTTGTCTGATGTGTTACGTACGGATGGGATGTGATCGGATCAATCACCCGACCCCGTGGTCACGTACAGCATCGTCTCGTCGCCCGGCAGCGTGAGCGGACCCGTGCTCAGTTCCGCCGCGATGCGCACCGAGCCGTGCAGCGGATCGCCTTCGGCCGGCACCCGCCGAACCTGCGGGAGCCGCCGCGTCAGTTCCTCGTCCAACGGCCCGAGCAGCGGATCGCCCAGCTTGAACAGGCCGCCGGTGACGGCGACGCGCGGCTCACCGCCGGAGGGGCACACGGCCGCCGCGGAGCCGGCCATGTGCCGGGCGGCTTCCCGCAGGATGCCCGCGGCGACGGGGTCCTCGTCGGCGCAGGCGGCCACGCGGGGCGCGAAGGAGGCGAGCAGGGCGGGACGGTCGGCACGGGGATACAGGGCGCCGGGCAGCCCGGCGACGGGCCCTAACACCTCCTCGGCGCAGGCCAGCAGCCGGGCCGAGCCGCCCTCGCGCCCGTCGTGGGAGCGCAGCGCGGCCTCGAGACCGGCCCGCCCGATCCAGGCGCCGCTCCCGCAGTCGCCGAGCAGATGCCCCCAGCCGTCCGCACGCCGCCAGCCGGTCAGGTCCGTACCCACCGCGATCAGTCCCGTGCCGCCGGCGATCACGGCACCGGGCCGCGGCCCGAGCGCACCCACGTACGCGGTCACGGCGTCGGCGGCCAGTGCGACCCTGCGCACGCCCCACTCCCGGGCCAGGGCGCCCGGCAGTTCGGCGCGCAGCCCGTCGCCCAGGGAGGCCAGCCCGGCCGCGCCGACGGCGACGGCGGTCAGCGGCACCGCTCCCGCCTCGGCGGTCAACGCGCGCACCAGCGGCACGAGTCGCGCCATGAAGTGCCCGGGGTCGATGCCCCGGTCGCCCGTGCGGACCGGCTCGCAGGACGCCCGCCGAGCCAGCGGTCCGCGCTCGGCGGTCCCCACCACGGCCCGGAGCCCGGAACCGCCGGAGTCCACGGCGAGGAACCCGGACTCCTCCGACACCCCGCTCACGGCAGGCGCCAGTCCACCGGTTGGCCGCCCTGGCGGATCAGCAGATCGTTGGCCCGGCTGAACGGGCGGGAGCCGAAGAAGCCCCGGTCCGCCGACATGGGGGAGGGGTGGGCGGACTCGACGGAGGGCAGGTCGCCGAGGAGCGGACGCAGATTGCGGGCGTCACGGCCCCACAGGATGGACACCAGCGGCTTGCCGCGCCCCGCCAGAGCCCGGATGGCCTGCTCCGTGACCTCCTCCCAGCCCTTGCCGCGGTGGGCGGCGGGCTTGCGCGGGGCGGTGGTCAAAGCCCTGTTGAGCAGCAGCACGCCCTGCTGCGTCCACGGCGTGAGGTCACCGCTGGACGGCTGGGGGAGCCCCAGGTCGCTGTTCAGCTCGCGGTAGATGTTGATGAGGCTGCCGGGCAGCGGCCGCACCTCGGGCGCGACCGAGAACGACAGCCCCACCGCGTGCCCCGGAGTGGGGTACGGGTCCTGACCGACGATCAGGACCCGTACGTCGTCGAAGGGCTGCTGGAAGGCCCGCAGGACGTTCGGCCCGGCCGGGAGGTAGGTGCGTCCCGCGGCGATCTCCGCGCGGAGGAAGTCCCCCATCGCGGCGATGCGTTGGGCCACCGGTTCCAGGGCCTTCGCCCAGCCCGCTTCGACGATTTCATGCAAGGGTCGTGGTGCCACGGGCGTCACCCTACTGCCGTACCGGCAGCGGCGATCAACCGGTGGCCAACGCCTGTGCGCAGCCTCGCCCCCGCCGCGTCCGCGCCTCAGCCGACGAGCGCGGCTCGCACGCACAGCACGTCCGGCAGGTGCTGGGCGAGCTGCTGCCAGCTGTCGCCGTCGTCCGCGGACGCGAACACCTCGCCGTTGCGGTTGCCGAAGTAGACGCCCGCCGGGTCGGCGTCGTCCGTGCACATCGCGTCGCGCAGCACCGTGCCGTAGTGGTCCTCCTGGGGCAGGCCCGTCGAGAGCGGCTCCCAGCTCTGGCCCGCGTCCGCCGTCCGGTAGACCCGGCACCGGTGATCGGCCGGGACCCGGTCGGCGTCGGCGTTGACCGGGAAGACGTACGCCGTGTCGCCCCTGTGCGGATGCGCCACCGCCGCGAAGCCGAAGGTGGACGGCAGGCCCTCGCCGATGTCCGTCCAGTGGGCGCCCGCGTCGTCGCTGCGGTACACCCCCCAGTGGTTCTGCAGATACAGCCGGTCCAGGGTGGCGGCGTCCCGCGTGACCTTGTGCACGCACTGGCCGAACTCCGGGTTCGGGTCGGGCAGGAACACCGCGGACACACCGGAGTTGAAGGGTGCCCAGCTCGCGCCGCCGTCCAGGGTGCGGAACACACCGGCGGTCGAGACGGCGACCGTCACCGCCCGCGGGTCGCGCGCGTCGGTGAGCACGGTGTGCAGGCCCTCACCGCCGCCACCCGGCACCCACTTCGACCGCGTGGGGTGCTCCCACAGGGGCCGGACCAGCTCGAACGTCTCCCCGCGGTCCTCCGAGCGGTACAGCGCGGCCGGTTCCGTCCCCGCGTACACCACGTCCGGCTCGGCGGCCGGGTGCAGCTGCCACACCCGCTCCAGGGACGCCCCGGTGTCCTGGGGGAACTTGACCGCCGGACGGGCCGGTTCGGTCCAGGTGCGGCCCAGATCGTCGGAGTGGAACACGGACGGGCCCCAGTGCGCGCTGTCGCCGCCGGCCAGCAGCCGCGGGGCCCCGGCCCGGGTGTCGATGGCGACCGAGTACACGGCCTGCGCGTTGAAGTAGGGGCTCTCGTCGAACTCCCAGACGCCGCCACCTCGCCGGCGTCCGATGAACAGGCCTTTGCGCGTGCCCACGGCGAGCAGTACCTCGGTCATGCCGATCACCTCCGCGGCGTCCTCGTCGACGCCTTCGTCCCGGACACCGGCCAGTCTGCACCCGGCCACTGACAGTCACCTCCAGACCGAGCTCCGCCGCAGGTCAGCGGGGTGTCGGCGGCGAGGAGACAGCAGCGGCGTCGGCCTGTCCCACAGGGGGGCACGCAGGGACGGGGCCATGGGGACGGTGACGACGGGTAGGTGCAGTGAGCATCCAGGCGCCGCCGTCCGTATGGGGAGGGCGGCGGGATGGTCGTGGGCTCGTGAGGAGGAGGCCTTCGATGGCGTTACGTGGTCCGAAGGTGTGGCTGTGGCGCTGGCGGCGCAATCCGCTCAAGCGCCGCGCCGACAGGGTGGAGGCCTGGGTCGTCCTGGGCGTGTGGACGCTCACCGTACTCGCCGGGGGACTGGCCGGGACGACGGTGAGCCGTTCCGTGGAGGACGGACTGGCCCGGGAACGCGTCGAGTGGCGTCCCCTCGTGGCACGGCTCGCCGAGCGCGCACCGGGGACGGCCACCGAGAACGCCCGGGTGTCCCGTGCCGAGCACGTGTGGGCGACGGCACGGTGGACCGCCGCGGACGGTTCCCGGCACTCCGGCCAGCTGCGGGTCCCGGCGGGCAGCGCCGCCGGGACCCCGGTCACCGTGTGGACGGACGCCGAGGGCCGCCAGGTCACCCGGCCCGTCACGGAGACCCAGGCCCGTGTGCGGGCTCTTCTGATCGGCGGGGTGGCGGGCCTGGGCGGCGCGGTCGTACCCTTGGTCGCCGGCCGTGCCCTGCGCAGCCGCCTGGAGTGCCGCCGTATCGACCGGTGGGACGCGGAGTGGGCCCGCTTCGGCCCGATGTGGGGGCGTACGACGGGGTGAGGCGCTACCGGTGCGCCTGCCCGGCCAGCGCCTCCCGGCACATCCGCAGCAACCCCAGGTCCTCGCGTATGCCGTGACCGCCGGCGTCGGGGCGATGCCGCCGCGGAGAGGCGAGTTCGGCCCGGAGCACGTCGTGCAGGGGAGTACCCGCCGGTCCCAGCGCGGCGACGCTCGCGGCGATCGTTGTGCGTGTGCGCGGGTGTTCCGCCCAGGTGGAGCGGAGGACGGGGAGGAGCCCTTCCGGTTCCCCGGAGGCCCGCCACACCGCGCTCGCGGCCGTGGCCCGCACCCACGCGTCTCCGGAACCGGCCAGCTCGCGCAGCCCGGGCAGAGCCGGACGGGCCGCCGGGCCCAGCCGGCCCAGTACGGCCGCCGCACGGCGCCGCCGGTCGATCGTAGGGCCCGTCAGCTCCCGCAGCAGCACCGGCAGCACAGCGTCCGCGTCGCCCGTGACCGACCAGAGCGCGTCCGCCGCCGCGACGGCGCAGTCTGTCTCCAGCAGCCCACGCAGATCCGGTACCGCCTCGCGCGCGCCGCCGCCGAACGCGCCGAGGGCACGGGCCGCGGCTTCGGTGACGGAGTCACGCCGCCGCAGCCCGTCCGGCAGGCCGCGCAGCAGACGCAGAACCGCGGGCAGGGACTCGGCGTCGCCCAGTGCGGCGAGGGCCGACAGCAGGGGAACGGCCCGCCGTTGGACGTCGGACGCGTCGAGCGGCAAGCGGGCGAGCCGGCGCCGCAGCGCCGGAGCGAGCGGCAGGGCCGCGCGGCCCAGGTGGGGTACCACCAGCCCCAGGTCGTCCGGTACGACCGGGCCCGCCAGCACCTCGGCCAGCACCGGCGTGGCCCGCGCGTCCCCGGTCCCGGCCAGGGCCTTGAGCGGACCGCCCAGGGTGGGAGCACTCCGCTCACCGTGCCGAATGCGCAGCCCGGGACGGTACGCCACCAGCGCGTGCAGGTGGTCCGCGGCGGGCGCGGCCAGTTCGGAGAGCTCCACCAGGACGGTCACCGCGGCGTCGTGCAACCGGCCCTCCGCCGCACCCAGGTGGGAGCCGATGAGGGCGACCGGCTCCGGGTGGCCGGTGCGCCACTCGCGGAACAGCCCGGCCGACATCCACACGCCGTTGCACCGGTCGAGGGGGCTCGGGCTGGTCAACTGCCCCCGCAGCAGGGCGACCCGGTCGGCCAGCCGGCTGCCGAGCGCGGAGTGCAGGGTCCGCAGCAGCCGGGCGCCCTCCTCGTCCGAGGGGCGCAGCCGCAGCAGCCGGCCGGCGAGCGTGTCCGGTCCGGGACAGTCGTACGCCTGTCCCCCAGGGGCCCCCTGCCCCGATCTGTCCCTGAGCAGCCGGACGACGGCCGGTACCAGGTCGGCGGGGAGCAGTTCCGGGGCGCACCCCGCGAGCTGGCCCAGTGCGGCGAGCCGGAGCACGGGGCCGTACGGGGGCTTGCTCAGCTCCGCCAGCAGGCGCACCGCCTCGGCGGCGTGGACATCACCGGTCGGGCGGGACCGCTGCGCGAACAGGCCGAGGCTCTCCGTCAGGGCGAGCAGGACCCGGTCGTCCCGCTCCACGGTGATCCGCTCCCGCACCAGGGCGAGCACCCGCGCCGGCGGGTCGAGGAACCGCACCAGCGCGCCGGGAACCACCCGGCGCACCCCGGCGTCCGCGTCCCCCGCGAGCCGGACGAAGACACCGGCCCGCGCGCGCAGCGCGGCGCGGGCCCGCGCCGCGAGATCACCGCGGGCACCGCCCTCGTCGCCGATGCCGACGAGGAGCTCCACGATCCCCGCCCGGTCCCGTACCTCCTCGTGGACGGCGAGCGCGAGGAGAAACGGAACACACGCGAGCGTCGAGTCGTACACCTCACCCCAGTGGTGCACGGCGCCGTACATCCCGTCGAGCGCGGCCTGCCGCTCGGCCGGGTCGGCGGAGGCCAGTCCCCGCAGTAGTCCGGGAACGTCCTCCGCACTGCCGTACGCGTGGCGCAGCGAGGCCCAGTCGACCTCGTCGATCCCCCTGAACACGGTGTCCTCCCCCGGACGAGGTGCCATCTGACGGGGAGTCTGCACCACGGCACTGACAACGAAGCGGAACCGGGCGGTGACTGTGCGCGAACTGTGCGCAGGATGGCTGGAGTTCGAGTCGGCCCGCCTCGCCCCGCCGGTCCGCTCCGCCACCGCCGTCCCCAGCGGGTTCCAATCTCCTAGCCGGGCAGCGCCCGCTCCACGATGGTGTCCAGGCCCGCCGTCCGGGGCAGCGTCCCGAACGCGTGCCCCCAGTCGCCCCCGAGCCGCGTCGCGCAGAACGCGTCGGCCACCGCCGCCGGGGCGTGCCGGACGAGGAGGGAGGCCTGGAGCGTCAGCGCCATCTGCTCCACGAGACGGCGTGCCGTCGTCTGCGATGCCTCGGACAGTGCCGTCTTGAGCCGCGTCACGGCCCCGTCCAGCCGGGCGTCCGCCCCCCTGGCGAGGGCGAGCTCGCCGAACAGGGCCTCGGCGGTGCCCGGTTCGCGGCTCAGCGCCCGCAGCACGTCGAGGGCGTTGACGTTCCCCGAGCCCTCCCAGATCGACAGCAGGGGAGCCTCGCGGTAGTGCCGGGGCATGCCCGAGTCCTCCACGTAGCCGTTGCCGCCGAGGCATTCCAGGGCCTCCGCGGTGAAGGCCGGGCCCCGCTTGGTCACCCAGTACTTGCCGATGGCGGTGGCGATCCGGCGGAAACCGGCCTCACCCTCGTCCCCGCGGATCGCCCGGTCGGCCGCCCCGGCCAGTCGCAGGGTGAGCGTCGTGGCGGCCTCGGACTCCAGCGCCAGGTCGGCGAGCACGTTGCGCATCAGCGGCTGGTCCACGAGCCGTGCGCCGAACGCGCTGCGGTGGCGCGCATGGTGCCCCGCCTCGACGAGGGAGGTGCGCATCAGCGCGGCCGACATCATCACGCAGTCCAGCCGGGTGCAGTTGACCATCTCGATGATGGTCTTCACGCCTTGTCCCTCGGGGCCAACCAGCCAGGCGACGGTCCCGTCGAACTCGGGCTCGGAGGAGGCGTTGGACCGGTTGCCCAGCTTGTCCTTCAGCCGCTGGATGCGGAAGGTGTTGCGCGTGCCGTCGGGCAGCACGCGTGGCACCAGGAAGCACGACAGTCCGCCCGGAGCCTGCGTCAGGACCAGGAACACGTCGCACATCGGCGCCGAGGTGAACCACTTGTGCCCGCGCAGCGTGTACACCCCGGGCTCGGCCGTGGGCGTGGCCGTCGTGGTGTTCGTCCGGACGTCGGAGCCGCCCTGCTTCTCGGTCATCCCCATGCCCGCCAGCAGCCCCCGCTTCTCCGTGGGCTCCCGGAGGACGGGGTCGTACTCCCGGCTCGTCAGCAGCGGCTCGTACAGCTTGGCCAGCTCCGGCTGCGTGCGCAGGGCGGGGACGGCGGCGTAGGTCATCGACGTTGGGCAGCCGTGCCCGGCCTCGGTGTGCCCCCAGACCAGTCCGCCGGCGGTCCTCGCGACATGGGCGCCGGGCCGGTCGTCCGCCCAGGGCGAGGCTGCCAGTCCCTCAGCGATCGCCGAGCGCATCAGGTGGTGCCAGCTGGGGTGGAACTCGACCTCGTCGACACGGTTGCCGTACCGGTCGTGGGTGCGCAGCTCCGGCTCGTGCCGGTTGGCCAGGTCGGCCCACTCCTGCACCTGGGCGCTTCCGGCCTGCCGGCCGAGGCGCCGCAGGTCCTCCTCGGCCCATCCGGCACCCTCCCGCCGCAGCCCCTCCAGCAGGGCGGTGTCGTCGGAGGCGTCGTACGGGGCGAGGGGCGGGGCCTGGTTGGTGACGTCGTGCGTGGCGGAGCCGCCGTACGTCCGATGTCCGTCCGGTGTCGAGACCATGCCGCGAGTGTTGCACTCTGACTGCGATCGCAGCAATAGTGCAACACGGAAAGCGCCGCGTACAGTACGTGACCATGCCGATGAACGTCCCGGCGCGGCGCGGCGCGCTCGATCTGCGTCCGCTGTCCGCGCGGTCGGTCGTGCTGAGCCTGCTGCTCGGGGCGCATCCCCCCGAACTGCCGGTCAGGGAACTGGTGCGGCTCGTGGAGGGCTTCGACGTCGGCGGTTCGACCCTGCGGGCGGCGCTCAGCCGGATGGTGGCCGCCGGAGACCTGCGGCGTACGGACGGCGGCTACCGCCTCAGCGACCGGCTGCTGGACCGTCAGCGCCGCCAGGACGACGCCGTGCACCCGCGCACGCGCGCGTGGGACGGCGACTGGGAGATGGCCGTGGTCACCGCGACGGGCCGCGGCCCCGCCGAACGGGCCGACCTGCGCACGAGGCTGACCACGCTCCGTCTCGCCGAACTCCGTGAGGGCGTCTGGCTGCGTCCCGCCAACCTGACCCGTGCCCTCCCCGGCGACCTGGACCAGGTGGTCCAGCGCTACACCGCCCGCCCCGGCCGGCCCCCGGGAGAACTGGCCGGAACGCTGTGGCCGCTTCAGGACTGGTCCGCCACGGCCCGCGCCCTGCTCGCCCACATCGACGGCGAGGCCCGCCCGGCCGGCCGCCTGACCGCCTTCGCCGCCGTCGTACGGCACCTGCTCGCCGATCCCGTCCTGCCGCCCGGGCTCCTGCCCGCCGACTGGCCCGGCGCCGAACTGCGCGCCGCCTACACCGACTATCAGCGGCATCTGATCGGGGAGGCACGCGCGCGCGTGCGGGCCAGCTGACGCGGACGGCCGTGCGCAGCGCCCGCCGGGACGCTCCGCACGGCCGCCTTCACCGTGGGGGGAACCGCTGGGGACTCACCTGTAGGTGATGTCCGAAGTGGAGTACAGACAGTTCCTGCTGTCGGGCCCCGAGCCGACGGCGGTGTTGTTGTTGTACTTCTGGCACGGGACGACCTTGCGGCCGGAGTCGTTGCGGATCGTGATCTTCCGCAGGGTCGCCACGTCGTTGCGGTTGACGTTGATGCCGACGAGCCGTGCGGTGGAGCCGGTGCCGGTCACGTCGATGGTGTTGAGGTTGACCTTGCGCGTGTACTGCGTGGAGCAGTCACCGCAGGAGCGGTAGAGCGTCTTGAACTCCTGCACGGCGAAGTTGGAGATGGTCAGAGTGCCGCCGCCGTTGTGCTGGAAGACCTTGTCCGCCGCCTTCTTCGCGCCGCCGCCGATCACCTGATAGGTGGCGCCGTTGCCGCCGCGGAAGGTCGCGGCGTCCTCGCCGACGTCCTCCCACCAGACGTTCTGCAGCGTGCAGCTGCCCTCGCAGTGGATGCCGTCGGCCGCGGGGGCGCCGAGGATGACGTTCTTCAGCACCGCGCCGTTCGCGAGCTTGAAGATCGGGTCCTGGCCCTCCTCCTGGCCGTCACCGGCCAGGCCCCCGGTGCCGTAGTACCGCTTCATCCCGTAATCCTTGGTGCCGGACACGGAGATGGTGGAGGAGGTGCCCTGGCTGCCGTTGGGGGTCGGCCAGGTGGCGGCGCTCGCCGTGGGTGCGCTGGTAGTCATGATCATGCCAACCGACAGGCCGAGTGTGGCCAGTGCGCCGGTCAGCGCGCGCCTGCGGGCGCGCGGACGTGTCGCAGAAGTCATGTCCCGATTCCTTCTGTCGTGGGGGCGGATGGGGTTGGGGACCTCCGGCGCCCGGGCGTCCCGTGGGGGGTGTCTCCATGGAGCTGACGAATCAGGCGGACCACGTACATGAACAACGTTCATGGAGCTGCTGATAGTGCGCGCTACATGTGCCCCGCTCGCGACAACGGGTCACACTGCTGAACGGAACGTAGGGGGCAAGCGCTTTCTAGTCAACGCCTTCCGCAGAACACTTTCGGTCGCTCCTGGTCAGACGGGCGACCGCGTGGGAGCGCTTCCATGTAAGCCATGTCCATGCCACCATGCCGAACGCACGCTTCCCTTCACGAGAGGGCAAGTCGATGAACCACAGGAACTTGGACTTACCTGCCTCTCCCCGCCCCATGACGAGAAGACCCCCGCGGCCGGCGCTCCTCGCGCTCGTCGCCGCGCTGCTCTCGCTGCTCACGGCCACCGCGCTCACCGCGCCCGCTGCCGTCGCGGGCGAGCCCGCCCGTGATACCACCCGCGTGGGGGCCGTGCCCGCCGCGGCCCTGACCGAAGTCACGAACTTCGGAACCAACCCCAGCGATCTGCGGATGTACCTGTACGTACCGGAGAGCGTCACACCGAAGCCGGCCGTCGTGGTGGCCGTGCACTGGTGCACCGGCTCGGGCCCCGACATGTACAACGGCACCGAGTACGACACGCTCGCCGACCGGTACGGATTCATCGTGCTCTACCCGTCCGTCACCCGCAGCAGCAAGTGCTTCGACGTCTCCTCGCCCCAGGCCCTGCGCCGCGGCGGCGGCAGCGACCCCGTCGGCATCAAGTCGATGATCGACTGGGTCACCCGCACCTACGACGCCGACACCGGCCGGGTGTTCGCCACGGGCGTCTCCTCCGGCGCGATGATGACGAACGTCCTGCTCGGGGACTACCCGGACGTGTTCGCGGCGGGCGCCGCCTTCTCGGGAGTGCCGTTCGGCTGTTTCGCCACCACCGACGGCTCCGAGTGGAACAGTGCCTGTTCGGGCGGCACGATCACCCGCACCCCCAAGGAGTGGGGGGACCTGGTCCGGGGCGCGTACCCCGGCTACACCGGCCCCCGGCCCCGGATGCAGATCTGGCACGGTACCCAGGACGACGTCCTGCGCTACCCCAACTTCGGGGAACAGGTCAAGCAGTGGACGAACGTGCAGGGCGTGAGCCAGACGCCCACCACCACCGACACGCCCCAGTCCGGCTGGATCCGCACCCGCTACGGCGGTACGGGTGACCGGGCCCCCGTGGAGGCCGTGAGCCTCCAGGGCGTCGGCCACAACCTGTACGCCCAGGGCATGGCGTCCCGCGTGCTCACCTTCTTCGGCCTGGACAGTTCAGGCCCGGCTCCCCAGCCCCAGCCCGGCGCGTGCAGGGTGAAGGTGTCGGTGAACGCCTGGAACACCGGTCTGACCGCCTCCGTGACCCTCACCAACACCGGCACGACGACCGTCGACGGCTGGAAACTCGGCTTCACGCTGCCCGCGGGCCAGACGGTCACGGGCGGCTGGGGCGCCACGTACACGCCGTCGTCCGGGTCGGTCACCGCCACCAACGCCCCGTACAACGGCAAAATCGCGCCGGGCGCGAGCGTGAGCATCGGCTACCAGGCGAACCATGGCGGCAACAGCGCCGCCCCGGCCGCGTTCACACTCAACGGGACGGCGTGCGCGGCCGGTTGACGTACACGTACCTCGCCGGAAGCCGGAAGCCGGATGCCGGAGGCCGGAAGCCGGATGCCGGAAAGCCGGGAGCAAGGAGCCGGATGCCGGATGCCGGATGCCGGATGCCGGGAGCCGGAAAGCCGGGAGCCGGGAGCCGGATCAGACCGACCGGTGGTACTGGTCCGGCACCCGCACCTCACCGCCGAGTTCCCGCGCCGCGTGCCGGGCCCACGAGGGGTTGCGCAGCAGTTCACGGCCCAGCAGGACTGCGTCCGCCTCGCCGTTGGCCAGGATCTTCTCGGCCTGCTCGACATCGGTGATGAGCCCGACGGCGGCGACCGGCAGGGACGTCTCGTTCCTCACCCGGGTGGCGAAGGGCACCTGGTAGCCGGGGCCGGTGGGAATGCGGACGCCGGAGGCGTTGCCGCCGGTGGACACGTCCAGCAGGTCGATGCCGTGGGCTCGCAGGTCGGCGGCGAAACGGACCGTGTCGTCCGCGGTCCAGCCGCCGTCCTCGAGCCATTCGGTCGCCGAGACGCGGAAGAACAGCGGCTTGTCGTCCGGCCAGACCTCCCGCACGGCGTCGACGACTTCGAGGGCGAGGCGCGTCCGGTTCTCGTACGAGCCGCCGTAGGCGTCCGTGCGGTGGTTGGAGTGCGGGGAGAGGAACTCGTTGATCAGGTAGCCGTGGGCGCCGTGGATCTCCGCGATCTCGAAACCGGCGGCGAGCGCGCGGCGGGCCGCGGCGGCGAACTGCTCGACCACGTCTCTGATCTGGCCGGTGGTCAGCTCGGCCGGGACCGGGTGCCTGTCGTCGAAGGCGAGCGGGCTCGGGGCGACGGGGTCCCAGCCGTGCTCGTCCGGGCCGACCGGGGCGCCGCCCTTCCAGGGGCGGTCCGTGGACGCCTTGCGGCCCGCGTGGGCGAGCTGGATCGCCGGCACCGTGCCCTGCGCGGTGAGGAAGCGGGTGATACGGCGGAACGCCTCGACCTGCGTGTCGTTCCAGATGCCGAGGTCGTAGGGGGAGATGCGCCCCTGCGGGGACACCGCGGTGGCCTCGACGATGATCAGGCCCGTGCCGCCGGTGGCGCGGGCGGCGTAGTGCGCGAAGTGCCAGTCGGTGGGGGCCCCGGTCTCCGGGCCTTCGGGCGCCGCCGAGTACTGGCACATCGGGGGCATCCACACGCGGTTCGGGATCGTCAGCTCGCGCAGGGTGCAGGGCTCGAAGAGCGCGGTCACGGCGGACTCCATTCGTCACGGGGCCGATGTCGACTCGTACGATAGGCATCGTAGTACGGCAGATGTCAAACTACGAGGGTTCTCGTACCATGGGGGTCCCGAGGAAGTGGAGTCGCCGTGTCGTCCCCCGCCGTCAGCAGTCGTGACCTGCCGCATCCCGCGCTTGACGAGATCCGGCTGGAAGGGGTGCTGCACGCGCTCTCCGATCCGATGCGCTTGCGGATCGTGCGGGAGCTCGCCGGTGCGCCGGGGGACTTGTCCTGCTCGCACTTCGATCTGCCCGTCACCAAATCGACCACTACCCACCATTTCCGGGTGCTGCGGGAGAGCGGGGTGATCCGGCAGGTGTACCGGGGGACGGCCAAGATGAACGGACTGCGGCGGGACGAGCTCGACGAGTTGTTCCCAGGGCTCATGGGCGCACTGCTCGCCGCGGCGGCCCGGCAGGCCGCGCGGCTGGACGACTGACGCGCCGGATGCGTATGCCTCGTCGGCGCGCATCCGGCTGGGCCGGGTCCGCGGCCCGCCGGGACCCGGGCGGGCGATGCGGGCCGTCTTCAGGACAGGGTCGAATCTCGAACTGCCGGAGATCGCGGCGCTGGCAGACGGAGATACAAGGGACCCTTAGGGGGCCTTGCCCGCCGCGGCCTTCAACAGGGACTGCCAGTCCGGGAGTTTGACCACGCCACGGCCCAGTGAGGCTCCCAGTTCCGCCTCCGCCCGCTCGATCGACTGCCAGCCCTGCCATGCGACCGGGTCGGCCCCCAAGGCGCTCAGGGCCGGGAGGGGGTCGTCGGGCGCGGCCCGCGGGGCGAGGGCCGGCGCGTCGTCCAGGAGCGCCGTGGCCGTCTCCTTCGCGCAGGGGCGGTTCGTGCCGATGACGCCTGTGGGGCCGCGCTTGATCCAGCCCGCCACGTACTCGCCCGGAGCCACGACGCCCCCGCGCAGGACGCGCCCGGACCGGTTCGGGACGGTGCCGGTGACCGGATCGAACGGAAGCCCCTCCAGGGGGACCCCGCGGTAGCCCACCGAGCGCAGGACCAGCTGGCCCTCGACGACCTCGTGGCGGCCCGTGCCCGTCACGCCGCCGTGGCCGTCCGGGGCCGTTCGCTCGAACCGCACCGCGCCCACGCGGCCCTGCCCGGCGAGCAGCTCGGCCGGGCGGAGGAAGAACCGCAGGTTGATGCGGCGTGGGGCGCCTTTCGGGGGCGTTGCGGCCCAGCCGCGCATGACCTCCACGTTGCGGCGCTGGGGAGCGGGCAGCGCGGAGGGGTCCGTGTAATGGGGGTCCAGGGCCAGCTCCGCCGGGTCCACGACCACGTCGGTTTCCGGCAGGGCGCCCAGCTCGCGCAGCTCCTTGGTGGTGAACCGGGCCTGGGACGGGCCGCGCCGGCCCACCATGTGGATCTCGGTCACCCGGCTCTCGGCCAGATTCGTCAGGGCGGCCTGCGGCATGTCGGTGGGGGTGAGCTCGGCCAGTCCCCGGGCCAGCATCCGCGTGACGTCCACGGCGACGTTCCCCACGCCGATGACCACGGCCGACCGGGCGTCCCGCAGGAATCCGGCGTCCACGGCGTCCGGGTGGGCGCTGTACCAGGACACGAACTGCGTCGCGGACCAGCTTCCCGGCAGGTCCTCCCCGGGGACGCCCAGACGCCGGTCGGTGGCGGCGCCCACGCAGTACACCACCGCGTGGTAGAGCTCCCGCAGGCGCTCGACGCTCACGCCGCCCGGGCCGATCTGCACGCCGCCGAGGAACCGGACCCGGTCGTGCTCCAGGACCGCGCGCAGGGTGTTCTGCAGCGACTTGATCTTCTCGTGATCGGGTGCCACGCCGTAGCGGACGAGGCCGTACGGGCACGGCAGCCGGTCCAGGACGTCGACGCGCACCTCGGAGTCCAGCTGGACGAGGCTCTGGGCGGTGTAGCACCCGCTCGGCCCGGAGCCTACGACGGCGACTCGCAGCACGGCGGAACTCCTTACCCGGTGAATCCGGCGGATCTCGGGAGAGCGCTGACGCCTCCAGCATCGCACCGGCCGGGCTCCGCTGACAGGGTGCTGTACTCCGAGCGAGGCGCGTGTCCGATCTGTAGGGAATGTGATCATGCGGTTACGTTCAGTGCGTGCTGGAAGCATCCTTTCTGAATCTTTCTGATCGCTCTCCGGCGGACGGTGCGGTCTCCGTGCGCCCCGCATGGGAGGTACGCGAGAACGAGGGCGCCACGCGGTGGTTCGAGTTCCGGCTGGCCTTCGCGGACGGTGCCCGGGTCGACGCACTGGCCGTCGTGGGCGGCGGATGCGTCTGCGTCGAGGAGGTGCGCGCTCAGCCCGCGCTGTCCCTCGACGACATGGCCCTGCTCGCCGACTGGATCGAGGAGTCGGTGGCGCAGGCGTGCGGTGCCGGACCCGGGCCGGACGGCTGCGGGGCGCAGCGGCGCCGAGCCCGGCCGGCCTGGCCGCACGGGGCGGAGGGGCGGCGGCTGGTGGCGCAGGAGTACCGCGCGGCGCAGCGGGACGGCGCCGACCCGGTCCTCGCCGTGATGGGTGCGACCGGGAGCAGCCGCCGTACCTCCCTCAGGCTGATCGGCCAGGCCCGGGACGCGGGCCTGCTGCCGCCGCGCCGCGCCCGGCGCTGACCGCGGCACCGCTCCCGGGCGTGTGGCGGTGACCGCGGTACCGCCCCCGGGGCGTGGTCAGAGCATGTTCCGCATCCGGGAGATCTCGCTCGTCTGCTGCGCGATCACCTCGTCCGCCATCTCCTCGACGCGGATGTTGTTACCCTGCCCCTTCACGTCCGTGGCCATGGTGATCGCGCCCTGGTGATGGGTCGTCATCAGAGCGAGGAACAGCCGGTCGAAGGCCTTTCCGTCGGCCGCCCGGAGCTTCTTCAGCTGGGCCCGCGTCGCCATGCCGGGCATCGCGGCGTGCTCGTGCCGCTCGGCCTTCAATGGCTTGCCGTACGACTTCAGCCAGCCCTTCATGGCCTCGATCTCGGGCTTCTGGCCGGCCGCGATGCGCTCGGCGATCCGCTTCACGTCCTTCGACCCGGCGCGCCGCGGGGTGAGTTCGGTCATCACCAGGGCCTGGGCGTGGTGCTCGATCATCATGCGGACGTAGGAGACGTCGGCCGAGTTGGGGGAGTCGTTCTCCGAGCGCTGATCGGCGGCCTCCTCGGCGGACAGGGTGCGGTTCGCCTCGCCGGGCTCGCCCGGCGCGATCACGGCGGGCCCGTCGGCCGCGGCCGGCTCGCGGTCCGGGCCGGAGTCACAGCCTCCGACCGTGAGCACGGCCAGGATGACCAGCCCCGTCGTGACGGCGGACGCCCGAGACGCACGGCGGAAGAGCACAACGACCTCCTGTGGCAGGTGGGTTGGGACGCACCTCGTGTTGTGGACGACGTACTGGCACGCTTCCGCGGGTCATTGATCGGGAAACTTCATTGCGATTCTGTTGCCCCCTGTTGGTATGTGCATGGCGAAGACGATACTGCGTGGTGCGTGAACCGTTCCGCAGTGAACGGAACCAGGGAGGAAAACAGTGATCCTGTTGAACGACCGCAGAACACGCCGCAGACGCGTGGGAGTTGTGGCTGCCGCCGGTGGGCTGCTGGCCGCGCTCCTCACAGCGGCACCGGCAGGGGCCACCCCCGACCCGGGGGACGCGCCGCCCGCGCCGAAGAAGGTTTCCAAGAGCGCCCAGGCCGAGGTCCGTGAGGCCATCCAGAGCGGCGAGATACCCGGCCAGGACGAGATCGTCCACTCCGGCAACATCCAGCACCTGGCCCACGTACCCAAGGACGTGCTGCAGGGCACGAACTCGGACCTCGCCTTCCAGGGCAGGTACGCGTTCGCCGGCAACTACGACGGTTTCCGCATCTTCGACATCAGCAACCCCAAGGTTCCGAAGACCGTCGCCCAGGTGCTGTGCCCCGGCTCGCAGAACGACATCTCCGTCTCGGGCAACCTGCTGTTCCTGTCCACCGACTCCTCGCGCAGCGACAGCAGTTGCTCCAGCACCACCCAGCCGGCGACCGAGAAGTCCTCGTGGGAGGGCATGAAGGTCTTCGACATCAGCGACAAGCGCAACCCCAGGTACGTCGCCGCCGTCGAGACCGCCTGCGGCTCGCACACCCACACACTGGTGCCCGAGCGCCGCAGCGTCTACGTGTACGTCTCCTCGTACTCGCCGAACGCCGCCTACCCGGACTGCCGGCCGCCGCACGACGGCATCTCCGTCATCAAGGTGCCGCGTAGCGCCCCCGAGAAGGCGAAGGTCGTGGGCTTCCCCGTGCTGTTCCCCGGTGAGGGGCCCGACGGCGGCGGCAACCCGGGCGGACCCACCAACCCGGGCGTCTCCAAGACCACCGGCTGCCACGACATCACCGTGCTTCCGTCGAAGGACCTGGCGGCGGGCGCCTGCATGGGCGACGGCATCCTGTTCTCCATCAAGGACCCGGAACGCCCGAAGGTCATCGACCGGGTGCAGGACAACGTGAACTTCGCGTTCTGGCACTCGGCGACCTTCAACCAGAAGGCGAACAAGGTCGTCTTCACCGACGAGCTGGGCGGCGGCGGCGCGGCCACGTGCAACGCGGAGATCGGCCCGGACCGCGGCGCCGACGGCATCTACGACGTGATCGGCAAGGGCGACAAGCGCAAGCTCGTCTTCCGCAGCTACTTCAAGATCCCCCGCCACCAGGCGGACACCGAGAACTGCGTCGCCCACAACGGCTCGCTGATCCCGGTCAAGGGCAAGGACATCATGGTCCAGGCCTGGTACCAGGGCGGCGTCTCCGTCTGGGACTTCACCGACTCGGCCAGACCGAAGGAGATCGCCTACTTCGACCGCGGTCCGCTGACCACCGACACGATCAAGTCGGGCGGTTCGTGGTCGGCGTACTACTACAACGGCTACATCTACTCGAACGAGTACGCGCGCGGCTTCGACGTCCTGAAGATCAAGGACCGGCGCACGGACCCGGCCCGCTGGGTCCACCAGCGTGAGCTCAACGTGCAGACGCAGCCGGACTACTTCGGCTGACCCGGCGGACCGCACTCCGGTGCGGCCCCGGTCGCGAAGAACCGCGACAGATCCTTGTCGCCCCTCCCGCCGCAGGCTCCGGTCTGCGGCGGGAGGCCCAGCTCCCAGTCGAGCCGATAGCGCTTGAACAGCTCGGCCCGCAGCACCGGCACCTGCATCGGCGCCCCCGGCACCAGGGCCGCGTACACGGCGCCCATCAGCAGGGCGCGCATCATCGGGTAGTCGCTGTCGACATCCGGTGACCCGTGCCGGGCCATGGTGTCCCGCAGCAGCTCGGCCAGCCGCCGCTGCTCCGGGCACTGCATGAAGCCCTCGGCCTGCAGGATCCCCGCCATGTGCTGGCGCATCAGCACGGGCCGGTCCCTGGCCAGGCCCAGGATCGCGTCGATGGCCCGGGCCATCCGCTCCCGGCCGTCCTCGGTACGCGGCTCGCGCTCCAGCGCCTCCTCCAGCGTGCGGTGCATCAGCCGGTGTACGGCGGACTGCACCAGCTGGCGCTTGCCGGGGAAGTAGTACGACACCAGACCGCGGGCCGAACCCGCCCGGTCCGCGATGTCGCCGAGTGTGGTCGCGTCGTAACCGCGTTCGCCCACCAGCTCGACCGCGGCCTGCAGGAGCCGCTCCCGGGAGCGCCGCCGCAACTCTTCATTGACCGAGGCGCTACGCGGAGACATGCTGTAACTCCTGTGTTGACTGGCTGCCAGCCAACTATACTCGGAGCGTCCGGCCACGGCTTGTCAGGTCTGGGCCGAGGATGCCGTCTGCCTCGGGCGACACGGGGGATCGTCCGAGGCGGGCGAGCAGGCCGTATATGCCGGCCTCGGGCTGCTTGGCCTGCGCGCCGCGTACCCCGAGGGGGCGTGCCCGGCTCAGCTCACCAGATCGAGGACCGGCCGCAGCCCGTCCGGCCGGTCGGCCGTCGGCAGATGGTCCACGAAGTGCACCTTGCATCCCAGAGCGGTGGCGCCGCCGTCCGCCCGGCGGTCGTCGCCGACCATGAGGGTCTTGCCCGGTTCGGCGCCGAGCGCCTCGCAGGCGGTGGCGAACAGCCGGGGGTCGGGCTTCTGGATGCCGTGCTCGAACGACAGGACGTACGTGTCGACGTAGGGGTCCAGGCCGTGCGCGCGGAAGACCGGCCGCAGGTCCCAGCCGATGTTGCTGACCACCCCGACGGGATTGCCCCGCTTCCGCAACGCGCGCAGCACCTCGACGGCGTCCGGGTACGGGGCCCAGGCGTCCGGGGTCATGTGGCGGTCGTACAGCGCGTCGTGCAGTGCCGGGTCGGGCAGCGGGACCTGCCGGGCGAGACCGGTGTAGGCGGCCCGGTGCAGGGCGGCGCTCTGGTCCCGGATGAGCCAGGCGTCGGCCAGTCCCTCGGGCACCCGCGCGGGATCACCGCCACCGGGCAGTGCACCGACCGCCTCCAGCGCCAGTGCCGCGGCGGTCAACTCGGCCTCGGTGAGCCGGACATCGGCCCCCGCCAGAGCGCCACGCAGCCAGGAGCCGGTGGACTCGACGCGGAAGAGGGTGCCGGAGAAGTCGAAGAGCACGGCCATCATGCGACGATCCTACGAGGGTGCTTCGGGCCGCGCCGGAAGACCGGTGAGGTGTCCCCTTGTTCAGGGCTGCCGGCGACGGTGCACCCACACCGCCAGGGCCACGACCGTCGTCCCCATCAGCCAGCCGCCCACCACGTCCGACGGCCAGTGGACGCCGAGCCAGATCCGCGTCAGCCCGACCCCCACCACGGAGACGACCGCCACGGCCACGGCCGTACGCCACACGGCCCGGCCGACGCCGTGCCGGTGCAGGAGCCACAACAGCAGGCCGCACACCGCCGTGGCGGTCATGGCGTGGCCCGAGGGGAACGCCGAGTAGTGGGCAGAGTCGACAGGGTCGGGCCACACGGGGCGGGGGCGGTCCACCGCGGCCTTGATGCCCTGCTGGAGCACGGTGCCCAGGGCGACGGCCAGCGCCAGCCACAACGCCGTCCAGCGCGCCGCCCGCCGCACCACCAGCCAGACGACGACAGCCGCGCACAGCAGTCGCATCGTCCACGGATCCCACACCCAGTCCGTGAGGATCCGGCACGTCTGGGTGAGGACCGGTTCGTCGACCGCCCAGCGGTGGGTGGTGCCGGAGATGTCCCCGTCCGCACCGATCAACGGGCTCCATCTGGCCGCGACGAGGGTCAGCAGCAGTACCGAGCACAGGGTCAGGACGCCGGCGAAGCGGGCGGCGGTGTGGTGCTCCGGACGGGGCGGGGAGTCGACGGACGAGGTGTGCATACAGTGATACTCGCCGAACCGGGGGGTCCGGATCCAGTACGGCGACGATCTCAGGCTTCCGGGCAACCTGCTTCGGCCTCGCGAGAGCCGCCGAACCCGGCCCGGGCGCACGCCTCATCCGATGCCGATCGCCGCTGGGGCCCCGCGGCCCCGGCAGTCACCCCAGCGCCCGCAACCCCGGTACGAACGCCACCAGCACGGGCATCGCCGGCACCAGCGCGGCCGCCGCCGTCAGCCGCAGGCGCCGGGAAGCGGTCAGCCGGTCCGGCGGTGTGAGCAACCGGCGCACCCGGGCCGGGACATGGGCCTGCGGCGTCGGGCAGGGCCCGAACACGCCGCGGTGCTCGTTCAGTTCGACCAGGGCCAGGGCGGTGGTCAGACGGCCGAAGCGGCGCGATGCCGTGTCGTCGGCGGCGAGTTCGACCAGGCGGTGCATCTCGTCACGGAACGCGGCGAACACCGGAACCTGCGGGAACCCGCCGGCCAGCGCCGAGGAGCAGTTCAGCAGCCAGTCGTGCCGGGCCCGGGCGTGGCCCTGTTCGTGGGCGAGTACGGCGTCCAGGCGGCGGCCCTTCAGTCGGAGCAACGCGGCCGTGGTGACGACCAGTTGCGGGGGAGTGCCGGGCTGCCACCAGGCGTCGGGCCGCTCGCTCTCCAGGACGACGAGCCGGCCAGGGACGGCCACCTCGCCGGGCAGCAGCGGAGCCCGGACCAGGAGATCGGCCCGTCGTCGGCGCTGCCCGGCGCGGGCCCGGCCGATCTCGCGGAGCAGCATCGCCGCGCTCCACAGCCCGCCGCCGGCCAGCGCGAGGGCGGTGGTCGCCGCCCAGGGGCCCGCCGTGCCGAGGACGTAGGCCTCCACGACCGCGCGCGGGGCCGTCGCGAAGAGGTGCCCGCCGACCGCCTGCCAGGCCGCGGCCGCGCTCAGCGTCATCGACAGCGCGCAGCACACGAGGACGGTCGCCACGACGCACTGCCACACCCACAGCGCCACCACCGGCTCACGGTCCGGCCAGTCCGCCCGGGCGAGCAAACGGGGACCGGTCACGGCGGTCAGGGCGCCGAGCAGCATCAGCACGGCGGTGAGCATCATGAGGGCAGCCTATGAGCGCGGCCACGCTCCGGGGTACGACTTGTGTCGTCAAAGTGACGCAGGCAACGGATCCATTGGGCGCGCCCGGCCGCTACGGCTCGCGCTCACAGCGTCGCCAGCATCGCCAGCATCGCTATCCCCATGGACAGCCGGCAGGCCCGCGCCAGTTCCGGCCGGTCGCCCCACCCGGCGGAACCGCCGCCCCCGGCCACGGCGGCCACCGGCACCAGACGGACGCCGCTCAGCAGCACGTAACCGGCGAAGTAGAGCAGCAACGCCCCCGTCAGGTGCGGAACTCCCGCCC
>NZ_POUC01000860.1 GCF_002891435.1 Streptomyces cahuitamycinicus
GCGCCGACGGGGGCTGGGGATACCCGCCGGCCGGAGCGCCCTGACCGGGCACCGAGCCGTTCATGGTGATGGTGGGGTTGTCCTGCGGCCGTTCCGGCACGGCGGACACGTCGTATCCGCACGCGCCGCAGAAACGGTCACCCGACTCGAGGGGTTCCTCGCAACTCGGGCAGGCGGACAACCGGGGCATCTGCGACATCAACTACACCCACGTCCGGGGGCGGTAACGATTGGCACGTTCCACCAGGTCGATCCTCTCCTCGCCGCCCCGCGCCAGCCGGGCCAGCGTGCGGTACGAGCGTTCCAGACCGAAACGCAGGCCCCGCTCGTCCAGGCCGCTGCCGAGCAGCGTCCGTCCCCCGGCGGCGGGAGGGGCGGAACCCTGGTCCCCGGAGAGTACCCAGTCCAGCGCGCAACCGAGGACTTCGGCCGACAACTGCTCCCGCCGCGCCGGATCCAGACCGTACGCCTCCAGCGCCTCGACCTGCGCGGCGGCCGCCGTCAGATCCCCCAGGAACGCCGCGTCGGAGGCGCTCGCCGTGCGCTGCCGCAGCCGCGCGCGCACGGCCGCCACCCGGGCGGCCGTGTAGTGGATGGAGGACTCCGGGACCGACTCCAGCGTCCGTACGGCACCGTGACGGTCCCCGGTCGCCAGCTGGACGCGGGCCAGGCCGAACGCGGCGCTCACATAGCTCGGGTCGGTCGACCACACCAGCCGGTAGTACTCGGCGGCGTTGTCGAGCTGACCCAGCACCTCCGCGCACAGACCCAGCGCCAGCTTGGGCGCGATCTCACCGGGGAAGGCGTCGTAGATCGCGTCGAAGGCCAGCGCGGCGCCCTCGTCGTCACCCGTGACCAGCGCGGCCACGCCCCGGTACCAGACCACCCGCCAGTCGTCGGGCCGCTCGCCCTCCAGCGCGACCAGCGTCTGCAGCGAGGCGGCCGGATCGCCGGTCTCCAGCCAGGCCCGGATCTGCCTCAGCCGCGTCTCGGTCGACGGGGCCGGGGCGGCAGCCAGAGCGCCGAGCAGTTCCGCGGGCGCCGAGGTCATCAGGCCCGCCAGGAAACCGGCGTTGGGGTCGGTCGGGTCGACGCGGGGCACGGGG
>NZ_POUC01000861.1 GCF_002891435.1 Streptomyces cahuitamycinicus
GGCCTTCGGGTATGCGGGCGGGCAGGGGGCGATGATGGCCGGGTTCGGCTTCGTGTGCCTGGTCGAGACGGTCGCGATGTCCGTGCTGCTGCGGGACTGGCCCGTCCGCTTCCACGCCGACGACGCCGACGGCCTCGTCCGCGCCGTCGGCGGCGCCCTCGGCCGGGTCCGCGTGTGAGCTCCCCGTACGCTGTCGGCGGAGTTCGATCGAAGGAGCACCCGTGCTTGTCCTGCTGCCGCCGTCCGAGGGCAAGGCCTCTTCCGGCCGCGGTGCCCCGCTGAAGCCCGAGTCGCTGTCCCTGCCGGGGCTGTCCGCCGCCCAGGAGGCCGTCCTCACCGAGCTGGTCGAGTTGTGCGCGGGGGACGAGGACAAGGCGCGCGAGGTGCTCGGGCTGAGCGAGGGGCTGCGGGGCGAGGTCGCGAAGAACGCGGAGTTGCGGACGGCGGGGGCGCGGCCGGCCGGGGAGATCTACACCGGCGTGCTCTACGACGCGCTCGGCCTGGCGTCCCTCGACACGGCCGCCAAGCGGCGTGCGGCGCGCTCGCTGCTCGTGTTCTCGGGCCTGTGGGGTGCCGTGCGGGTGACGGACCGGATTCCGTCGTACCGGTGCTCGATGGGTGTGAAGCTGCCGGGGCTCGGGGCGCTGGGCGCGCACTGGCGTACGCCGATGGCGTCGGTGCTGCCGGAGGTGGCCGGGGGTGGGCTGGTGCTGGATCTGCGGTCCGCCGCGTACGCCGCCGCCTGGAAGCCGAAGGGCGAGGTCGCCGGGCGCACGGCGTCCGTGCGGGTGCTGCACGCGCCGACGCGGAAGGTGGTCAGTCACTTCAACAAGGCGACGAAGGGGCGGATCGTGCGCGGCCTGCTGACCGCCGGTGCCGACCCGAAGGGACCGGCCGAGCTGGTGGAGGCGTTGCGGGATCTCGGATACGTCGTGGAGGCTCAGGCGCCCGCGAAGGCGGGGCAGTCGTGGTCGCTGGATGTGCTGGTGGACGAGGTGCACTAGCGGCTGTTGCAACATGCGCAATGACCTTTGCGCACTCTGCAGGCCGACGGCAGGATGGCGCCATGGCCTCCCCTTGCCCTCCCCCGCCCCCCTCAGTGC
>NZ_POUC01000862.1 GCF_002891435.1 Streptomyces cahuitamycinicus
ACCTCGCTCCCTCCCGCCGACCAGGCCGTCTCCCGGCCCGGCGGCCGCTTCTCACCGCACCCCGAAGGCCGCTTCACCCTGCACCTCGGGCCGCCGCTGCTGCCCCGGGCCGAACCCGACCCGTCCGGCCCCGGCCGTGTCACGGCGCTGCTCGCGCGCGCCCTGCACCACCTGGCCCGCCGCGTCCCGTCCCGCAGCAGCCTGGAACTGGACGAGGAGACCACCGCCGAACAGGGCCTCGCCGACGGGCTGTGGATGCCGTTCCTGCGGCCCGCCCGGGTCTCCGCCTTCGGCCTGGTGCTGCTGATCGACGACGCGCCCACGATGCGCATCTGGGAGGAGAGCGCCGCACGCCTGACCCGTGCGGCCGAGCACAGCGGCGCCTTCCGGAGTGTGCGCACGATCCGGGTGACCGTGCCGCGCACCGGCACCGCCGGCCTGCGCTGGCCCACGGGCCGGGCCGTCGCCGACCCGGCCGAACTGCTCGACGGCCGGGGCAGCCGGATCTTCCTCGTCGTCACCGACGGACTGGCCCACGGCTGGGCCGCCTCCGCCGCCGACGAACTCCTCGGCCGCCTCGCCCACGCCGGCCCCACCGCCCTCGTCCACCTGCTGCCGCCGCATCTGCGCCACCGGTCCTCGCTCTACCCGTACCCGGCCGTCCTGGAGGCCGGGGGTTTCGGGGCTCCCAACGACGGCCTCGGGCACTGGGCCCCGCCCGGCGGGCCCGATCCGATGCGGCCGCTGCCCGAGGCGGGCGACGGCTCCGTCGCCGTCCCGGTGCTCTCCCTGAAACCCGCTTCCCTCGCCGCCTGGTCCGACCTGGTCACCGGCGGTCGCGGCGTACGGCGTTCGCTGCCCGTGGTGCTGGCGGGTGCCCTGAGCAAAGGCGCGCCCGCCCCCGGCCTGCGCGCCCCGCGCCTTCCGCGCGCGGCGGGCGCCGCCGTACGGCGCTTCTTCAGCCTCGCCACCCCTTCCGCCCGCCGGCTCGCCACCCAACTGGCCGCCGTTCCCTTCGACTTCGACCTGGTGGAGCAGCTGCGCAGGCGGGTCATGCCGGAGACCGGACCCGACCACCTGGCCGAGATCCTCATGGGC
>NZ_POUC01000863.1 GCF_002891435.1 Streptomyces cahuitamycinicus
GTCCCCGTCCCCGTACGACACCACCCCCTTCCGCGCCGGTGACGTCGCGGACTCCTGGCGGGACGCCACCGTGCAGCTGCTGCCGGTGCGACCGCACGACACCGATGCGAGGGACTTCCGATGACCGTCCACCACGACCAGCAGACCACCGGCCCAGACACGGGCCCCGGCACGTGGACAGGGCCCCCGGACCCTGCGCCGGCCGGGCAGGCCGGGCCGGCCGGTGCCCCCGGCCGGCCCTTCCCGCAGCGGCTGTGGCGCGGCCGGCCCGAGGATCCCCGCTGGGTCCGCCCGGCCTTCCTCGCCCTGCTGCTGGCGACGGCCGCGCTCTACCTCTGCAACCTGAGCGCCTCCGGTTACGCCAACTCCTTCTACTCCGCGGCCGTTCAGGCGGGCAGCCAGTCCTGGAAGGCGTTCTTCTTCGGCTCGCTGGACGCGGCGAACGCCATCACCGTCGACAAGCCCCCGGCAGCGCTGTGGCCGATGGCCCTGTCCGTGCGGCTCTTCGGCCTCAGCTCCTGGGCGATCCTCGCGCCCGAGGTCCTCATGGGCGTCGGCACGGTGGCCGTCGTCTACGCGGCCGTGCGCCGCCGGTTCAGCCCCGCGGCGGGCCTGATCGCGGGCACCGTGCTGGCGCTCACCCCCGTCGCGGCGCTGATGTTCCGCTTCAACAACCCCGACGCGATGCTGGCGCTGCTGATGGCGGCGGCCTGCTGGTTCGTCATCCGCGCCCTGGAGGACGGCCGTACGAAGTGGCTGCTGTGGGCCGGTGCCGCGATCGGCTTTGCCTTCCTCGCGAAGACGCTCCAGGCCTTCCTGATCCTGCCGCCGCTCGCCCTCGTCCACGGCGTGTGCGCCCCGGTGACGGTGAGGAAGCGGATCGGCCAACTCGCCGCGGGGCTCGCCGCGATCGTCGTCTGCGGCGGCTGGTGGGTCGCGATCGTCGAACTCTGGCCCGCGTCCTCCCGTCCGTACATCGGCGGCTCGCAGAACAACAGCTTCCTCGAACTGACCTTCGGCTACAACGGCCTGGGCCGCCTCAACGGCGACGAGACCGGCAGTGGCGGCGGTGGCGGCGGTGGCGGCGGTGGGAACG
>NZ_POUC01000864.1 GCF_002891435.1 Streptomyces cahuitamycinicus
CTTGAGCTCGGGTCGGGGGCGAGCGGGCGGGTGGTCCTCGCCGTGCACGAGGAGACCGGCGTGCCGGTGGCCGTGAAGTACCTCAGCGAGTCGCTGCGCACCCGGCCGGGCTTCGTGTACGACTTCCGGGCGGAGGCGCGGCTGCTCGGCGGGCTGGGGAGCCCTCATGTCGCCGGGCTGTACGAGTACGTCGAAAGCCCGGACGGCGCCGCCATCGTGATGGAACTGGTCGACGGCGTCCCGCTGCGCACGCTGCTCAGGCGGGAAGGCCCGCTCGCTCCCGAGGCCGCGCTCGTCGTCCTCAAGGGATCGCTGCTCGGTCTGGCCGACGCACACCGCGTCGGGGTCGTCCACCGCGACTACAAGCCGGAGAACGTCCTGGTCGCGCCGGACGGATCCTCCAAGCTGGTCGACTTCGGCATCGCGGTGGACGTGGGCACCAGCGCGGGCGTGGCGGGCACCCCGTCCTACATGGCACCCGAGCAGTGGACCGGCGCACCCGCCTCCCCGGCCGCCGACGTGTACGCGGCCACGGCCACCTTCTTCGAGTGCCTGACGGGCCACAAGCCGTACGCGGGCGACAACCTCGCGGAGCTCGCGCTGCGGCACCTCGACGCGCCCGTCCCCGCCGAGGAGGCCCCGGAGGCGGTGCGGGAACTGGTGCGGCGCGGTCTGGCCAAGGACCCGGCGGAACGGCCCGTGCAGGCCGAGGCGTTCGTCGCCGAACTGGAGGCGGTCGCCGGCACCGCCTACGGCCCCGACTGGGAGGAACGCGGCCGGGGAAGGCTCGCCGCGCTGGTGGCCCTGCTCCCGCTGTTCCTGCCCTCGGCCCGCAACGCCCCCCGGAGCACGACGGACACCGCCCGGACGGTACTGAGGCGGACGCCCGACCCCGGCCGGGCGCACCCGTGGCTGCCCGGCCGCCCCGGACTGCTCGTGTCCGCCGCCGCCGTACTCCTCGGAGCCCTCCTCACGTACGGACTGCCGTACGACCCGGGCACCGCGGCGCAGCGGGCGGCGCAGGCCCTGGCCACCACCGGCACCGGGTCCGCCGCGGGGCCGGCGGCCTCCGCCTCCCCGGCCACGTCCTCCC
>NZ_POUC01000865.1 GCF_002891435.1 Streptomyces cahuitamycinicus
ACCGGGGGGAGCGTCGCGCGACATGGGGGACAGTAGGCTCATCCAGGGCCGGTACCGGCTGCTCGATCTGATCGGGCGCGGCGGCATGGGCGAGGTGTGGCGGGCCCGGGACGAGTCCCTGGGCCGGCACGTCGCCGTCAAGTGCCTCAAACCGCTGGGTCCGAACCACGACCACGCCTTCACCCGCGTGCTGCGGGAGCGGTTCCGCCGCGAGGCCCGGGTGGCCGCCGCGCTGCAGCACCGGGGCATCACCGTCGTGCACGACTTCGGCGAGTCCGACGGCGTCCTCTACCTCGTCATGGAGCTGCTGGACGGCCGTAACCTCAGCCAGCTCCTGGAGGACAACAAGCAGCACCCGCTGCCGGTCGCGGACGTCATGGAGATCGCCGAACAGGTCGCCGCCGCCCTCGCCTACTGCCACGAACAGGGCATCGTCCACCGGGACCTGAAGCCCGCCAACATCGTGCGGCTCCGCGACGGCACGGTGAAGATCTGCGACTTCGGCATCGCCCGCCTCGGCCACGACATCGGTTTCACCTCCCGGCTGACCGGCACCGGCATCGCCATGGGCACCCCGCACTACATGTCCCCTGAGCAGATCGGCGGCGACGGGGTCGACCACCGCAGCGACCTCTACTCCTTCGGGTGCGTCCTGTACGAGATCGCCACCGGCGTACCGCCGTTCGACCTCGACGACGCCTGGGCGGTTCTCGTCGGCCACCGCGACACCCCGCCCCGCCCGCCGCGCGAGCACCGCGCCGAACTGCCCGAGTACCTGGAACGGGTCGTCCTCGACCTGCTCGCCAAGGAACCCGCGCAACGCCCCGACGACGCCCGCGAGCTGGCCCGCCGGATCAGCGCCCACCGGGCCGCGCCGGCGTACGTGCCCGCCGGCGCGGCAACCGGCCCGGCCCCGGGCGGGCCGGCGGGCGCGGACCGGCTGCCGTCCTGGACCCGCGGCATGACCACCGGCCACAAGGCGACCGGCACAGGGTTGCGCGCCACGCCCGCGGACCCGTCGGCGGGACTGTCCGGCGAGTGGATCGCACGGCCCGCCACCGGCCCCGTCATCGAGGAACCCGCCCC
>NZ_POUC01000866.1 GCF_002891435.1 Streptomyces cahuitamycinicus
GTCCAGGGGGCGGAGCCCCCTGGTACGGCACCGGCAGTACGTGCCAGTGCCTCCAGCGCCTCCAGGTCACACCCGTCGGCCACCTGCGCGGCCATCGCCGTGACAGCCTCGACCGCCGCACCCTGCCGTTCGGCAACAGGAACCAGCCCGAGATGCCGTGACGGCGTGGAAACCTGCGCGGCCCGCCGCAACACCCCCAGCACCGGCACCCCCGCCTGCTCCAGCGCCTCCCGCAACAGCTCCTCGTGCCGGTCCGACGCGACCTTGTTGAGGATCACGCCCCCGACCCGCACCTCCGGGTCCCACGACGCGAACCCGTGCACCAGCGCCGCCACCGACCGCGACTGCGACGAGGCGTCCACGACCAGCACGACCGGCGCCCGGAGCAACTTCGCGACATGAGCCGTCGACGCCAGCTCACCCTCGCCCGCGGCCCCGTCGTACAGTCCCATCACGCCCTCGACGACCGCGATGTCACACCCCTGTGCCCCGTGCAGGAACAGCGGCCCGACCAGCTCGGCCCCGCACAGGTACGCGTCGAGGTTCCGCCCCACCCGCCCGGTCGCGAGCGCGTGGTACCCGGGGTCGATGTAGTCCGGCCCGACCTTGTGCGGGGACACGGCGAGCCCCCACGCGGCGAACGCGGCCATCAGCCCCGTGGCGACGGTGGTCTTGCCGCTGCCCGAGGAGGGCGCGGCGATGACCAGCCGAGGAACGGAAGCACTCACCACTCGATGCCCCTCTGGCCCTTCTGGCCCGCGTCCATGGGGTGCTTGACCTTGGACATGTCGGTCACGAGGTCGGCGAAGTCCACGAGCTTGTCCGGCGCGTTCCGCCCGGTGATGACGACGTGCTGCGTCCCGGGCCGATCGCGCAGTACGTCGATCACCTCGTCCGTGTCCACCCACCCCCAGTGCATCGGGTAGGCGAACTCGTCCAGCACGTACAGCTTGTACGTCTCGGCCGCCAGGTCCCGCTTGACCTGCTCCCAGCCCTCCCGGGCCTTCTCCCTGTCTCTTATACCCATCT
>NZ_POUC01000867.1 GCF_002891435.1 Streptomyces cahuitamycinicus
GGTGTTGAGCCGGGTGAGCAGCGGGGTGATGGTGCGGCCCTCGCGTTCGGCGGTGGCCCAGTCGCGGTGCCTGAGCTGGTACTTCTCCGAGTCCAGGTACTCCTCGCCGCCCTCCTTCAGCGGGGTGTTCTCACACAGCTCGTAGCCGGAGTAGATGCCCCAGGTGGGAGAGAGGGTCGCCGCGAGGACGGCCCGGACCTCGAAGGCGGGCCGGCCGCCGTGCTGGAGGTAGGCGGGCAGGATGTCGGGGGTGTTGGCGAAGAAGTTCGGCCGCATGTAGGACGCGGCCTCACCGGAGAGTTCCGTCAGGTACTCGGTCAGCTCCTGCTTGGTGTTGCGCCAGGTGAAGTACGTGTACGACTGCTGGAAGCCGATCTGGGCCAGGGTGTGCATCATCGCCGGCCGGGTGAACGCCTCCGCCAGGAAGATCACGTCCGGGTCGGTGCGGTTGACCTCCCCGATGACCCGCTCCCAGAACACCACCGGCTTGGTGTGCGGATTGTCCACCCGGAAGATCCGCACCCCGCAGTCCATCCAGTGCCGCAGCACCCGCACCGTCTCGGCGACCAGACCGTCCATGTCGGCGTCGAAGGCGATGGGGTAGATGTCCTGGTACTTCTTCGGCGGGTTCTCCGCATAGGCGATGGTGCCGTCCGGGCGGTGGTGGAACCACTCCGGATGCTTGTGCACCCAGGGATGATCCGGGGAGCACTGCAAAGCGAAGTCCAGCGCCACCTCCATGCCCAGCTCCCGCGCCCGCCGCACGAACCGGACGAAGTCCTCCAGCGTGCCCAGGTCCGGGTGCACGGCGTCGTGACCGCCCTCGGGCGAGCCGATCGCCCAGGGCACACCGACATCGTCCGGGCCGGGGGAGAGGGTGTTGTTCCTCCCCTTGCGGAACGTGCTGCCGATCGGATGGATCGGCGGCAGGTAGACCACGTCGAAGCCCATCGCCGCGATCGCCGGGAGTCTGCGGGCCGCCGTGGCGAACGTGCCGTGCGGCTGCTCGCGCGTGCCCTCCGAACGCGGGAAGAACTCGTACCAGGACCCGTACAACGCCCGCTCCCGCTCCACCAGCA
>NZ_POUC01000868.1 GCF_002891435.1 Streptomyces cahuitamycinicus
GGGTCTCTCCTGTGGGGGAGGGTCAGTGAAATGCCCGGGGGCGGTCGTGACAAGAACGCGCCCGCCCCTCCTGGGTTTTCCTGCGTCCGGTTCAGCTCGCGGAGCTGATGAGCTCCTCGTCGCCCGGCCGCACGTCGCGCAGCATGCATGTCAGCCGGGCGGTGCAGACCCGCTTGTCGTTCTCGTCGGTGATCACGATCTCGTACGTGGCCGTGGAGCGCCCCTGGTGCACTGGTGTGGCCACGCCGGTGACCAGTCCGGAGCGCGCCCCGCGGTGGTGGGTGCAGTTCAGGTCGACGCCCACGGCGATCTTGGAGCTGCCGCCGTGCAGCATCGACCCGATCGAGCCGAGCGTCTCGGCCAGCACCGCGGAGGCCCCGCCGTGCAGCAGCCCGTAGGGCTGGGTGTTGCCCTCGACCGGCATCGTCCCGACGACCCGGTCCGCCGACGCCTCGGAGATCTGGACGCCCATCCGGTTGCCGAGGTGGCCCGCGGAGAACAGGGCCATGAGGTCCACGCCGAGCGCTGCGTACTCGTCGATGACCTCTTGCGGGAACTTCACATGCTGCTGCTCACCCATCGGGCCCGGCTCCGTTCGTCCTCGTCACTCGGCTGCCTGTGTCACTGAGCGAACGCTCAGTCGGTCGCCGATTGTTCCAGACGCACCACGACGGACTTGCTGGCCGGGGTGTTGCTGGTGTCCGCGGTGGCGTCCAGCGGCACCAGCACGTTGGTCTCCGGGTAGTAGGCGGCGGCGCAGCCCCGGGCCGTGGGGTAGTGCACGACGCGGAAACCGGGGGCCCGGCGCTCCACGCCGTCCTTCCACTCGCCGACGAGGTCGACGTAGGCGCCGTCCGCCAGCTTCAGGGCCCGCGCGTCCTCGGGGTGGACGAGCACCACGCGGCGGCCGTTGCGGATGCCCCGGTAGCGGTCGTCGAGGCCGTAGATCGTGGTGTTGTACTGGTCGTGCGAGCGCAGCGTCTGCAGCAGCAGGCGGCCCTCGGGCAGCCGCGGGTACTCCACGGGCGCGGCGGTGAAGTTGGCCTTGCCGGTGGCGGTGGGGAAGCGGCGCTCGTCG
>NZ_POUC01000869.1 GCF_002891435.1 Streptomyces cahuitamycinicus
CACCCCGCCCCCCGGACCGCTCGGCGAGTCCGCGGTCCTGCCCGCCACCGGCTGGGATGCCGTCCGCCGCGCCCGTTCCCCTCAACGGCCGCGTGCCACCGCCTACTTGGATGCCTACTTCACCGACCGGGTCGCGATCAGCGGCGACCGCTGCGGCGGCACCGACCCGGACGGCATGCTGTGCGGCTTCGGCACCCACGAGGGCCGCACGGTCGCCTACGCCGCGCAGACCGGGACCGCGACCCGTCCCGCCGGATACCGCACCGCCGCCCGGCTGATCCGCCTCGCGGACCGGCTCGGCATCCCGGTGCTGACCCTCGTGGACACCCCGGGCGCGGCCAACGACGCGGAGGCGGAGCGGCAGGGCGCGGGCTCGGCGATCGCCGACCTGTTCGCCGCGGTCGCGGGCGTCCGCACCCCGGTGACCACGCTGGTGATCGGCGAGGGCGGCTCCGGCGGCGCCCTGGCCCTGGCCGCCCCCGGCAACACCTGGGCCACACCGGACAGTTACTTCTCGGTGATCGCGCCGGAACTCGCGGCGGCCATCCTCAAACGGCCCCCGCGCGAGGTGGAGGCGACGGCGGACCAGCTCCGCATCCGGCCGCAGGATCTGGTGGAGCTGGGGGTGATCCGGGGGACCGTCGGTGGGTGAGTTCCGTGAATGCCCTCGGCGTCCTCGCGCACCTTCCGTCACAATGGTGCTGCCCAGCGCAATCGAACGACGGGGGTGTCGTGGACGGGTTGGTCGAGTTCAAGACCGGTGACGGGGCCGTGGTCGCGGTCGAGGCGGTGGAGGAGCGGTCCGGTTCCCGCCTGGTCTCCCGCGGCGACGGCACGGTCCAGGCGGCCCGCACCTTCGAGGGCGCCCTGGACGGGGTGCGGGCGGCGGCCGAGTCCGCGCTGCGTGTCTTCCGGGACGGCTCGCTGAAGCCCGACGGCGTGGAGATCGAGTTCGGGGTGAAACTGGCCGCCGAGACAGGCGCGTTCATCGCCAAGGGCACCGCCGAGGGCCATCTGGTGGTCAGACTGACCTGGTCCCCGTCCATGCCCGGGGTCCCGCCCACGCCTGGAGTCC
>NZ_POUC01000086.1 GCF_002891435.1 Streptomyces cahuitamycinicus
GTCCGTGACCCCCACCGCCTCGCCGTCCCGCGGCGTCATGGGCGGGGTCGGCGGGTCCTCGACGGACTACGGCACCGTCACGCTGGTGGCCGGCGGCACACTGGTCGGATCGGGCCTGCTCGCCACGGCCTGGTACCTGCGCCGGCGCAACAAGCCGCACCGGCTCTGATCCGGTGCGAACGGCGGCCCGCCCCTTCCGAAGCGCTCCGGTCGGGCGGGCCGCCGTCATGTCGCGGCGGGGACCGGCGGGACGCTCAGACCGGTTCGCCGTCCGGAAGTTCGGCGAAGTCCGCCAGGGCGCGCCGCAGCCACTGGGTCCAGAAGGTCTCCAGGTCGATGCCGGCCCGCAGCACCAGATGCCGCAGCCGGTCCTCGGTGCCGTCCCGGCCGGGCGGGAAGTCGCGCTGCTCGATCTCCCGGTACTCCGCCAGCTGCCGTTCGTGCAGCTCCAGATGGCGTCGCAGATCCGTCTCCAGGCCCGCCGTGCCGACCACCGCCGCCGCCCTGAGCCGCAGCAGCAGGGTGTCGCGGTGCGGCTTGGGGTCCTGGGAGGCGGAGGTCCAGCGGGCCAGTTCGGCGCGGCCCGCCGGCAGGACGTCGTAGCTCTTCTTCTGCCCACGGGCCGGCTGCTGTGACGGCAGGGCCCTGATGAGGCCGTCGGCCTCCAGCTTCCCGAGCTCGCGATAGATCTGCTGGTGCGTCGCCGACCAGAAGTAACCGATCGACCGGTCGAACCGGCGGGTCAGCTCCAGCCCGGACGACGGCTTCTCGAGCAGGGCGGTGAGGATCGCGTGCGGGAGTGACATGGCCTCATCCTAGGGACGCGTCACCGGACTACAGGGCGGCCGCGAGCTCGGTGCCCTGCTTGATGGCGCGCTTGGCGTCCAGCTCGGCGGCCACGTCGGCGCCGCCGATGAGGTGCGCGCTGCACCCGGCGGCCAGCAGTTCCTCGTACAGGGCGCGGCGGGGTTCCTGGCCCGTGCAGAGCACGATCGTGTCGACCTCCAGCAGCGTGCTCTCCTCGCCCACGGTGATGTGCAGCCCGGCGTCGTCGATCCGGTCGTAGCGCACGCCGGGGACCATGGTGACGCCGCGGTGCTTTAGTTCGGCCCGGTGGATCCAGCCGGTGGTCTTGCCGAGGCCGGCGCCGACCTTGGAGGTCTTGCGCTGGAGCAGGTGGACGGTGCGCGGCGGGGCGGGCCGCTCGGGTGCGGCGAGGCCGCCGGGGCCGCGGTAGTCCATGTCGACGCCCCACTGACGGAAGTACGTCTGCGGGTCCTCGTGGGCCTTGCCGCCGCCGTCGGTGAGGAACTCGGCGACGTCGAAGCCGATGCCGCCCGCGCCGAGGATCGCGACCCGGTCGCCGACGGGGGCTCCGTCGCGCAGGACGTCGAGGTAGCCGACGACGCTCGGGTGGTCGACTCCGGGGATCTCGGGGGTGCGCGGGCTGACGCCGGTGGCGACGACGACCTCGTCGTAGCCGTCGACGTCCGCGACCGTGACGGGCGTGTTCAGCCGGATGTCGACGCCGTGCCAGTCGAGCTGGGTGCGGAAGTAGCGGAGCGTCTCGTCGAACTCCTGCTTGCCGGGAACCTTGCGGGCGACGTTGAGCTGGCCGCCGATCTCGCTCGCCGCGTCGAACAGCGTCACGTCGTGCCCGCGCTCGGCGGCGGAGACCGCACAGGCCAGCCCGGCCGGTCCGGCGCCGACGACCGCGACGCGCTTGCGCAGCCGGGTCGGGGAGAGCACGAGCTCGGTCTCGTGACAGGCCCGCGGGTTGACCAGGCAGGAGGTGATCAGGCCGCTGAAGGTGTGGTCGAGGCAGGCCTGGTTGCAGCCGATGCAGGTG
The DNA here is from genome assembly GCF_002891435.1 of Streptomyces cahuitamycinicus. Lineage (GTDB taxonomy): Bacteria > Actinomycetota > Actinomycetes > Streptomycetales > Streptomycetaceae > Streptomyces > Streptomyces cahuitamycinicus. The sequence goes on from NZ_POUC01000086.1 coordinate 1,850, forward strand.
TTGATCGCCTCGGGCCGGCCGGCGGCCGCCTTGGTGACGAAGTCGGGGTCGGCGAGCATCGGGCGGGCCATCGACACCATGTCGGCGGCGCCCTCGGCGAGCAGCTCCTCGGCGAGTTCGGGAGTGTTGATGCGGTTGGTGGTGACGAGCGGGACGGACACCTCGCCCATGAGCCGCTTGGTCACCCAGGTGTACGCGCCGCGCGGCACGGAGGTGGCGATGGTGGGGATACGGGCCTCGTGCCAGCCGATGCCGGTGTTGATGATCGTCGCGCCGGCGGTCTCGACGGCCTTGGCCAGGGTGATGACCTCGTCGAGCGTCGAGCCGCCCGGGACGAGGTCGAGCATGGACAGCCGGTAGATGACGATGAAGTCCTCGCCGACCGCCTCGCGCACCCGGCGCACGATCTCCAGCGGGAAGCGCGTCCGGTTCTCGTACGAGCCGCCCCAGCGGTCGGTGCGGTGGTTGGTCTGCGGCGCGATGAACTCGTTGATGAGGTAGCCCTCGGAGCCCATGATCTCGACGCCGTCGTAGCCGGCCTGCCGGGCGAGGCGGGCGGCGCGGACGTAGTCCTCGATCGTCCGCTCGATGTCGGCGTCGGTGAGCTCGCGGGGCGGGAAGGGGCTGATGGGCGCCTGCTCCGGGCTCGGCGCGACGAGATCCCGGTGGTAGGCGTACCGGCCGAAGTGCAGGATCTGCATCGCGATCCGCCCGCCCTCGCGGTGCACGGCTTCGGTGATGACCCGATGCTGCTCCGCCTCCGCCTCGGTGGTGAGCTTCGCGCCGCCCTCGTAGGGGCGCCCCTCGTCGTTCGGGGCTATGCCGCCGGTGACGATCAGGCCCACTCCCCCACGGGCGCGGGCGGCGTAGAAGGCGGCCATGCGCGCGAAGCCGCCCTCGGCCTCCTCCAGGCCCACGTGCATGGAGCCCATGAGGACACGGTTGGGCAGGGTCGTGAAGCCCAGGTCGAGGGGGGTCAGCAGGTGCGGGTAACGGCTCATCGGGCCCTCCGTGCGCGGTGTCGTGCCTGTAGTTGTAGAGGACTACCGACGGTTTATGCAACTAGTTGCACAAGGTGATGGAGGGCACAGCAGGGGTCATGACCAGGGACCTCGGACCGCTCCGTGCGGTGGTGGACCTCGCCGGTGAGCTGATCCGCCGCCCGAGCCGGGCCGGACTCGACGCCCACGAACCCGTCCTGGTGGTCCTGGACGTCTGGCTCACCGGCCGCGGGCTGCCGCACCGCCGCCTCCACGACGACACCCGCCGCCCGGTCGCGCAGCTGGTGGAGATCGCCGGGGGCGGGCCGGGCCCTGGTGGGCGCTGGACGCCTGTGTGAACACCGCGCCGTACGGCGACGAGACGGCCTGGTCCTTCCCGCCACCGCCGGGGACGTCGTCGACGGCCGGCTGCGCCGCCGGGGCGCGGCCGACTCGAAGCTCGCCGCCGCCCTGCTCTGTCGTGTAGCGACCGAGCTGCACGGGCGGGCGGCCCGGCTGCGCGGCGGGCTCGCGGTGCTGCTCGACGCCGGCGAGCACACGGGTGGCTCCGGAGGCGCCCGGGTCTACCACGCCGATCCGGACGCGGTCCGCCCGGCCGGGGTGATGATCGGCTACCCGGGTGCCGACGAGGTCGTGGTCGGCGGGTGCGGGCCGTGGCGGGCCCGGATCGCCGTGCACGGGACGTCAGGGCAGTCCGGGTCACGCCGTGAGGTGGCAGGTGTGGACGAACGCGTGGATCTGGCACATCTGCCGATGGTGCACGCCGTCTACCGGCAAGCCGTCCCCGGTCTGCTGACGGGCCGAGGGGCGGTCACCGGCTCCGCAGACGCACGTGGAGTTCCTTCTCCTGGTCGCCCGAGACCGTGCTCAGATCGTGCACGTCGAACAGCGAGTCCAGGGTCGTGCGGAACCGTTCGATCGCCCAGTAGCCGCCGTGCAGGTCGGCTTCCACGGAGGACGACAGGTGCACCGGCCGCGCACCCTCGTGCTCGTCGGCGACGTCGAAGGTGCCGAGCCACACGGTCGGGCGGGTCTCGTGCAGTTCCTCGGGCACGTCGTCGGCGCACCGGTCGGACTCGAAGCAGGAGCACAGCGCGTCGAACACGATCCGCGCGTCGTGCTTGCTGCACCCGCTGATCTCCACCGAGACGGAGTGGGGGTGCGGTCGCTCGTGGTCCATCGCCATCGTGATCGCTCCTCTCGTGGCCACCGGATGCCGTATCCGCCCCTACCCCAGCAAAGCACCACCTTCCGGCGAGCACTACCGGCGGTGCCCCGGTTCCGGTGTCGGGTTTATGGGGCGGCCCGCGCCGCCTTGGGGGATGGTGGAAGGTGGCGGAAGGGGCCTTCGGGAAGCGGCTCCGCGCGGTAGAACATGGGGTGTCGGCACACGACGGCGTGCCGCGAGGACGGCGAAGGCGGGGCGTGGGATGAGTGCAGCCGGATCTCCCGAGTCCGAGGGCGACGGTCCGGTGCGCGGGTCGGCGCGCCCGAGCGGGCTGCTGGACGTGCTGCGCGTGGCCTCGGTGGTCCTGGACTCCGAGGGCCGCATCGTGCTGTGGAGCCCGCAGGCCGAGGAGCTGTTCGGGTACGAGGCGCGGGAGGCGCTCGGGCAGTACGCCGCCCGGATCATGGTCCACGAACAGCACGTCGACCTCGTGGTCAAGCTGTTCGCCGATGTCATGGGCACCGGGCAGAGCTGGGCGGGGGCCTTCCCGATCCGCCGCAAGGACGGCGGAACCCAACTGGTGGAGTTCCGCAACATGCGGCTGCTGGACGACCAGGGCGACGTCTACGCGCTCGGGCTGTGCGCCGATCAGACGACCGTGCACCGGCTGGAGCGGGAGGTGGCGCTGTCGACGCGCATGATCGCGCAGTCCCCGATCGGGCTGGCCGTGCTGGACACCGAGCTGCGGTACGTCTCGGTCAACAAGGCACTGGAGGAGATCAACGGCGTGCCGGCCGGGGAACACCTGGGCCGCACCCCCCGGGAGGTGGTGCCCCGGATGGACGTCGACGCCCTGGAGGCCGCGACGCGCCGGGTCCTGGAGACGGGCACACCGGTCGTCGACCAGTCCACGATCGGCCGTACCCACGCCGACCCGCACCAGGACCACGCCTGGTCGATCTCGCTGTACCGGCTGGAGAACGCCTTCGGGACCGTGCTGGGCGTGGCCGTCTCGATCGTCGACGTCACCGAGCAGTACCGGGCGGGCATCGAGGCCGAGGCGGCCCGCCGGCGGCTGGCCCTGATCGCCGACGCCTCGGGCCGGATCGGCACCACGCTGGACCTGGACCGCACGGCCCGCGAACTGGTCGAGGTGGCGGTGCCGGAACTCGCCGACATCGCGGCCGTCGACCTGCTGGACGCGGTGGTGCAGGGCCGGCGCACCAGCCTGGGCCCCTCCGAGGCGGCCGTGATCCGCGCGCTGGCGGTGCAGGGGTACGACTCCGCCGAGGCGCTGGAGGCGGCCGACCCGCCCGGGCAGGTGGCCCGGTACGCGCCCGACCGGCTCGTCACCCAGTGCGTGCGCACGGCGAGCCCCGTGATGCTGCCGGAGGTCAAGGACGAGGACCTGGACCGCATCGCCCGTTCCTCCGAGGCGGCGGAGCTGCTGGGCCGGGCCGGGGTGCACTCGTATCTGGCGGTGCCGCTGATCGCACGGGGCGAGGTGCTGGGGGCCCTGGACCTCAAACGCACCCGCAATCCGCTGCCGTTCAGCGAGGACGACCTGCTGCTGGCGCGCGAGCTGGCCGCCCGGGCCGCCGTGCAGATCGACAACGCCCGCTGGTACCAGAGCGCCCGCGAGACCGCGCTCACTCTGCAGCGCAGCCTGCTGCCCAGCCATCCGCCGGTCACGGGCGGGCTGGAGGTCGCCTCCCGCTACCAGCCGGCCGGGGCCACGAGCGAGGTCGGCGGCGACTGGTTCGACGTGATCCCGCTGGACGCCGGGAAAACGGCGCTCGTCGTGGGCGATGTGATGGGCAGCGGCATCCCCGCGGCGGCGGCCATGGGGCGGCTGCGCACGGCGACCAACACCCTCGCCTCCCTCGACCTCGACCCGAACGTGCTCCTGGAGCACCTCGACAAGATCACCGCGGGTCTCGAACAGACCATCGCCACGTGCGTCTACGCCGTTCACGACCCGCATCTGCGGCAGTGCCGGATCGCCAACGCCGGACATCTGCCGCCGGTCCGCGCACGGCCGGGCCGGCCCCCGGAGCTGCTCGACCTGCCGACCGGAGTGCCGCTCGGGGTGGGCGGTGTGGCCTTCTCCACCACCATCGTCGACCTGGAACCCGGCGACCGGCTGGTGTTCTACACCGACGGCCTCGTCGAGACCCGGCGCGACCCGCTCGACGAGCGGCTCGGCACCCTGCTGTCCCTGCTCGACGGGCCCGACCGGCCGCTGGAAGAGGTCTGCGACCTGCTGCTGCGCACCCTGCACGAGCCGGACAACTTCGACGACGTGGCGCTGCTCATCGCGCGGGCCACCCCACCGGACCGGGGGCTTGCGGGTCCTACGGTCTGATGCCGATCACCACGTGGGCGTACAGCTCCTCCGACACGGCCAGCCGTGCCGCCAGGCCGGTGCGCTCGAAGGCCTCGACGGCGGCCGGGGCCTGGTCCCGGCTCGTCTCCACCAGGACGCAGCCGCCGGGGGCGAGCCAGCGTGGCGCCTCGGCCGCGACCCTGCGCAGCACGTCGAGGCCGTCCGTGCCGCCGTCGAGGGCGGTCAGCGGCTCGTGGTCACGGGCCTCCTGCGGAAGCAGCCCGATCTCGTCGCTCGGCACGTACGGCACGTTGGCCGCGAGGATGCCGACGCGACCGCGCAGCGCGTCGGGCAGCGCCTCGAAGAGATCTCCCCGGTGGACCTTGCCGCCGGCGGCGGCGATGTTGCCGCGGGCGCACCGCACGGCGGCCGGGTCGATGTCGGCGGCGTGCAGTTCGATGTCGCCGAGCGCGGCGGCCAGCGCCGCTCCCACGGCGCCCGAGCCGCAGCACAGGTCCACGACGACGGCGGCCCCGGGCGCCCGCTCAAGGGCCTGCTCCACCAGGAACTCGGTGCGCCGGCGCGGCACGAAGACACCGGGGGCGACGGCGATGCGCAGACCACGGAACTCGGCCCAGCCGACGACGAGTTCGAGCGGCAGGCCCGCCACGCGGCGCTCGACCATGGCGGCGGCCTCGGCCGGGGTGCCCGCGGCGGCGAGGATCAACTCGGCCTCGTCCTCGGCGAAGACGCACCCCGCTGTGCGCAGGGCGGTGACGACCGCGTCACGGGACGGCGTGGAAGAGGGGAGGGAAGACAGAGACGGCATGAAGCCCAGAGCCTTTCGGGAACCGAAGGGCGCTCCGGCGGTCGCCTACGACCGGCGATCCGCGCGACGTCGAGAGGAGAGCACCCGAACTGACACAGCGGTAATGGGTCTCACCTCCTCGTCGGCTTCCGACGGCGGGGTCCCTCCCCGGCCGGACGGCAACCCTACCCGACGGCCCCGGCGCCCGTACGGCGGACGTGACGCCGCCCGGGTCGGGGTGGTTGGGTTGTGCAACCATGGGAGGAGCCGTGCAGCACCGTGGTGAGGGAGGCCCCGTGCACAGCGCCGACGCCGTGGAGAGCATCCAGCGGGAGATGACGGTCTTCGCCCGCCGTGCCCGGGCCTCGGCGGGCCGGCTGCATCCCGAGCTGTCGCTGGTGTCGTACACACTGCTGGGGCACGTCGAGGAGAGCGGCGGCTGCCGGGCCACCGACCTGGCCGCCCACTACGCCCTGGACAAGTCCACCGTCAGCCGCCAGGTGGCAGGGCTGGAGCGCGCCGGCCTCATCGAGCGCCGGCCCGACCCGAAGGACCAGCGCGTCCAGGTCCTGCATCTGACGCGGTCCGGGCGGCACATCCTGGACCGGGTCACACAGAGCCGCCGGGCGGCCTTCCGGGAGCGCCTGACCGGCTGGCCGGCGGAGGACCTTCGCCGGTTCGCGGAGTACCTCGTGCGCTACAACGCGTAGGGCCGCTCCCGGCCGGCCGGGCCAGGACGCCCTGCACGTACGGTTGAGGACGCAAACACCGAGCACACCGGTCCGGCGGGGCACCGCCGGCCCGGCCCGGAGGCACCACCGCATGCACATCACCCGAGGCTTCACCGGGCGACCGCGCGTCGCCGACCCCGGTCTGCCGCCCGGCCAGTACGACGCGGGCGACGACTGGCCCGTGCTGTCCGCCGAGGTCACTCCCGAGCTGGCGCCCGCCGACTGGACCTTCCGTGTCGACGGGCTGGTTGCCGAGCCCCGCACCTGGGACTGGGAGGAGGCGCACCGGCTGCCGCCGTCGGCGTACGAGGGGGCCATTCACTGTGTGACGAGCTGGTCGAAGTTCGGGGTGCGGTTCGCCGGCGTGTCCCTGGACGCGTTCCTGGACACGGCCCGGCCCCATGCGTCGGCCACCCATGCCGTGGCCTACTCGCACACCGGGTACACCGCGAGCCTCCCGCTCGCCGACCTGACCGGTGGACGCGCCTGGATCGCCTGGGAGTACGACGGAAAGCCCCTGGCCCCCGAGCACGGCGGCCCGGCACGGCTGCTGGTGCCGCACCTGTACTTCTGGAAGAGCGCCAAGTGGATCGCGGGCCTGCGGATCCTCGACCACGACGAGCCGGGCTTCTGGGAGCGCAACGGCTATCACGAGCGGGGCAACCCGTGGGAGGAGCAGAGGTACTCCGGTGACTGAGACCGCGGTGACGGACATCTTCGTGCCCCCGACGCGGTTCGCCGTGCCCGGGCGCATCGCCGTGAGCGAGCAGGCCGCGTCGCAGTGGCAGACCGCCACCATCACCGGGATCCGCCGGGAGACCCCGCGGGTGGCCACCTTCCGGCTCGCGGTCCCCGGCTGGCCGGGGCATCTGCCCGGCCAGCACCTGATGGTGCGGCTGACCGCCGAGGACGGTTACGCGGCCCAGCGGCACTACTCGATCGCGTCCGCGCCGGACGACTCCGGGCAGATCGAGCTGACCCTGGACCACGTCGAGGGCGGCGAGGTGTCGGGCTGGTTCCACACCGTCGCCCGGCCCGGCGACCGGGTCGAGGTGCGGGGGCCGGTGAGCGGCTTCTTCGCCTGGCCGGGCGACCGGCCCGCGCTGCTCGTCGGGGCCGGCTCCGGCGTCGTACCGCTGATGTCGATGATCCGGCACCACCGGGCTCGGAACCTGACCGTGCCGCTGCGGCTGGTGGTGTCCGCGCGCAGCCCCGAGGAGCTCGTCTACGCGCGGGAGCTGGGCGCGGAGACGACCCCTGTCTTCACCCGGAGCGCGCCGGAGGGCGTGGCAGTGGGACGTATGGCGGCCGCACATGTGGCGCCGCTCCTGGCCGAGCAGCCTTCCGGTGGGTGGGAGGCCTATGTGTGCGGCTCCAACGCCTTCGCCGAGCACGCCTCCAGGCTGCTCGTGACGGCCGGTCAGCCGGTGGACCGGATCCGCATCGAGCGTTTCGGCTGACCCGTTGTTTCGCCGCGGTCGCGCCGGGGACCCAGCCGGAGGGCCATCGCAGGGCGCTCCGGCCGTGCGTCCGGCCCGGGGCGATCGGCGGGCACCGGAGGGGGTACTCCGTCCGTGAGGGCACGCTCACGCGTGGCGGGACCGCGGCGCTCGGCCGGTCCGGCCCTCCGGGCCGCGGGGTGACGGCGAGGAGGTGTGCATGCGAACCCGGGTGCGCGGCTGGCGTTGGCGGCGCAGTCCGCTGCGGCGCCGGTCGGATGTCGTGGAAGCGTGGACGGTACTGGTGGTCGCCGTCCTCGTCCTCGTGGGCGCGCCACTGGCCGGAACCTCCGCCGCCTGGTGGGCCCACGGAGAGGCGCGGTCGGTGTCGGCCGAACAGCGGGCCGAGCGGCATCGCGTCCGGGCCGAGGTGATCGACAGGAACGACGACTCACTGCCGTCGGTGCAGGCCGGCGAGCAGCACGCCTACCGGGCGACCGTGCGCTGGACCGAGCCGGGCGAGGGCACGCGCACCGCGACGGCCCGAGTCCCCGCGGACACCCGGCAGGGCGAGACCGTGGACGTCTGGTTCGACGACCGGGGCCGGAACGTGCTGCCGCCGGTGGACGGAGCGGCGGTCTGGCAGCACACCCTCACCATCGGTACCTGCGCCGCCGGCGGCGCGGTGCTGGTGGTGCTGTTCGGCCACTTCCTGGTTCGCAGGGTGGCGCTGCGTCACCGGCTGGCCGAGTGGGACCTGGCATGGGCCCGTACGGAACCGCAGTGGACGCACCGCGACGCGTGAGACGCGGCGGCGGACATCAGGCACCCTGGCCAGTCCTCCGACCATTCACGTAATGTGATCATCCGCACTGCACCCCGTAGCGGCTCCTCATCCAAGGCGGTCCTAGATGGCCCTGTTCGACCTTCCGCTCGACGAACTCCGCGAGTACCGCAGCGCGGCCACCGAGCCCGAGGACTTCGACGCGTTCTGGTCCAAGACCCTCCAGGAGGCGCGCGGGCATGATCTGGACGCCCGTTTCGAACCGGTGGACACGGGCCTGACCACCGTGCAGGTGTTCGACGTGACGTTCGCCGGTTTCGGTGGTCATCCGGTCAAGGGCTGGCTCACGCTCCCGGCCGGAGCGGACGGCCCGCTGCCGCTGGTCGTGGAGTTCATCGGATACGGCGGCGGGCGCGGGCTGCCCCACGAGCACCTGCTGTGGGCGTCCTCGGGCCGGGCACACTTCGTGATGGACACCCGCGGGCAGGGCAGCGCCTGGGGCGGGGGCGGCGGCACGGCGGACCCGGTGGGCGGCGCGCCCGCGTACCCCGGTTTCATGACGCGCGGCATGGACGCCCCGGAGAACTACTACTACCGCCGGGTGTACACGGACGCCGTGCGTGCCGTGGAGGCGGCCCGCTCGCACCCCCTCACCGACCCGGCGCGCACGGTTGTCGTCGGTTCCAGCCAGGGCGGCGGCATCACGATCGCGGTCGGCGGCCTGGTCCCCGACCTGGCCGGCATCGCGCCGGACGTGCCGTTCCTGTGCGATTTCCCCCGCGCGGCGACGATCACGGACCGGCACCCGTACCGGGAGATCGGTCTCTACCTCAAGACGCACCGCGGCCGCACCGAGGACGCCCTGCGCACGGTGTCCTACTTCGACGGCGTCCACTTCGCCGCCCGCGGCCGGGCACCGGCGCTCTTCTCGGCAGCCCTGGAGGACCAGACCTGCCCGCCCTCGACCGTCTTCGCGGCGTTCAACGCGTGGAGCCACGAGGACAAGGCGATCGAGGTCTACGACTTCAACGACCACGAGGGCGGCGGTCCCTTCCAGCAGGCGGCCAAGCTGCGCTGGATGCGCTCGTACATCTGATCCGGCCGTTCACCCCCGGCTGACTTCCACCCGGTCCGACCAGTCGGTACGTTCATCGCGCCCGGGCGGTGACGCGGCCTGGTCGGCGGCTTCGAGAAGGCGTTCAACGATGATCTGCTGAACTTGCTGCGCGGCTGACGAGCACCGCCGATGGCGGAGCCTAATCCGGCAGCCGGGCCATGACGAGCCGTACCCGGGGGCTGCCGTCCGCGCGCCGCCCGAACTCCGGGAGCGCGTGGAGCTCCACCCGGAAGCCGGCCTCCGCGAGTTCGCGCCGCACGTCCCCCAGGCGGAACGCGCGGTAGTACATGACGAACGGAGGCCGCCAGAGCGCGTTGCGCACCCGCATCACCGTGTCGAAACCGAGCAGCGTCCAGGAGCCGGGCGAGCCCGGGCGGGGCGGGGCGACCAGCGGGAAGGCGAAGCTGCCGCCCGGCCGCAGGACGGACCGGACCTGCGCGAACAGCCCGGGCAGTTCGCGGGGCAGGAAGTGCCCGAAGGCCCCGAAGCTCACGACCAGGTCGAAGGAGGGCCCGAAGGGCAGGGCGCGGGCGTCGGCCCGGACCCAGGAGACCGGCGGGCCCGCCGGCCCGGCCTGCTCCCGCGCGACGTCGAGCATGCCCGCGCTGAAGTCGACGCCGGTGACCCTCTCCCGGCACACTCCCGCCAGCACCTCGACGCCCGCTCCGGTGCCGCAGCACAGGTCGAGTCCGGCGTCGTAGGGCCCGGTCCGCCGCAGTACTGCGCCGACCGCGTCGAGGACCGCGTCGGGTGTCCGGAACGGCGTGTGATCGAACTTCGGCGCGAGGAGGTCGTAGCCGCGCTCGACGGACGACAGCGCCTGGACGGCGAGCTCGCGCAGACTGGGGCCTTCGGGGCTGAACATCGGCTCAGCCTAGGGGAGCCCGCTGCTTCAGGACGGTGAGCACGCGCTCGCACCAGCGGAGGTTCTCCTCCTCGAAGCCGATGCCTCCCATCAGGGTGAGGTACGGGCCGACGCGGTCGGTCTCCCTGAGGTACTCCTCCTCGCTCCGGCCGGCCAGGAGGCGCTCGCGCACACGCCGGTAGCGGGCGAGCTTGCCGCCGGCCCACGCCGCGCGCTCCTCGACCAGCGCGCGGGTCGCTCCGGGATCCGCGCCGTCCATCGCCTGGATCTTGATGAGGAGTTCGTCGCGGATGGCGGTCGGCCGCCGGGTCGGTGTGGCGGCGAACGCGCTCAGGTCCTCACGGCCGGCCTCGGTCAGCGTGAACATGCGCTTGTCGGGCCGCCGTTCCTGACGCACCACCCTGGCCTCGATCAACCCGTCCTGCGCGAGGCGCTCCAGTTCCCGGTAGAGCTGCTGCGGGGTGGAGGCCCAGAAGTTGGCCAGCGACACGTCGAACACCTTGGACAGCTCGTACCCCGAGGCCTCGCCCTCCAGGAGCGCGGCGAGAACGGCGTACTTGAGAGACATGTGGACACCGTATCAACGGTTGACTAATCTACTCCACACCTATTCAACAAATTGACTAAGGTGGGTTCCCATGCGTGCATTCCGTGAGGCGGTCGAGAAGCTCGACCTCGACGCCGCCGAGGCGCTGCTGGCGCCCGACGTCGTCTTCACCAGCCCGGTCGTGTTCAAGCCGTACGCCGGGAAGGCGATCACCGCCGCGATCCTGCGCGCCGTCTCCGGGGTCTTCCAGGACTTCCGCTACGTGCGCGAGATCAACGACGTGAACGGCCGCGACCACGCCCTGGTCTTCACCGCGCGCGTGGGTGACCGGGAGATCAACGGCTGCGACTTCATCCACGTGGACGAGAACGGACTCATCGACGAACTCACCGTGATGGTGCGCCCGTTGTCGGGAGCCCAGGCCCTCGCGGCGGCCATGGGCGAGCAGTTCGAGCGGATCGCCGAGGAGGCGCGCGCCCGTTCGGTCTGAGCGACACGTCAACTCCTCCGTTTCCCGCGTTCTCCCGGCGCCCGCGGACGCTTCACGGTTGGATGTCCCCATGACGTCCGCCGAGCACGACCGGCTGATGCGGGCCAACCAGGCGAACTGGGACGCCCGCACGCCCGTCCATCTCGCCAGCCACTTCTACGGTCTCGACCAGGACCTCGACCCCGAGCGCTGGTTCGCCCCGTTCGAGTGGGAGGACCTCGGCGAGCTGGCCGGGCGGGACGTGCTGCACCTCCAGTGTCATCTCGGCACGGAGACGATCGCCTTCGCACGGCGCGGCGCCCGGGCCGTCGGCCTCGACTTCTCCGAGGCGTCCGTGGCCGCCGCCCGGGACATCGCGGCGAGGTCCGGCGCCGGCGTGACCTACGTACGGGCGAACGTGTACGACGCCCCCGAGGCCCTGGACGGGCGGCGGTTCGACGCCGTGTACACCGGCAAGGGCGCCCTGTGCTACCTCCCCGACCTGGCCCGGTGGGCGGAGACCGTCCACCGACTCCTGCGTCCCGGCGGCCGGTTGTACGTCGTCGAGTTCCATCCCCTGCTCAACTCGCTCGGGCCGAAGCCCGCTCCGGGCGAGGGGCCCGAGCTGCTCCTGCGCCACGACTACCTGGGAGGCTCCGGTCCGGTGCACCGCGACGGGACCCACACCTACACGGACGGCCCGGCCGTCGAGGGCGCCACGGACAGCTACGAGTGGATGCACGGAATGGGTGAGGTCGTCACCGCGTTGACGGAGGCGGGACTCGCCGTGCGGCGGCTGCGGGAGGGTGACGAACTCCCCTGGCCGCGGTGGCCGCAGATGGTCCGTACGGAATCCGGCTGGTGGCGGCTGCCCGAGCCGCGGATCCCCTTGCTGTACGGGTTGCTGGCCACGCGCTGAGGTAGTCCCCCGTCCACCTCTTTCGGTGGTATAGTTCGATGAGCACTCGTGCACGCCCCTTCTTGTGGGCGCCGGTGCCGGTTTTTCTCTCTTCATCCCTTCCAGCACCACGACGTCTTCCGTCGTATCCGATGTGCTGTTTCTCCGCCGCCCGGAAGCGCGCTCCAGGCCCTCCTCTCGCGGCCCTCTCCCCCTCCACTCGCATGACTCACGCCCGCCGTCCGTGAAAGGACACCCACCACCATGACCACCACACTCGACAACCCACCCGTACAGCGGCGGTCCCCGGACCGGACGGTGTCCGGCGTCCTCGACGTCGACGCGAGCGGGAAGGGGCATCTGCGCGGCGAGAACTGCCTGCCCACCCCCGCCGACGCCGCCGTCTCCCCCGCGCTGATCCGCCGGTACGGCCTGCGCAAGGGCGACCTCGTCGAGGGCGTACTCGGCGACCGGCGCGGCCTCACCGACGTCGTACGGGTCGAGGGCCGCACGGCCGGGAACCCGCGCGACCGGCGCGGCTTCCGGGATCTGACGCCGCTGCATCCGCACGAGCGGCTGCGGCTGGAGCACCCGGCCGCCGGACTGGCCGGACGCGTCGTCGACCTGATCGCACCGGTCGGCAAGGGCCAGCGCGGGCTCATCGTGGCCCCGCCCAAGACCGGCAAGACCGTCCTCCTCCAGCAGCTCGCGGCGGCCGTCACCGGCAACCATCCCGAGTGCCGGCTGATGATGCTGCTGCTCGACGAGCGGCCCGAGGAGGTCACCGACATGCGGCGCTGCGTGCGGGGCGAGGTGTACGCCTCGACGTTCGACCGCAGCGCCAAGCAGCACATCGCGCTCGCCGACCTCGTGATCGAACGCGCCAAGCGGCTCGTCGAGGCCGGCGAGGACGTCGTCGTCCTGCTCGACTCCCTGACCCGGCTGTGCCGGGCGCACAACAACGCGGCCGCTTCCGGCGGCCGCATCCTCACCGGGGGTGTCGACGCCGCCGCGCTGACCGGCCCGAAGCGGTTCTTCGGGGCCGCCCGGTCGGCCGAGGAGGGCGGGTCCCTCACGATCCTCGCGACGGCCCTGGTGGAGACCGGCTCCCGGGCCGACGACTTCTACTTCGAGGAGCTGAAGGGCACCGGCAACATGGAGCTCCGTCTGAGCCGGGACCCGGCGTCCCGCCGCGTCTTCCCGGCCGTCGACATCATCCCCTCGGGCACCCGCCGCGAGGAACTCCTGCTGCCGCCCGGCGAGTTGGCGGCGGTCCACGGTCTGCGGCGCGTGCTGAAGGGCCGGGACGGGCAGAGTGCTCTGGAGACGCTCCTGGAGCGGATGCGCGAGACACCGGACAACGCGACGTTCCTGCGGCGCATTCAGCCGACCCTGCCCCCGGGCTGACGCGAGGAGCTCATCCATTCGGGTGCCGGCGCGCGGTGTGCGGCCCCGTCGTCGCCGTGCGGAGCAGGTCCGTTCCTACGTTGATCATATGATCATCGGATTCTCATCCCGGGTGACCGTGTCGGCGGGTGCGCTCTGCCTCGCGGGGCTCATGGCGCTGACGCCCGCGGCGGCGGCCGAGCCCGGCGGGGCCGAGCCCACCCCGCCGGGCGGGCCGAGGGCCGCGGCACCGCATCCCTCTCTGCTGTACCGCCCCGGCACCCAGGTCCGCCTGCGCACCGGGGCGTCTCGTGTCCCGGAGGTCTCCGCACTGTCCTGGGTGGTGGCCGACGCCCGCACCGGTGAGGTGCTCGCCGCGCACAACGCACACCGCAAACTCCCCCCGGCCAGCACCCTGAAGACCCTGTTCGCCCTCACCGTGCTGCCCGGACTGCCGGCGGGCACACGGCACACGGTCCGCGCACGGGAGCTGAAGGGTGTCGGTGCCGGCAGCAGCCTGGTCGGGGTCGCCGAGGGCCGTACGTACCGGATCGCCGACCTGTGGCGCGGTGTCTTCCTCAACTCGGGCAACGACGCCGTGCGCGTCCTGGCCGAGCTCAACGGCGGCTGGCGGCTCACGGCCCAGCGGATGCAGGCCAAGGCCCGGTCCCTCGGCGCCCGTGACACCCGCGTGGTGTCGCCCGACGGTTACGACGCACCGAACCAGGTCTCCTCGGCGTACGACCTGGCGGTGTTCGGCCGGGTGGGGCTGCGCAACCCCGACTTCGCCCGGTACTGCGCCACGGTGGAGGCCAGGTTCCCCGGTGGCGGCGGCTGGTCGTACCCGATCCTCAACACCAACCGGCTGCTCAGCGGTGCCAAGGGTGTGAAGCCGTACCGGGGGCTGATCGGCATCAAGAACGGCTACACCAGCAAGGCCGGCAGCACGCTCGTCGCGGCGGCGCGGCGGGACGGGCGCACCCTGGTCGTGACGGTGATGAACCCTCAGGAGGGCGACAGTTCCGCCGTGTACGAGGAGGCGCGGTCACTGCTCGACTGGGGCTTCAGGTCGGCCGGGAAGGTCGAGGCCGTGGGCTCGCTCGGCGCGCCGCCCGCGCGGCCGGCGGTGACGACGCCGCCCGCGGTCGCGGCGGCGGTGCCACAGGAGCAGGGGTCCGTCTGGACGGAGGCGGGGCTGATCGCGGGCGCCGCCGGTACGGGCGCGGCGGTCGTGGTGCTGGTGCTGCGGCTTCCGGCCCGCAGGCCCGGCCGGAGCTGACCCGCCGGCAGCCACAGTGGCAGGCCCAGGAACGGGCAGGGCACCGGCCGTCTCACCGCCCGGGGTGAGGCAGGCCCTACCGGCCGGACCGAGTATCCGGCAGCGGCGGAGATTGACGGGGAAAGCCATGGCCGACACTCGGGCCGCGTGTCAACGGCGCATGACCGGACTTCCCTCTTCGGCGGGCGGCCCCGTGTGATCGGCCGGTGATCACCGGCCGGAGCGTTTCGGGCGCGGGCGCGGTTTTGCCCGGGCGGCGACCCGGGTGAGACCGGTGGTCAGAAGACCGACAGGCCGGTCAGCGTCGTGAAGCGGTCGAGCGCCGCCACGCCCGCCACCGAGTTGCCCCGCTCGTCGAGGCCCGGGCTCCACACGCACAGGGTGCAGCGGCCGGGCACGACCGCGATGATGCCGCCCCCGACTCCGCTCTTGCCGGGCAGGCCGACGCGGTACGCGAAGTCGCCCGCAGCGTCGTAGGTGCCGCAGGTCAGCATGATCGCGTTGATCTGCTTGGCCTGGCTGCGGGTGAGCAGCCGGGTGCCGTCCGCGCGGATGCCGTGCCGGGCGAGGAAGCGCGTGGCCAGCGCGAGGTCGGCGCAGGACGCGGCGATCGAGCACTGCCGGAAGTACTGCTCCAGGAGCGTCGGCACGGGGTTGTCGATGTTGCCGTAGGACGCCATGAAATGGCCGAGCGCGGCGTTGCGGTCGCCGTGCGCGGACTCGGAGGCGGCCACCTCCGGGTCGAAGGACAGGTCGGGGTTGCCGCTCTCCGTCCGCAGGAACGACAGCAGTTCGCCCGACGCGTCGCCGGTACGGGTGTGCAGCCGGTCGGTGACGACGAGGGCGCCCGCGTTGATGAACGGGTTGCGCGGGATGCCGTTCTCGTACTCCAGCTGGACGAGGGAGTTGAAGGGGTTGCCGGAGGGCTCGCGGCCCACGTGCTCCCACAGGGCGTCGCCCTCGCGGGCCAGGTCGAGGGCCAGGGTGAAGACCTTGGTGAGGGACTGCGCGGAGAACGGCTGGCGCCAGTCCCCCACGCCGCACACCGTGCCGTCGAGGTCGGCGACGGCCATGCCGAAGCGGCGCGGGTCGCAGGCGGCGAGCGCCGGGATGTAGTCGGCGGGCCGGCCACGGCGGGGGGTCCGCTCGACCTCCTCGGCGATGCGCTCCAGGACCGGCTGGAAGGTCGTCGACGACGTCATGATCGCTATTCTCCCTTCACCTGTCCCGGTGCGCTGTCCTGGGTCAGACCGTGGTCCGGACGCTGCCCGCCAGGACCTCGGGGCGCAGCAGTCCTGCGAGTGTCTCGGCGGGGAGCAGGCCCTTCTCCAGGACGAGTTCGGCGACGCCCCGGCCGGTGGCGAGGGCCTCCTTGGCGATGTCGGTGGCAGCCGTGTAGCCGATGTGCGGGTTGAGGGCGGTGACCAGGCCGATGGAGTTCTCGACGCTCGTGCGCAGCGCCTCGGTGTTGGCGGTGATGCCGGATACGCAGCGCTCGGCCAGGGTCACGCACGCGCTCCGCAGATGCGTGATGGACTCCGACAGGGAGTGCAGGATGATCGGCTCGAAGGCGTTGAGCTGGAGCTGTCCGGCCTCGGCGGCCATGGTGATGGTGACGTCGTTGCCGATGACCTCGAAGGCGACCTGGTTGACGACCTCGGGTATCACCGGGTTGACCTTGCCGGGCATGATCGACGAACCGGCCTGCACGGGCGGCAGGTTGATCTCGCCGAGCCCGGCGCGCGGTCCGGAGGACAGCAGCCGCAGGTCGTTGCAGCTCTTGGAGAGCTTGACCGCGATGCGCTTGAGCACGCCGGACATCTGCACGAAGGCGCCGCAGTCCTGGGTCGCCTCCACCAGGTTGGCCGCCGTCACCAGCGGGAGCCCGGTGATGGCCGCGAGGTGGCGGCGGGCCGACTCGGCGTATCCGGCGGGGGCGTTGAGGCCGGTGCCGATGGCGGTCGCGCCCAGGTTGATCTCATGGATCAGCTGGACGGCCTCGGCAAGACGGGACCGGTCCTCGTCCAGCATGACGGCATAGGCCGAGAACTCCTGGCCCAGCGTCATGGGTACGGCGTCCTGCAACTGTGTCCGGCCCATCTTGAGCACGTCACGGAACTCGACGGCCTTGCGGGCGAACGTGTCCTGCAGGACGGACATCGCGTCCAGCAGCCCGCGCACCGCGAACACCGTCGCGATCTTGACGGCGGTCGGGTAGACGTCGTTGGTGGACTGGCCGAGGTTGACGTCCTCGTTGGGGTGCAGGAAACCGTACTCGCCCTTGGCGTGGCCCAGCAGTTCCAGCGCCCGGTTCGCCACGACCTCGTTGGCGTTCATGTTGGTGGAGGTGCCGGCACCGCCCTGGACGACGTCCACGACGAACTGGTCGTGCAGCTTGCCGTCACGGATCTCGCGGCAGGCCTCGACGATGGCGGCGGCCTTCTTCGGGTCCAGCAGGCCGAGCTCCTCGTTGGCGAGGGCCGCGGCCTCCTTGACGGCGGCGAGGGCGTCGATCAGGTGCGGGTAGGAGGAGATGGTCATGCCCGTGATGGGGAAGTTCTCCGTGGCCCGCAGGGTGTGCACACCCCAGTACGCCTCGGCGGGAACGTCACGGTCGCCGAGCAGATCGTGCTCGGAGCGGGTGGCGGCGGTCATGACGGTGAGGGTCCTCTTTCTGAGGGAAGTGACGGTGGGGGTGCGCCCCTTCAGGGGCGCGGGGAATTGCGCGATCAGCCACAGGTGACCCGCAGCCGCCGGACGGGAGAACCCGGCACGTCGTCAGGCGCGGGCAGCCCCGGCAAGCGGCTCCAGCGAGCGAACGGGCCGCACACGCCCGACCTCTCGGCCACCCCCGAGCAGCGGCTCCCCCGCGAACTCGGCAAGCAGCTCCGGATCGACACCCGCCCGGGCCAACGCGGCGGCAGCCACCGGCACCCGCGCCCGGTTCGCCCCGTCGGCGATCTTCACCGCCACGGCCCGCCCGTCCGGCAGCGCGGCGACCTGCACACCCTCGAAACCATCCTTGGTGAGCAGCCCCGGCACGGCCCGCATCAGCGCGGCCACGTCCCGTCCGGAGCCGGAGGCCATCTCGGCGTGCTCGCGCATCGCGTCGGCGACCCGGGCCTCGGGCGTGTCCGGCGCGGCGGTGACGATCCGGGCGGTGGCGCGGGCGAGGCCGTGCAGCGAGATGGAGAACAGGGGTGCGCCGCAGCCGTCGACGGTGACCCCGGCGATGCGCTGCCCGGTGAGATCCTCGACGATCTCGGCGACAGCCTGCTGGAGGGGATGGCCGGGGTCGAGGTAGTTCTCCAGGGGCCAGCCGTTGAGCATGCAGGTGTAGAGCATGGCGGCGTGCTTGCCGGAGCAGTTCTGCGCGAGCCGTGAGGGCAGCCGGCCCTCGCGCACCCAGGCGTCCCGGACGACCGGGTCGAACGGCATGTCCGTGACGTTGCGCAGATGGTCCTCGGTGAGCCCGGCGAGGTCGAGGATGCGCCGGGCGCCGGCGAGGTGGCGTTGCTCTCCGGAGTGGCTGGCCGCCGCCAGGGACAGCAGCTCGCCGTCGAGCGGCAGCCCGGCCCGGGCCATGGCGACGGCCTGGACGGGCTTGATCGCGGAACGGGGAAAGAAGGCGGCCTCGATGTCTCCGATCTGGAGCGCGACCCCTCCGTCGGCGTCGAGGACGACGACGGAGCCATAGTGGATGCCTTCGACGATTCCGCCGCGGATGAGGTGGGCGACGGGGGCGTGGACGGGTTCACGGACAAGGGGCGCGTCCGCGAGGGAACTGCTGAACATCACTGCCTGCTTCTCGTGGAGCGGCGCGTCTGTCACGCGTCGGCTCCGGTCGTGGACTTGCGCGCGACACGGCCTCGGACGGCGAACCATCCGGCGACCAGGGCCCCGACGATCAGCGGCAGGCACAGCACGGTGGTGCGTCCCGCGCCGCCGTCGGCGTACATGAGGACCAGGACGGAGGCGAGGAACGCCAGCGTCACGACCTCGGTCCAGGGGGAGCCCGGCAGCCGGTAGTCCGGGCGGGTCAGCTCGCCCTTCTGGGTCTTCTGCCAGAAGAGGAGGTGACAGATCATGATCAGGGCCCAGGTGGCGAGGATGCCGATCGCGGCGAAGTTCAGCACGATCTCGAACGCCTCGGCGGGCACGACGAAGTTGAGGCCGACGCCCAGGACACAGATGCCGCTGGTGAGCAGGATGCCGCCGTAGGGGACCTGGCTGCGGCTCATCACGGATGTGAACCGGGGCGCGGATCCGGCCATGGCCATGGAGCGCAGGATGCGGCCGGTGGAGTACAGGCCGGAGTTGAGGGAGGACATCGCGGCGGTGAGGACGACGAGGTTCATCACGTCGCCGGCCGCCGGTATGCCGATGTTGGACAGTACGGTCACGAAGGGGCTCTCGCCGGCGGTGTACCTGTTCCACGGCAGCAGCATCGACAGCAGGACGACCGAGCCGACGTAGAACACGCCCACGCGCCACATGATCGAGTTGATCGCCTTCGGCATGATCTTCTCGGGGTTCTCGGTCTCACCTGCCGCGACGCCGACCAGTTCGACGGAGGCGTAGGCGAAGACGACGCCCTGGATGATCAGCAGCATGGGCAGCAGGCCGTGCGGGAAGACGCCGCCGCTGTCGCCGATGAGGGAGGGGCCGGGGGTGTGGCCGTCGACGGGGTGCTGGGTGGCCAGCAGGAAGATGCCGATGCACATGAAGACGACGAGCGCGCCCACCTTGATGATCGCGAACCAGAACTCCAGCTCGCCGAAGATCTTCACCGAGATCAGGTTCACGGTCAGCACCACGGCCAGCGCGATGAGCGCGATCACCCACTGCGGGATGTCGGAGAACATGCCCCAGTAGTGGGTGTAGGTGGCGACGGCTGTGATGTCGGCGATGCCGGTGGTCGCCCAGTTGAGGAAGTACATCCAGCCCGCGGTGTAGGCGCCCTTCTCCCCCATGAACTCACGGGCGTACGACACGAAGGCGCCGGAGGAGGGCCGGTACAGCACGAGTTCGCCGAGGGCGCGCACGACGAGGAAGGCGAAGAGGCCGCAGACGGCGTAGGCGATGAAGAGGGACGGGCCGGCGTCGGCGAGGCGGCCGCCGGCTCCGAGGAAGAGGCCGGTGCCGATGGCGCCGCCGATGGCGATCATGTTGACGTGCCGGGACTTCAGGGACTTGCTGTAGCCCGCGTCTCCGGCATCGACATGGCCGATACGTTTCTGCACACCTTCGTGCAGGGACTGCTCGCTCACGCCTCGGGTCCGCCTTCCGTGGGGGTGTCCGTGCGCGGGGGGCGCACGATGTCGGTGAGGGTGGTCTCGACGCGGTCGAGGTGGTGGGCCATGGCCTCCACCGCGTCGTTCTCGGAACCGTCCATCAGCGCCTCGACGATGGCCCGGTGCTCGCGGTTGGACTGCTCGCGGCGGCCGCCGAGCTCGTTGAGGAAGGCGGACTGGCGGGCCAGCGCGTCCCGGATCTCCTCGATGACCCTGCGGAAGACCGGGTTCTGCGCGGCCTCGGCGACCGCGAGGTGGAACAGCGTGTCCATGGCGACCCAGGCCGTGGTGTCCGTCTCGCGTTCCATCCGGTCCAGGATGTGGGCCAGGTGGTCGAGGTTCTCCGGGGTGCGGCGGCGGGCCGCGTAGCCGGCGACCGGGATCTCGACGTGGCGGCGCACCTCCAGCAGGTCGCTGGCCGAGTAGTCGCCGAAGGTGGGGTCCTCGACGGTACTGGCGACGACGAAAGTGCCCTTGCCGGTCCGGGAGACGGTCAGGCCCATGGTCTGCAGCGCCCGCAGCGCCTCACGCAGGACGGGCCGGGAAACTTCCAGAGTGCGGCACAGCTCCGCCTCGGAGGGGAGCTTGTCGCCGATCGCGTAGTCACCGCGCTCGATGGCGTCGCGCAGATGCGCAAGCACCGCTTCCATGGCGCTGATGCGACGTACGGGCTGTCCGGCTGTCCGGCTGTCTGACAGGTTCACGGGGTGATCCTCCGGGCGACGGGAGGCGCCTGTCAAGGGGGCGCCCCACAGGCGTGCGGGGAACGGCGCGACCGGCCACGGAGGCGCCGCGGAGGAACGACGGTGCCCCGGCGGAACGCTCAGCTGCTGAGCACCCCCGCGCCGAGCAGGCCGAACAGCAGCACTCCCACCACGATCCGGTAGATCACGAAGGCGTTGAAGGAGTGCTTGGCTACGAACTTCAGCAGCCAGGCGATGGAGGCGTAGGCCACGACGAACGACACGGCCGTGCCGACGGCGAGCGGCGCGGCGCCCACCCCGGTACCCAGGGCGTCCTTGAGCTCGTAGAGGCCGGCGCCGGTCAGGGCGGGGATGCCGAGGAAGAAGGAGAGCCGGGTGGCGGCCACGCGGTCCAGGTCGAGGATGAGCGCGGTGGACATGGTGGCGCCGGAGCGGGAGAAGCCGGGGAAGAGCAGGGCGAGGATCTGGGAGCTGCCGACCAGCATCGCGTCCTTGAACGAGGTGTCGTCCTCGCCGCGCTTGTGCCGGCCCATCTGGTCCGCCGCCCACATCACGCCGCTGCCGGCGATCAGCGAGCCGGCGACCACCCACAGCGAGGCGAGCGGGCCCTCGATGAGCGGCTTGGCGGCCAGTCCGACGGCCACGATCGGGATCGTCGCGCAGATGACCCACCAGGCGAATTTGTAGTCGTGGTGGTACCGCTCCTCGCGGTCGCGCAGGCCCCTCCCCCACGCTGACACGATCCGCACGATGTCCTTGAAGAAGTACACGAGCACCGCCGCGATGGCGCCGACCTGGATGACGGCCGAGAACCCGACCACGGCGTCGTCGTCGACGGGGATGCCCATCAGCCCCTCGACGATCTTCAGATGGCCGGTCGAGGAGACGGGAAGGAACTCGGTCACCCCCTCGACGGCTCCGAGGACGACGGCCTGACCGACGCTGATGACGCTCATGGGATCCAGTTCTGCTCGGGGGCTGGAGCGGAGAGGACCGTCTTACAGCACCCGCACGAGAACGGATCTCGACGCGTCTCACATACGCGCCAGTGCCGCCCCCGCGAAGGCCGCGGCGAGACCGGCCGCCACACTGACCGCGACGTTGAGGGTGGCCTGGAGACGTGCCCCGGTCTCCGCCAGCCGCAGCGTCTCGTAGGAGAACGTCGAGTATGTCGTCAGGGCCCCGCACAGGCCGGTGCCGAGCAGCAGGTGAAGGTGGGCGGCGGCTCCGGTGAGCAGGCCGAGGACCAGACAGCCGGCCACGTTCACCGTGAAGGTGCCCCAGGGGAAGACGGAATCGTGCCGGGACTGGACCTCCCGGTCCGTGAGGTAGCGCAGCGGGGCGCCGACCATCGCACCGCAGACGACCAGCAGCCAGTTCACAACGACCTCTTACCCTGCGTGTCCGCTGTGCCGGGATCATCCCCGCGTCCGGAATACCGGATCGCTTCGATCTCGCCCCTGAAGACGGTCAGGCGCAGGGCGCTGCCGGTGAGTCCCGTCATGGCCGCCTCCCTTTCAGGGCGCGGCGGGTCGTCCCGGCCGCGAGCCACACCGCTGTGAGCGCCGCGAGCGGGGTCGCGGCGAGGTAGGCCAGACCGGTGCCGATCTGGCCGCCGTCGACGAGTCCGCGGATGTCGACGGCGTAGGTCGAGAAGGTGGTGAAGCCGCCGAGGACGCCGGTGCCGAAGAAGGGGCGGACGAGGGGGTGGGCGG
>NZ_POUC01000870.1 GCF_002891435.1 Streptomyces cahuitamycinicus
GCCGCAGCCCCGGCGAAGGCCGGCGCCCCGCGCCCCGCCGCCCGACGCTAGTTCCCCCTCGTCTTCCCGGAGCCTTCTCTGCCCCCGTACACCACGCCCCTGATCACCGTCGTCATCGCAAGCCGCCTGCGCGAAGACAGGCTGGACTACCTGATCGCCATGCACGCCAGCCTCACCCGGCAGTCCGTGCCGTGGGAGGCCGTGATCGCGCTCGACGGTGCTTCGCCCGACCGTCTGCCGGCCCCGCTCGCCCAGGACCCGCGCGTTCGCACGCTGGCGCTGCCCCGTCCGGTCGGCGCCGCCTGCGCCAGGAACCTGGCCCTCGCTCACGTACGCACCCGGTACACCAACTGGGCCGACGACGATGACCTGTTCCCCGACGATGCGATGGCCGTACGGCTGAACACCCTGGAGTCGACGAGAGTCGGCTGGTGCGCCGGCTGGAGCGAGGACCAGCACCCCGACGGCTCGACCACCCTGTGGCGCTGCCCCACGCCGCCTGGCCGGCATGAGGCCGGTGATGTGTGGACGTACTGGAAGTCGCCTGCGGACACCATCCCCATCGGGCCGACCACGATCCTCGCCCGCACCGACCTCGTGCGCGCCGCTCCGATGGGCGGCCTCGTCCAGGGCGAGGACTACTGCGCGGCCCTCGGTGTCACCGCTCTCGCCCCCGGCATCCTGCTGCCAGTACCGGTGTACAGGTACCGCAAGTGGGACGGGCAGATGACGGCCCAGGTCGGATACGACCGGCTGGAGGCAGCTGCCCGGGAGCACGCCTGGGCGTACGGCCGCAGCCTGCGCGCCGTCCTGCGCGGTGGCGAAAACCTGGTCCGTGGCTGAGGCGCAGATCGTCCTGTCGCACAGCCGGGAGTCCGGGATCGTCGCGATCGCCTCGGGCGAGCAGTACCGGTGGGCGCACAGCGCCCTTCAGTGCCGGAGCAGGAGCGCCGAGCACGCGCGTGGCCGGCCATCGAGACGTGGCTAGCCAACGGCGAAACGTTCTTTCGTCAGGCCCGCATCAGCGCACCCCATCGTCGCCCAGCCCTGCCCGTCACCGCGCCAGCC
>NZ_POUC01000871.1 GCF_002891435.1 Streptomyces cahuitamycinicus
GAGCTGCCGGCAGGGCGGGCAGCGCCGACGGGAGGGCGGGCAGGTTGCCGCCCGGCATGTCGTACTGAGCGGGGACCCGGATCGGGGCGATCTGCGGGGTGCCCCGCTCGGCGACGAGCCTGTCGTAGATCGGGGTGTCCGGGAAGGAGGCGGAGTAGTAGCCGCCGCCATAGGTGGAGCGGGGGGAGGTCATGGCACATAAGTTAAGCCCACGATGTGCTGATTGGGGAGACCGATAAGAGGGTTGTTTTCCGTGTCCGCAGTGACTCGGGATCCCCAATGCGAGCGAACTCGGCAAAATGGGGCGCCGAACGGAGGCCTGATCGTGTAAAGGCCGAGTTCCGGGCGGGTACCAGGCGTTGGCCGCCGTCCTCCGGCCGGTCGGGCTTGGGGACATCGCCGCGGCGAGGAATTAGGTTGTGTGCACGGAACTCGACGGACCGCCGGGGCGTGCCCGGCGCGGTGACACGCAATGGGGGCGGACATGCAAATGCTGAAAGGTTCAAATACTCCGGTGCCCACCGCGGCCTTGCGGGTGGAATTGGGGTGGCGGGCCGGAGCGGGTGTGCCCGACGCCGACGCCTCCGCTTTGCTGCTGGTAAGCGGAAAGGTCCGTTCGGACGCGGACTTCGTCTTCTACAACCAGCCCGCGCACTCCTCCGGCGCGATCCGGCACGAGGGAAAGCGCACCACCGACGGCCGGGTGACCGACGCGCTCCTCGTCGACCTCGCGCGCGTGGAGCCCGCGATCGAGACGGTCGTCCTCGTCGCCTCCGCCGACGGCGGCACGTTCGGACGCGTGCCCGACCTGTACATCGAGGTCCAGGACGCGGCCCAGGGCATGCCGCTGGCCCGCTTCGACAACCCCGGAGCCACCACCGAAACCGCTTTCGTGCTGGGCGAGTTCTACCGCCGCCAGGGTGCCTGGAAGTTCCGCGCCGTCGGTCAGGGCTACAGCAGCGGCCTCGAAGGGCTGGCCACGGACTACGGCATCAGCGTGGACGAGCCGCAGCAGGCGGCACCGGCACCGGTTCCGGCCGTCGCCCCGGCGGCACCC
>NZ_POUC01000872.1 GCF_002891435.1 Streptomyces cahuitamycinicus
ATGACCTCACCGCGTTCGCCGAGGGTGCACGTGACCAGGGTGACGTGGGCACCCTCGGCCGCGTACCTGGCCATGGTCGCGCCATTGTTGATCGACTCGTCGTCCGGGTGCGCGTGCACCAGCAGCAGACGCCGGTCGGGCAGTTCCGTCATGAGGCCAGCCTACGAGGCGCCGGACGGCTGTTCGTCGCGCCCTGGTCTGTCAGCCCTCGTCGTCGATCACGTGGTGGTCGTGGGTCTCCGAGCGGTGGCGGGCCGCCATCGGCTGGTTGCAGGAGATCGTGCGGGTCACGATGCGGCCGGCGGAGGTGGGACGCGTTCGCGGCGCAGGTAGCCGTGGGCCTCCAGTTCGCGCAGGGCGGCGGCGATCCGGGTGGCTCCCTCCGGGAACCGGGCGGCGAGGGCCTTGATGTCGGCCGGGGCGCCCTTGGGCAGCGACTGGAGGTGCGTGCCGAGCCCGATGGCGAGGAGCGAGAGCTCCCTGTGCTGGGCCAGGTGGTTGCCGATCACCGTGAAGCGGGTGGTGTGGCGGGTGTTGTCGTGCTGGAGCCCGCCGGTGCGGTGGGCCGCGCCGGGCCGCCGGTTCGGGTGCTTGTTGCCCGCAACTCGGGCCTGGGCGCGCGGGGGCGCGATAGGGTTCTGGGTACCCATCGGGAAGCTCTCTCTTCCTGGGTGGTCAGGCCCTCGCACTGGGATTGCAGTCCCCGGCGAGGGCCGTTTCATGTCTGCGGTTGTGGTGGTGCGTTGCGCTGAGCGTCAGGCCTCGGGGGCCGCGAAATCCAGCCGGTTCGGGGATGTTCA
>NZ_POUC01000873.1 GCF_002891435.1 Streptomyces cahuitamycinicus
ACGCCCACCCCCACACCGGCCGACCCCGTCTCCCTCCCGGCGTTGATGCGGCGCGAGCACACCGGCTCCGGGCTGCGTCTCGGCGACGTGCTCGACCGGACCGCCGCCTACACCCGCTACGCCGTCACCTACGAGGCGAACGGCCTGACCATCTCCGGGATCATGAACATCCCCAAGGGCAAGGGCCCCTTCCCGGCGCTGGTGCTGGCACACGGCTACATCGACCCGGACGTCTACGTCAGCGGCCAGGGCATGCCGCGCGAGCAGGACCGCCTGTCCCGCCGCGGCCATGTCGTCCTGCACACCGACTACCGCAACCACGCCCGCTCCGACAAGGACCCGAACAACGACGTCGACCTACGGCTCGGCTACACCGAGGACGTCATCGGCGCCGCCCTGGCCCTGCGGAACTCCGGACGCCCCGAGATCGACGGCGACCGGATCGGCATGTTCCGCCGGTCGATGGGCGGCGGGGTCGTGTACAACACACTGGTCGTGGCGCCCGGCCTGTTCGACGCGGCGGTCGCCTACGCGCCGGTGAGCGCCCGGCCGCAGGAGAACATCGACCACTTCCAGCGGCCCGAGGGCGACCTCTACGCGGACCGCGTCAGCGAACCGTTCCTAAACAGTGTCCAGGTTGCCAGCTCCTGGAACTGCGCGCATCCCGAACGGTGTTGGATGCGCTGGTCTCCCGCGTTCGCTGTGTCCCCGTCCGGCTGCGTGCATCGTGTGCACGCTCCGTGACGGGTGGGCGGGTTCCCTCACGTCCTCGTGCGCCTGGTCCGGCCTGGGCGGTCCGATGCCCCGCAGCATCGCTCTGGTGCTGCGGGGGCGGTGCCGTCCGTCGCCGGATCGGGTGCCCGAGGGCGCGTCGCCCGATCGCGATGCCGGCGGCATCGTGACGGGACATCTTTCGCTTCTTCGAGGTGAGGGGCTTCTTCCAGTGCTGGTCGCCCCACATCGACGTGTACGCCGGGTCCACGGCAACGATGGAGAGGCCGTGTTCGGACGCCATGGACACGAGCCGGGCCTTGAGCTTGCCGG
>NZ_POUC01000874.1 GCF_002891435.1 Streptomyces cahuitamycinicus
CCCTCCAGGCACGCCTCACGGAAGCCGGCTGGGGTGGAACCCCCCACCGCACCAGCGCGGTCGTCCTCGCCGCGGCGGGCTCCCGCGACCCGGACGCGAAGGCGGACACGGCCCGCACGGCCCACCTCCTGGCGGCCCGCCTGGGCGTCCCCGTCATCCCGGCCTACGCCTCGGCCGCCACCCCCACGGTCCAGACCGCGGTCCGCACCCTCCTGGCAAGGGGCCGCCGCCACATAGCCCTCGCGTGCTACTTCACAGCCCCGGGCCGCTTCGCCACGGAGTGCGCCCAGAAGGCCCCGTGGATAGCGGCGGCCCCCCTCGGCACGCACCCGTCGATGGCCGAACTCGTCCTCCACCGTTACGAGGAGGCGCTGGCACACGCGGCCTCCAGGGAATTGGCCTCAGCCTGACAGCGGGGGCGGCGCCATGCCCCCTAGGGGGGCGGGGAACTGCGCGACCAGCCCAAAACAACCCGCACCCGCCCGAAAACAGAACCCGGCACACGCACAGGCGCTTACTGTCGAGCCATGGACGGCACCGCACAACACCCCCCCGCCTACGACCCGACGTCGGTCGACCGCTGGGCCCAGGAACCCGACAAACGCCCCGGCCGCACCGCCTTCCAACGTGACCGGGCCCGGGTCCTGCACAGCTCCGCCCTGAGAAGACTCGCCGGCAAAACCCAAGTGGTGACGCCCGGCACCCGGGGCCCCGCCTGGGACGCCAGCCCCCGCACCCGCCTCACCCACTCCCTCGAATGCGCCCAGGTCGGCCGCGAGCTGGGCGCCGCCCTCGGCTGTGACCCGGACCTCGTGGAAGCCGCCTGCCTCTCCCACGACCTGGGCCACCCGCCCTTCGGCCACAACGGCGAACAGGCCCTCAACGAGTTCGCGGCGGACTGCGGCGGCTTCGAGGGCAACGCCCAGTCCCTCCGGCTCCTCACCCGTATCGAGCCCAAACGGTTCACCCCGGAGGGCTCCGTCGGCCTCAACCTCACCCGCGCCGCCCTCGACGCCGCCACCAAGTACCCCTGGCCC
>NZ_POUC01000875.1 GCF_002891435.1 Streptomyces cahuitamycinicus
GTGGCGGGGTGGTGATCGTTCCTGGCGGTTGCCCGGCGTGTCGCCCCTCTCGTGGGACGGCCGTGGTGATCCACCGAAGGGCGGGTGCTTGCGGAGAAAGGGTGCTTGCCAAGGGCGGATGCTTTCGGGGTCTTGCGGGCCCCAGAAACTGACGTACCGTCAGATTGCATGGACACGATCTGGCTCACCGGAGCGGAATGGCTGGCCGTGCTGCGGATCGGGCTCGGGCTGTGGTGGCTGGAGAGCTGGCGGCACAAGGACCGCAAGGCCTGGTTCGAGCGGGGCGCCGGCATCACGTGGGCAGCGGGCATAGCCGCCGAGCACCGCTGGAGCGCCGTCCGGTCCGGCTTCGAAGCGGCCGTCGCGCCGTACCCGCGCGTGATGGCGTACGTGGTCGTCTACGCGGAACTGGCGCTCGGACTGGGTCTGATCACCGGCTTCCTCACCCCGGTCGCCCTGGTCGGCGGGCTGCTCCTCAACGCCCTCTACTTCACGCTCATGATTCACGACGTCGCCGAGCAGGGGCAGAACGCGATGATGGCGCTGATGTCGGTGGTCGCGCTGTTCGGGATGTCCTGGCAGAGCTGGTCGCTGGACAGCGCGCTGGGGCTGTTCTGATGGCCGGCCGCTACGACCTGCCCGAGCCCGACGCCTTCACGCATACGTACTGGGACGCGGCAGCCGGGGGCAGACTGCTGATCCGCCGCTGCGGGGCCTGCGGCCGGGCCCACCACTACCCGCGCGAGTTCTGCCCCCACTGCTGGAGCGAGGACGTGACGTGGGAGACGGCGAGCGGCCGCGCCACGCTTTACACCTGGTCCGTCGTCCACCGCAACGACCTGCCGCCGTTCGCGGACCGTGTGCCGTACGTCGCCGCCGTGGTCGAACTCGCCGAGGGGCCCCGGATGATGACGGAGATCGTGGGGGCGGGGGCCCACCGGGCCGGAGAGGACCCGGAGCTGTCGGGCGGGGCGGAACTGGAGGTGGTGTTCCGGGAGGGGATCCCGGTGTTCCGGCCGGTGCCGGGGG
>NZ_POUC01000876.1 GCF_002891435.1 Streptomyces cahuitamycinicus
GCTTCGGCGTGCCCGGGTGCACCGGCTCCGGTCGGCCCGGGGCTTCGGCGCGGCCGTCCGGCACCACCCGGTGCCCTTCCAGGAAGTGCGCGTACCAGGCCCTGACCGTGAGCAGGTACGCCCGCGAGTGGTTGTAGCCGAGGATCGCCCGGTCCAGGTCGGCCGGGTCGGACAGGTTCCGACCGTCCGCACACAGATAGCGGCCCGCGGCGAGCGCGGCGTCGAAGACGTTGCTCGGGTCGGCCCGGCCGTCGCCGTTGCCGTCGGCGCCCCAGCGGGCCCAGGTGGACGGGATGAACTGCATCGGGCCCACCGCGCGGTCGTAGGCCGTGTCCCCGTCGTACACCCCGTGGTCGGTGTCGCGGATGACGGCGAAGGGGCCGCCGTTCAGCCGGGGGCCGAGGATCGGCGTGACGGTCGTGCCGTCCGCGGTCACCCGGCCGCCGCGCGCCTGCCCGGACTCCACCTGACCGATCGCGGCCGGCAGCTGCCACCGCAGTCCGCAGCCGGGCCTGGTGCGGGCCAGCTCCCGCTCGGCGTTCCGGTATGCGGCGAACACGCTCGCCGGGAGGGCACCACCGCCCGTCACCGGCCCGGTGCCCTTCTTCCGCTTCCCCGTCCGCAGCGGCGGCAGCTCGGTCCGGTAGGGGGTGTCGCCGGACACGCTCGGCCCGCGCTCGGCGGGTGTCGCCTGACGCGCGGGCTCCGCCAACCGGGCCGGGAGCGCCCCCGGCGCCTGGGACGCGGTCAGCGCCGCCATGGCCG
>NZ_POUC01000877.1 GCF_002891435.1 Streptomyces cahuitamycinicus
GCGTGACTCCCTGCGCCGCGCGCTCACGGCACCCGGCAGGCACCCCACCGCCGTCATCAGCGGCATGGCGGGCGTCGGCAAGAGCGCGCTCGCACTGGAGGTCGCCCATCAGTTGGCGGAACGTTTCCCCGATGGGCAGATCCACCTCGACCTGCACGGCGCCACCCCGGGTATGACCCCTCTCACCGCTGCTCAGGCGGTCACCGCCCTGCTGCGTGACCTCGGCACCGAGCCGTGCCGTATCCCGGAACAGCCGGACGCCGCGACCGCGTTGCTGCGCTCGCTGCTCGCGCCGACGCGCACGCTCCTGGTGCTGGACGACGCCGCGAGTGCCGCGCAGGTGCGGCCGCTCCTCCCAGGGGGTGCCGGGTGCGGGGTGATCGTCACCAGCCGTTCGCCGCTGACCGCCCTCGACGGCGCGGCCAGGTTTCCGCTCGCCCCGCTGTCGGACGAGGAGAGTGCCGAGCTCCTGCGCAGGCACTCGGGCCGCGACGGCCTGGACGGTACCGACGCCGCCCGGCTCCTCGTCGAGCTCACGGGCAGGCTGCCGCTGGCCCTGCGGATCGTCGCCGCGCGGCTCGCCGCCCGTCCGGCCCTGGCCCCCGGCACCCTGGCGGGTCAACTCGCCGCCGCAGACGGCCGCCTGCACCACCTGGAGTACGACGACCTGAGCGTCCGCCGTTCCCTGGCCGTCACGCACGATGCCCTCGCCGCGTCCGAGCGGGAGGCCGACCGGGACGCGGCCCGCACCCTGTGCCGTATCGGCGCGCTCGCCCTGCCCACGTACGGCGCCCCGCTGCTCGCCCGCCTCACCGGCACCGGCGAGCCCCGCACCGAGGCCGCCCTGGAACGGCTTCTCGACGTGGCCCTGCTGGAGGAGTCGGCGTACGGCCGCTACGCACCGCACGACCTGGTGCGCGACTTCGCCCGCGAACGGGCCGGAGAGCGGGACGCCGCCGAGCCCGCCGACCCTGCCGCCCCCGAAGCCGCCGACGTCGCCGACCCCGCCAACAC
>NZ_POUC01000878.1 GCF_002891435.1 Streptomyces cahuitamycinicus
CACCTACCCCCCGGCCCTCTTCGACGCGATAGAAGACCTGACCGGCCGCCCCCTCACCGGCACCCGCGTCGCGGACGTCGGCGCCGGTACCGGTATCGCCACCGCCCTCCTGCACGCACGGGGAGCGAACGTCGTCGCCGTGGAACCCGGTGACGGCATGGCGGCCCAGTTCCGCCGCACCCTGCCCGGCATCCCGATCATCCGCGGCACCGGCGACGACCTCCCCCTCACCGACGCCTCCGTCGACCTCGTCACCTACGCCCAGGCCTGGCACTGGACCGATCCCGCCCGCGCCGTCCCGGAAGCCCTGCGCGTCCTGCGCCCCGGTGGCGCCCTGGCCCTCTGGTGGAACACCGACGCCCTCGACGTTGCCTGGATCGCCGAGGCCGCCGAGCGCACCCGCCGCCACTTCGGCATCGACGTCTCCGCGGAGAAGCGCAACGTCGACCACCCTGCCGCCGACCCCAGCGGCCGCCTCGACTTCACCCGCCGCACGGTCCGCTGGAGCCGCCGCGTCCCGGTCGACACCCACCTCGCCAACATCGGCAGCCACTCGGTCTTCCTCGTGCACGACGCGGAACACACCGCGTCGTTCCTCGCCGAAGAGCGCGAGCACCTCCTGCGGGCCTTCCCGGACGGCGTCGTGCAGGAGGTCTACGAGGTCGTCCTCCTCCTCGCCGAGACCCCGGCCTGACGCGCACCCGCTCAACCCGCCGGGTCAACCCGCCCGCTCACCTGCCCGGTCAACTCGCCGCTTGACGCGTCCCGCGAGCCGGGAGCATTATTCATCACATGATGAATAATGCTCCCGGCTCACCACGCCCAGGCCCGGCACCCGCCCCCGCTCAGCCCCCGGACCCGGACACCACAGCCGTCCACGCCGAGCACCTCACCGTCACCCGCGGCCCCCGCACCGTCCTGCGCGACCTCGGCTTCACCGTCCCCCGAGGCCAGATCACCGGTCTCCTCGGCCCCTCCGGCTGCGGAAAATCGACCCTCATGCGCGC
>NZ_POUC01000879.1 GCF_002891435.1 Streptomyces cahuitamycinicus
CGCCCCCACCGTGCCCGTGTGCGGGCGAGCCGGCCATGACGACGGACATGTAGACCATCGCCGCGGCACCCACCAGGTGGTGGAGATGGTGAGCGGAGGCCCGTGCCGCCCACAGCGCGTGAACGCCCGCCGCCCCGAACACCGCCGCGTAGACGGGCCAGGCCCACGAAGGCGGGGTGAACACCGCCGCCGGCACGGCCATCGCGGCCATCCCGAAACCCATCAGCGCCTCGCCGCCCGCGGCGCTGCGCTCCCCTTCGGCGCCGCTGCGCATCCGCGCCAGGCAGTAGGAGCCGGTCATCGCGCAGAGCGCCACCAGCAGCCAGCCGGACGAAGCCGGTCCGTGCACGCGCACCTCCCCCTTCGGCAGTCGGTCATTCGATGCCCGGGCCATGCGGCGCGCACGCGAGCGCAAGGGTGTACGCGGGGAGCATTCGGCGGAGCACACCACGTGAGGAGCTACCCTTCAAAGTTGAAACACCTGTTGACCTTCTCTGCTGATCACGGAGTTCGCCGGGCACCGGGACCCCGGGGCGCTGATGACGGAGCGGGTCGTGGACGCCGTCGTCGGCGCGCCGGTCGGGTTCGTCGCCGCCCTGGCCGTCACCGACCGGCGGGCGGGCGACCGCGTCGACGGGCGCTGACCGCCGCCGGCCGGGCCCGCGAACGCGCCGCCCGCCTCCTGGCCGAGCCGGACACCGGCACCGCGGCCCTGGAATCCGCCCGCCGCGGCCTCGCCGTCGCCCTGGCCGAGCTGCGCGCCACGGCCGACGCGGCCGCCGGTGAAGGGTGGCAGCGGGCCCTGCCCCAGGAGCGGGTCGTACTCGCCGAACAGTCCGGACACCGTACGCTCGCCGCGACGGCCCGACGCCAGGGCCTGCTCCCGGACCGGGACCCGGCCACCGAAACGGAGGACGCACGGCCATGACGCCGACCGAAGGACCATCGCCCACGGGGAGCGACGGGGGGCGGGCCCAGCAGCCGGGGAC
>NZ_POUC01000087.1 GCF_002891435.1 Streptomyces cahuitamycinicus
CATACGAGATGAGCGCTAGTCTCGTGGGCTCGGAGATGTGTATAAGAGCCAGCGGCCCAGCTCATCACGATGGGGTGCAGGAGGTGGCCCTCGATCTGGCCGATGACCACGATCAGGGCCACCACCACCAGGGCGATGAGCGGCCCCTTCGACGCCAGGGCGACGACGGCGGCGACCGCCAGGGCGATGGGCGAGCCGATCAGCGGGATGAACGCCGCCAGGAACTCCAGCAGGGCCAACGGCACGGCCAGCGGCACCCCGAGGGCGTACAGCGCGATGCCCACGAGGACCGCGTTGGTCGCCGCCACCAGCAGGATGCCGTGCGTGTAGCCGGTGAAGGTCCGCCAGGCCGCACCGGCCCCGACCGCGAATCGCTGCCGGGCCCGGTCGGGGAGCTGGTCGCACAGCCACTGCCACTGCTTCTCGCCGGAGTGCGTGAAGAAGACCGCGCAGAACAGGGCGAGCGCGAGCACGGTCAGCACCTCGACCAGCCGGCTCGCGCCGCTGACCGCCGTACTGATGATGGTGGAGCGGTGGTCCGACAGGAGCTTGCCGATCCGGGACTGGAGATCGTCGAAGGCGTCGGCGGGCAGCCGGAAGGGCGGTTCCTCCAGCCGGCGCTCGATCCGGTCGATCCCGGCCACGAACTCCTTCTCCAGCCCGGTCCGCTGGTCCGCCACGGTCTCACCCACCAGGGCCAGTGCCCCGAGGACGAGGACGATGCCGCCGATGAGCGCGGCGGCGACCGCGAGCGGCCGGGGCACGAACCGGGCCAGCAGACCGGCCACCGGGCGGAGCACGGCGGTGATCACGAGACCGAGGAAGACGGCGACGGCGATCCGGTGGAACTGCCCGAGCACGGAGAAGGCGACCCGGACGACGATGCCGACCGCGATGAGCCGCCACGCGTACGCGGCGGCCGTCCGCAGCACGCCCGGTACGCGCGACTCGGCATCGTTCAGGCGCGGCAGCGCCGAGGCGGGTGGACCGGGGGGCGTCGACATCTCATGCCCGTACCACCCTGGGGCCGTCGAACCGCGGGGTGAGCCCGGAATTCCCCCGAAGGCCGGTACGGGCCGGCGGAGGGGCCCGTCGGGAGCCCGACGCGATGGTGCGGGCGTTCGCGACGTGACCGTGCCGGAGTTCGCGACGCGATGGTGCGGGCGTTCGCAACGCGATGGTGCGGGCGTTCGCGACGCGATGGTGCCGGCGTTCGCGGCACGGCCGTCCGGAGTCCGGACGGCCGCAGGGCGTCAGCGTACGGGGAAACCGAAGGAGTACCCCTGCTCCTTCAGCCACGGCAGGAGCTCCCGCAGGGCGGCGACGGTCTGCGAGCGGTCTCCGCCCGCATCGTGGAAGAGGAGGGTCGGGCCGTTGGAGATCTCGTTCTTGACGGTTGCGACGATGGCGTTCGCGCCGGGGCGCTCGAAGTCCTTGGAGTCGATGTTCCAGCCGAGCGGGCGCATGCCGCGGGCCGCGGCGAGGTGACGGCTGGAGGGGGTGAAGGCTCCTCCGGGAGCCCGGTAGTACAGGGGGCGCACACCCCCGGAGGCCTTGGTGATCATGCGCTCGGCGTCCCTGATCTGCTCTGACTGGTAGGCCTTGGATTTGTGATCCATGGTGACGTCGTGCGAGACCGTGTGGTCGCAGAGCCGGTGCCCGGCCGCCACGACCGCCTTGACCAGGCCGGGGTGGGCGCGAGCCTGTGTGCCCACCATGCAGAAGGTGGCCTTCACACCGTTGTCCCGCAGCAGCTCCAGCACGTGAGGTGTCCAGACGGGGTCCGGTCCGTCGTCGATGGTGATGTTGACGCCGCGTGCGCCTGCGTCCGAGGCGTGCACGATGCCCGCCGGCACCGGCGCAGCCTTCCGGTCCTGGGACGGGGCGGGAGGCGCCGCGACGCCCCGGTCGGGTCCTCCCTCGCCGGAACCGACCTGCGCGTTCCAGAACGAGGTCAGGCCGGCCACCGCGGTCACCCCGAGCGCCGCTGCCAGCACCTTGGCGTACCATCCCCGTCCGCCGCTTCCCACCATGTCTTCTGTTCCTTCGCCGTCGCCGTGGAGCCCGTCCGTACGGCAAGAGGGCGGCCGGCGGTCGGCGGATCCGTCTGTTACCGATCACGGACAATCCCGCTGCTCGGTGGTATCCCTACGGCCTGGGCGACCCGGTGGTCCGTGCAGGCAGGGGCGACGGCCGACCCGCCCGTCCGGCCCGGTGAAGCACCACGAGTCGGACGATGGTGTTCGGCCAGTCGGACATTGTTCGAAACCTCTTGACGCTGGCCCGGGTGCCGACTGAAACTCTCGCAACACACTTCACCTGCGTGTGCGGCAGGCCCACGGCAAGACTTGCCGTCGCCTCGTCGGCTCCTCCTTTCCGTACCGCTGCCTTGTCCGTCATCAGCCATGCCTCAGCAGGGAACCTTGACATGACGCACGTCGCACGACTTCGCAGCCGCGCGAGACGCCGGGCGGGCCATCTCGCCGGACTGACCGCCGCGTCGATGCTGCTCACCCTCGCCGGACCCGCCGTCTCCGCACAGGCCGCCTCGGCGGCTCCGGCGGCCGAAGCCGCGGACATCACCGACGGCCTGGCCCTGTGGTACAAGCTCGACGCCGGCTCCGGCGGTACCGTGACCGACGCCTCCGGCAACGGCCGCAACGGCACGGTCAGCGGCACCGCCGACTGGTCGGCCTCCGGGCAGGGGCTCGCCTTCAACGGGTCGGACACCTACATCAAGGTGCCGGACGACGTCATGAAGGGCATGGACGCGATCACCGTCTCCATGGACGTACTGATCGACCCCGCCCAGAGCACGCCCTACTTCCTCTACGGCTTCGGCAACACCAGCGCGGGCAGCGGCAACGGCTACCTGTTCACCACCGGCAACTCCTTCCGCACCTCCGTCGCGACGGGCAACTGGTCGACCGAGCAGACCACCAAGCCCTCCGACTCCCACAACCTGACCCGCGGCGTGTGGAAACACATCACCTACGCCCAGACCGGCTCCACGGGCGTGCTCTACGAGGACGGTGTCGAGGTCGCCCGCAACACCTCGGTCACCACCACGCCCGGCGCCATCGGCTCCGGCAGCACCAAGGCCAACTACATCGGCAAGTCCGTCTACGACGGCGACAAGCTCTTCAAGGGCCGGGTACGCGACTTCCGGGTGTACGACCGGGCACTGGACGGCTCGGAGGCCGAGCAGCTCTCCCTCCCCGTCGCCACGCAGGGCGTCGCCGACGACAGGGACGCCCTCAGCCTCGGTGACACCAGTGGCGTCACCGCCGACCTGGACCTGCCGAAGACCGGCCCGGCCGGCGGTTCCGCCATCAGCTGGGACAGCGACAACCCGTCCGTCGTCTCGGACACCGGCAAGGTGACCCGCCCCGAGGCCGGCTCACCGGACGGCCGCGCCACCCTCACGGCAACCCTGAAGAAGGGCACCGTGACCGGCACCAAGACCTTCGACGTCACGGTCCGGCCCGCACTCGACGACGCGGCCGCCGTCCGGCAGGCAGCCGAAGCGCTCACGGTCCACAACCTCGACGACGCCCGCGGCAACCTCACCCTGCCCAGGAGCGGTGCCCTCGGTACGGCCGTCACCTGGTCCTCCGCGAAGCCGGACGTCGTCTCGGCCGGCGGCGAGGTCCACCGGCCCGCGCACGGCGACGGCGCCACCACCGTCGAGCTGACCGCCACAGTCACCAAGGGCGAGGCCGAGGCGACCCGCGGCATGACGGCCAAGGTGCCCGAGCTGCCCGCCGACGCCGCCCTCAAGGGCTACATGTTCAGCTACTTCACCGGCGAGGGCACCTCCGACGGCGAACAGCTCTACGCCGCCCTCAGCAAGGGCAACGACCCGCTGCACTGGCGCGAGTTGAACGACGGCAAGCCGGTCCTCACCTCCACGCTCGGCGAGAAGGGCCTGCGCGACCCGTTCATCATCCGCTCCCCGGAGGGCGACAAGTTCTACCAGATCGCCACCGACCTCAGGATCTACGGCAACGGCGACTGGGACGCCTCCCAGCGCACCGGCAGCAAGTCCATCATGGTCTGGGAGTCCACAGACCTGGTCCACTGGACGAACCAGCGCCTGGTCAGGGTCTCGCCCGACAGCGCCGGCAACACCTGGGCGCCGGAGGCCTTCTACGACGCCGAGCGCGGCGAGTACGTCGTCTTCTGGGCGTCGAAGCTGTACGACAACGCCGACCACTCCGGCGACACGTACAACCGCATGATGTACGCCACCACCCGCGACTTCCACACCTTCAGCGAGCCCAAGGTCTGGATCGACCGCGGCTACTCGGTCATCGACTCCACGATGATCCGGCACGACGGCACCTACCACCGTCTGTCCAAGGACGAGCGGAACAACAGCTCCTCCACCCCCAACAGCAAGTTCATCTTCCAGGAGAAGAGCGACTCGATCCTCGACCCGTCCTGGACCCCCGTCGCCGAGGGCATCGGCAAGGGCGCGATGAACGCCGCCGAGGGCCCGCTGGTGTTCAAGTCCAACACCGAGGAGAAGTGGTACGCGTTCCTCGACGAGTTCGGCGGCCGCGGCTACATCCCCTTCGAGACGACCGACCTCGACTCCGGCACCTGGACCCCGTCCACCGGCTACGACCTGCCCGCGAAGCCCCGCCACGGCACGGTGCTGCCGGTCACCCAGGCCGAGTACGACCGGCTGCTGCGCGCCTACCAGCCCGACCAGATCGTGAAGAGCGTCGAGGACGTCTCCGTGAAGACCGGCATCGGCAAGGCACCGGTGCTGCCGGCCACGGTGATCGCCGAATACGCCGACGGCGTCAAGCGGCCCGTCTCCGTCGACTGGGAGGACGTCCCGGCGTCGAAGTACGCCCAGGCCGGCACCTTCACCGTCACCGGCAGCCTGCCCGGCGGCGCCGCGATCCCGGTCCGGGCCGAGGTCACCGTAACGAACGAGGGGCCGGACGTCCCGGCGGACCTGCTGCTGCACTACGACTTCGACGAGACCGGCGGCAGCATCGCCCGTGACTCCAGCGGGCACGGCCACCACGGCACCTATGTGCGGACACCCGACTTCGGCACCGGGGTCGAGGGCGGCTCGTTCAAGATGTCCGGTGACTCGTCCAGCTCGCCGTACGTGAAGATCCCGAACGGTGTGCTGAAGAACGCCGGCAGCGTGACGGTGTCGACGTACGCCAAGTGGAAGGGCGGCAGCAGCTTCCAGTGGCTGTTCGGGCTCGGGCCCGACAGTGACAAGTACCTGTTCGCCACCCCCTCCAACGGCGGCTCCAGCCTCTACTCGGCCATCACGAAGGCCAGTTGGTCGGCGGAGTCGAAGCTGACGGCCGGCTCGCAGCTCACGCCCGGCCAGTGGCGGCACGTCACGGTGACGCTGGACGGCGCCACCGGCACGATGGTCCTGTACGCCGACGGCGTCGAGGCCGCCCGCACGACGACCACCGTCAAACCGTCCGAGCTGTACGACGCGGCCAAGGACCACAGCGGCTACATCGGCCGGTCCCTGTACGCGGCCGACCCGTACTTCGGCGGCGAGGTCGACGACTTCCGCGTCTACGACCGGGCCCTCACGGGCACCGAGGTCATGCGGCTCAGCGGCAACACCGCGGGCATCGCCAAGGCGACGCACCCGGCGCTCAAGGTGGACGCGCTCGTCGACAACGCGGGCGGCACGGTCACCCTGCCGATGAAGGCGGGAACGGACCTCACCGCGCTGGCACCGGAGTTCACGCTCGCCGAGGGCGCGACGATCAGCCCCGCCTCCGGCAGCGCGCGCGACTTCACCCGGCCGGTGACGTACGAGGTCACCGGATCGGACGGCAAGAAGCGCACTTGGAAGGTCTCGGCACTGATCATGAAGTCCCCGGTCCTGCCGGGCCTGAACGCCGACCCGAACATCGTGCGCTTCGGCGACACCTTCTACATCTACCCGACGACCGACGGCTTCGAGGGCTGGAGCGGCACACAGTTCAAGGCCTGGTCCTCCACCGACCTGGTCCACTGGAAGGACCACGGCGTCATCCTCGACCTGGGGCCGGACGTCGCCTGGGCGGACAGCAGGGCCTGGGCGCCCGCGATGACGGAGAAGGACGGGAAGTACTACTTCTACTTCTGCGCCGACGCGAACATCGGCGTCGCGGTGTCCGACTCGCCCACCGGGCCGTTCAAGGACGCCCTGGGCAAACCACTGCTGAAGGCCGGTGACTTCCGCGGCCAGATGATCGACCCGGCGGTCTTCACCGACGACGACGGAAAGCAGTACCTCTACTGGGGCAACGGCCGTGCCTACGTCGTCCCGCTGGGCGACGACATGACCTCCATCGACACCTCGCAGGTCAAGGACATCACCCCGAGCGGCTACAACGAGGGCACCTTCGTCATCAAGCGCAAGGGCACCTACTACTTCACGTGGTCGGAGAACGACACACGGGACGAGAACTACCGCGTCGCCTACGCGACCGGCCCCTCGCCCACCGGCCCGTGGACCAAGCAGGGCGTCATCCTGGAGAAGGACCTGTCCCTGGGCATCAAGGGCCCCGGCCACCACTCCGTCGTCCAGGTCCCGAACACCGACGACTGGTACATCGCCTACCACCGCTTCGCCATCCCCGGCGGAGACGGAACCCACCGCGAAACCACCATCGACAAACTGGAGTTCGGCTCCGACGGCCTGATCCAGAAGGTCGTTCCGACTCTCGGCGGCATCGACCCGGTCACCGTCGTCCACGCCGGGCCGGACGCCACGGGTGCCGAGGGCGAGGCAATCACGCTCGCCGGCACCGTCTCCGGGGCGGGCACCCCCAAGTGGACCGTTCCGGACGGTGCCCCGTGCACCGTCAAGGACCCCGCGGCGGCCCGCACCACCCTCACCTGCACCGACGACGGCACCTTCCAGGCCACCCTCACCGGCGGGCGCGGCAGCGACACCGCGACCGTCAAGGTCTCCAACGCCGCCCCGTCGATCACCTCCGCCAAGGGCCCCGGTTCGCCCCTCGCGGTGGGCAGGGCCGCCGTCGTCACCGCGTCCTTCGACGACCCGGGCACGAGCGACCGCCACACCTGCACGGTCGACTGGAAGGACGGCAGCCGGCCGACGACCGGCACGGTCACCGACTCCGGCTGCCGCGCCGCACACGTCTACGACGACGCGGGCATCCACCGCCCGGTCGTCACGGTCACCGACGACGACAAGGGCACGGACAGCACCACGCTCGCCGAGCTGATCGTCTACGACCGTGCAGCCGGGCCCGCCGCCGGCGTCGGCACGATCACCTCGCCGGCCGGTGCCTACCCGGCCAGGCCGGGGCTGGCCGGAAAGGCGGCGTTCACCCTGGGCGCCCAGTACCGCAAGGGCGCCGCCGTCCCCACCGGCAAGGCCACGTTCGTCTTCGGCTCCGCCCGGCTGGCCTTCCGCTCGACCGGTTCCGACTGGCTCGTGGTGGACGGCCCCCGGGCCGTCTACCAGGGCACCGGCACGGTGGGCGGCAAGGGCGGCTACGCCTTCAGAGTCACCGCCACCGACGGCCCGGACACCTTCCGCATCAAGATCTGGAAGAAGTCCACCGGCGACGTCCTCTACGACAACCGGACCGGCGCGAGGACGAAGGGTGTCGTCACCATCGGACACCGCGAGTAAGGACGTGCGCCGAGTGGCCGGGACCGGGCCCGGACCCGGTCCCGGCCACTCGGCTCTGACGAGGATTGCCGCACGCGCGGCCGTTGCCGCCGTCCTCCATGACTCCCCCGTCCAACCCTCGCGCGGGCTCCTCGCTGTGCGGTCCGGCGAGGCGGAGCTGAGCCGGATCACCGGCGTCAAGACCCCTCCGGAACGCCTCTCGACGGCGGGCGGGACAGTATCGCGGCCCATGAACAACAACGCCCCGCTCCGCGGCCTGGGCCGCACCGAGGACGCGAAGAGCGGCTCAGGTGGCAGGCCGTCCCGCCGGGCGCTTGTCATATGCCCTTGGAAGTTGCTAGCCCGAGCTGAGCTCCGACTTCAGCCCGCTGCGGGTGAGGAGCCGGGTCTTGTGCGAAGTTCTCGGGCAGGTCGCGCTGTTCGGCTCGCATCGCCTCGAAGTGCAGCGGCTTCGGCGGCGACGTGAGGCGTACGGCGCGGTGGAAATCGCAGTCGGCTTCTCTGCCCGCGTGATCTCCTCCACGAGGTCGAACGCGTCGCGGAAGGCGTCGTTCAATTCGCGGGGATGCTCCTTGGCCCAGGCCGAGCCGGTATCACCGCCGAGTTGCGGCAGCGTCATGACGATGCTGCCGATCATGAGCATCGGAGGGCGTGACACGACGGCCGCTGCGGAGAAGAGCCAACTACCTGAAGGAGGAGAGGTTCTGCGGTAGTCGCAGAGCACGGGCCTGCACCCTTCCGTCAGGAGCCGACCCTCGCAGAAACCGGACCGGCTCCGGTCTCCGCAGACCCGCATGTTCGCGCATGTCGCGGTATTCCGCGAGGCGACGCGGTATATCGCTGCAAGAGTGCGAGAAGGGGCAATCCCGGTAAGCTGGATGAGGGCACGTCGATGTCTCGGTGCAGAAGGAGACCGCACAACGGTGAGCGTGTACACCGGAGACCATGTTCACCGGCAATCCTGATTCACAGGCGATCAGGGTCGAGTCCCGGCTCGGGGCCGGAGAATTCTCCTTCGTCAGCTCGGTTCCACGGGCCTCTCCGCCGTCACCGGTGCCGTTCGCCCAGCTCACTCCGCCCAGCAAGTGGTCATCTCAGGAGGTTAGTTGGGATGAACGCGCGACTGCGAAGCCAAACTGCGATGGCCGTCGTCAGCTCATGTATCGTCTCGCTGACGGCGCTCTACTATCTGTTCCCGGAACAACGGCTGCTCTTCGTCACCATTGGAGCGACCGGCGTCATCGGTATCGTCCTTGGTGTCTTTCTCAACCATCCGACGCATCGACTCCCCTGGCTGCTTCTCGCCGCGGGAAATTTCGCCTTCGCCGCAGGCCAGGCCACCCAGATCATTCTCATCCAGTTGCTCAACGAAGAGATCCCGTTCCCGTCGATCGCTGACGGCTTCTATCTCGCGGCATATCCGCTCTATGCGGCGGGGCTGCTGGGCTTCGTGCGCTGGCGCACGAGCTGGCGCGACCGGGCGAGCCTGGTCGACGCGCTGACGCTGACCGTCGGTCTGGCGTTGCTGTCGTGGCTCTTCCTCATCGATCCGTACGCCCGCGCCGCGGGTCTCACCTGGGTGCAGAAGGCGTTCGCCATCGCCTATCCGCTCGGCGACATCCTCGTCCTGGCGATGCTGCTGCGGCTGCTCGTCGGCCGTGGCGGCAAGAGCCGCTCGCTCATGCTGCTCACCGCAGGCACCGTCGGCCTGCTCACCGCCGACGTGTTGTACGGCCTCATCCAGCTGAACGGGACGTGGCGCACGGGTAGCGCGGTCGAACTCGGCTGGGCCGTCCTGTACGGCGCCTGGGCGGTTGCCGCGCTCCATCCGTCCATGCGCTTGCTGACGCAGCCGCTGCCATGGCGAGCCGAGACCGGCACTGGCCGGCTGGCCCTGCTTACCCTGGCGTCGCTCATCGCGCCCGCCATCCTCCTGACGGAGGCGGTGCGCGGAGTGAGATCCAACGTCGGCGTCATCGGGGTCTTCTCCGCGGTGCTCTTCCTCCTCGTGCTGTACCGCCTGGCGGGGGTGGTGGCGACCCACCGGCGGGCGGTCGGCCGGGAGAAGGTACTGCGCAACGCGGTGTCGTCGCTGGGCGGAGCGGGCGAGCTGCGGGATGTGGCCGCGGCCGTCCACTCCGCGGTTTCGGGGCTGATGTCGGACGGCCCGCCACGTTCCGTGCTGTTCACCCTGCCGGACAGCACACTCTGGGTGAACGGGGACCACAGGGTCCTGCGCGGGCCCCTGGCCGCGCGGGCGACCGCAGCCGTACAGGAGCTGATCGCGTCCGGCGAGAACCGCCTGGTGACCCTCGACGGTGTGGGGCCCGCCCTTGTCGACCACCTCACGGTGGAGCCCACCCGCAACGACCACGCGTTGGTCTGCCGGCTCGCCGCGCCGGGTCACTCCTCGGACGATCGGCTGATCGGGGTGCTGATCGTGGCAGGGCAGGAGCACGACCTGCTCATGCTCCGGGACACGCTGGTGACTCTCGCCGCACAGGCCGCACTTGCGGCGGAGCGGGTCACCCTCGCCCAGGAGGTCAACCAGCGCAACAGTGAGGTGTATTTCCGCACGCTGGTGCAGAACGCCTCGGATGTCATCCTGATCCTCGACGACGATGACCGGGTCCGTTACGCCAGCCCCTCCGCCGACCAGGTGCTCGGCCTTCCGGACCTGGAGGGCACCCTCCTCGTCGATCTGGTGCCACCGCAGGACAGCCGCGCCGTGGTCGAGACGCTCGGCCGGATACGCAGGGGGGAGCCGCAGACCGGGCGCGAGCACTGGCGCGTGGTCCGCGCCGACCGGTCGTCCATCGAGGTCGAGCTGAGGTGGAGCGACCTGCGGGAGGAGGCGACCGTCGGTGGAGTGGTGCTCACGTTGCGGGACGTGACCGAACAACGCAAACTAGAACGCGAACTCACCCACCAGGCGTTCCATGACTCGCTCACCAACCTGGCCAACCGCGTGCTCTTCCAGGACCGGGTCAACCACGCCCTGGCGCAAGCTCAGCGCGACGGCACGGTGGTCGGCGTGCTCTTCATCGACGTGGACGACTTCAAGGTCGTCAACGACATACACGGCCACGGTGTGGGTGACGAACTCCTGGTCGCGCTGTCACTCCGGCTGCAGACGACCGTCCGTGCCTCCGACACCGCCGCGCGCATCGGTGGTGACGAGTTCGCGCTGCTGGTGGAGGGCTCCCTCGCGACAGAGGGCGTGGAGCGGTTCACCGAACATGTGATGACCGTGTTCGACGAACCGTTCCGGCTCAGCGTGGGGCCGATGAGCACGTACGCCAGCATCGGCGTGGCGACGACGGAAGACAGCATCGACTCGGTCGAACTGCTGGCACACGCCGATCTCGCGCTGTACTCGGCGAAGACGGCGGGCAAGCGCCAGTGGCGCCGCTACCACCCGGAACTGCAGAGCGGTATGGCCGAGCGTGCCAACTTGCAGGAGGCCCTGGACAGTTCGTCGATCGAGACGTCGTTCCTGGTGCTTTACCAGCCCATCGTGGAGCTGGCCAGTGGTCAGATCGCAGGCTTCGAGGCGCTCGTTCGCTGGCCCCACTCCACGCGCGGCATGGTGCTGCCGGAGCAGTTCATCACGCTGGCCGAGGAGAGCGGACAGATCGTCCCCCTCGGCGCCTGG
Organism: Streptomyces cahuitamycinicus; assembly: GCF_002891435.1. Lineage (GTDB taxonomy): Bacteria > Actinomycetota > Actinomycetes > Streptomycetales > Streptomycetaceae > Streptomyces > Streptomyces cahuitamycinicus. The sequence continues at coordinate 11,301 of NZ_POUC01000087.1, forward strand.
GTGCTCGACCAGGCCGCGGCCGAGGCGGTCCGGTGGGAGGGCTCCGTGTTGCGCAGCAGGACGGCCGATCGCAAACCGCCCTACATCAGTGTGAATGTGTCGCCGCGTCAGTTCAGGGACGACGACTTCTACGACGTGGTCCGGCGTGCCCTGGATCTCTCCGGCATCGAACCCGCTTCTCTCGTACTGGAACTGACCGAGAGTGTGCTGATGTACAACGACGAGCGTATTCTGTGTGAGATGAATTCGCTCACAGAGCTCGGTATCCGTATCGCGATCGACGATTTCGGAACGGGCTACTCGTCGCTGAGTTATCTGCGTGAGTTCCCCATCTCCATACTCAAGATCGACAAGTCGTTCGTCGACGAACTCGGGCGATCGCCAGAACAGTACGCCCTCGTCGAGGGCATTGCGCATCTCGCGGACACGCTCGGCCTCACGGTCATCGCCGAAGGGGTGGAGAACGTGAGGCAGCAGGAGTTGCTGATCTCCATGGGCTGCGAGTTGGCCCAGGGCTACCTCTTCGCCGAACCGGTCAGTGCCGAGGAGGCGGGGCAACTGGTCCTCGCGCCGCCGCTCGGCCGCCTGGCCGGATCGCCTGTGAGGCCTGCGGAAGGTAAGCAGTGATGGCGGCGGACCTGTCCCGCCAGGGGCGCAGATAGCGCTCTCCGCAGGACGCCGCGCGAGGCAGGAGGCTCGAGTTGACGGAACATGATTCTCGGACGGCGGAGTCGGTTGCACCGTGCGTCGTGCTGCGCAACGACGAGGAGCAGTACGCGGTCTGGCCCGCAGACCGCCGGATTCCGGCCGGGTGGCATCGGATCGGCGGACCGGACTCCGCCACGTCGTGCGGGAGCCTGGTCGAGCGCCTGTGGACCGACATGCGGCCCGCGAGTGCCCGCGCCGAGCGGCCACCGGAGGCCTGGCCGGGAAGCGTGCCCGAGCTGGTGCGGGAGCGGGCGCGGCGTGAGCCGTCCGCTCTGGCGGTGCTCTCGGACGACGCTCAGCTCAGCTACGCCGAGCTGAGCCTTCGCGCAGACCGGCTTGCCGGCCGGTTGCGGGAATGGGGCGTCGGCGCGGAGTGCGTCGTCACCGTGTGCCTGGACCGCGTGCCCGAGCTGATCGTCACCCTGCTGGCGGTGCTGGACTCCACAGGCGCGTTTCTGCCCCTCGACCCGGCGACTCCGCGGCAACGAATGGTCGCACTGGTCGGGGAGACCGGTTCACGCCTCATCGTCACGAGCCGCGAGCACGCCCCGATGTTCGCCGGGTGCGAGGCGCGGATCGTCCACGCCGAAGCAGCCAAGGAACCGCCTGCGCAGGAGCCGCCGGGGGCACCACGGTCGGCACGCGGCCCCCGCCCGGACGACCTCGCCTACGTGATCTACACCTCCGGATCCACCGGACCGCCCAAGGGGGTGATGATCAGCCACCGGTCGCTGGCCCTCTCCCTCACGGCGGTGGTCGGGGCCTACGAACTGACGCCCTCCGACCGGGTGCTGCACGCCGCGGCGCTCGGCTTCGACACCTCATTGGAGCAGATCTTCGCCACGCTGATCAGTGGCGCGACGCTCATCCTCGCGGGAACCCCGACGTGGGCGCCCACCGACCTGTTGCGACGCCTGCCCGAGTACGGGATCACCGTCGCCGACCTGCCCCCCGCGTATTGGCACCGGATCGTCTCCGTCGCGGACCGCGGCGAGATGCTCGCGTCGCTGAGGCTCGCCATCATCGGCGGTGAGATCGTCACCGCGAAGGACTGCCGCGCCATTCTGCGCAAGATCCCCGGCGCACGGCTCGTCAACGCCTACGGGCTCACCGAGACCACCATCACCTCCACACTCTGCGACCTGAATCAGGAAGTGCTCGCAGCGCCGGACACCGCCGTCTCTCCGGTCGGCAGGCCCCTTAAGGGGAGTCACGTCCATGTGCTCGACGCCGAACTACGCCCGGTGGAGCCGGGCAGGCGCGGCGAGATCTACATCGGGGGTCAGGGCCTGGCGCGCGGTGTCTGGCGGCAACCCGCCCTGACCGCACGGCAGTTCCTGCCCGATCCGCACGGCTCCGCGCCGGGAGACCGTATGTATCGCACCGGGGACCTGGGCCGCCGTCGCTCGGACGGCAACCTGGAAGTGCTGGGCCGGGTCGACGACCAGATGAAGATACGCGGGTTCCGGGTCGACCCGGCGGAGATCGAGGCCGCGCTCGTGTCCCGTCCGGAGATCGGCCAGGCCATGGTGGTGGCCCGGACGCGTGACAACGGCGACCGAGACCTGATCGCTTACTACACGCCCGCCTCACCACCGACCGACGGCGAGGCGGCGCGGCGCGCACGTCTGCGGTCGGCACTCACCGAGGTCCTGCCGGGCTACATGATCCCGGCCGCCTTCCACGAGGTGGAACGAATGCCCGTCGCGGCCAGCGGAAAGCTCGACCGCAGGGCCGTACCGCAATCCGGGGACGCACCGACGACGGTCGGTGCCGACGACCGCCCACTGGTTCAGGGGATGGCCCAGCTGTGGTGTCAGATCCTGGGTGCTGACTACGTCGGTCCGAACGATGACTTCTTCGAGCTGGGCGGCAACTCGCTGCTGGCCATGGAGATGCTCGCCCGGACCCGTGTCATATTCGGCATCGGTGTCACACAGATCCGCGACCTGACCCGTTCACTGCTGCGGCAGCCGATGCTCGCCGCGTTCGCCGAGTCCGTACGCCAGGCACGCGCCGGCACGCTGACCCACCCGGACGGTTCGAGCGTCGACTTCGCCTCGGAGACCGATCGGCGCATACCGGCGGTGGGCCGTGACGCGCGGGCACCGGGTCCCCGTCACTCCGGCGACGTCCTCCTCACGGGGGCGACGGGATTCTGCGGCGCCCACATGATCGACGAGCTGCTGCGCAGCACGACGGGCCGGATCCTTTGCCTGGTCAGGGCCTCGGACGAGCAGCACGGTATGGAGATGATCCGCGCGAGCCACCAGCGGTACGTCCTCAGGGATCTGTCCAGCACGCGCGTCCAGCCGGTCGTCGGCGACCTGGGCAAGCCCGGACTGGGTCTGCCTCGCGGCCGGTTCGAGGAGCTGGGATCGACCATCGACGCCGTCTACCACTTCGGTGCCCAGGTCAACTTCATCTACCCCTACCACGAGTTGCGCGCGGTCAACGTCGACGGAACATACGAGATCATCCGCCTCGCCGCCGGCAGGGCCGTCCCCGTCCACTTCGCCTCCAGCATGGCGGTGCTCGCCGGATTCGGGCCGGCGGGGGTGCGCGAGGTGACCGAGAGCACGCCGCTGGGCTTCCCGGAGTATCTGTCGGTGGGATACGTGGAGACCAAGTGGGTTGCCGAGGCGCTACTGAAGAAGGCATCCGCCGAGGGATTGCCGGTCGCCGTCTACCGTCTGATGGACATCGCGGGCAGCAGTGGAACCGGCGTGATGAACACCAACAGTGAGATGGCCGCCCTCATCAGCTTCATCGCGCGGACCGGCCTGTGCCCTGACATCCGGCTGCCGCTGGACTTCCTGCCGGCCGATCACCTCGTCCGCGCGATCGGACACATCTCCACCCGCCGTCCCCCGCGCGGTGAGGTCTATCACCTCACCAACCCCCGTCCCGCACTCCTCGATTCGCTGGCCGAGCGCATGCGCCAACGGGGGCATCCAGTCCAGGAGATCCCGTACGCCGAGTGGATCGCCGCTCTGGTCACGTATGCGGCCGGGCACCCCACCGACGCGATAACACCGTTCGTGCCGCTCTTCGTCGACCTGTGCCACGGCGCCGACATCACCGTGAGCGAGATGTACTTCCAGGGCGTTTTCCCGGAGTTCACCCGCGACAACGCGGAGCGGGCACTGGTGGACGCCGGGATCGGCATTCCGCCCGTGGACGCGCAGATGATGGACCGCTTCATCGACTACCTGCAACAGGCCGAGCACGTAGGGCCGGTGAAGAACCGGGGGCAGGGAGCGGCGCGGTGGTGAGCCGATGCCCTCGATGGGAGGCGCTGGACGTGCTGGAAGCGGCGCCGGACGGTCCCGTGGCCTTCTCCGCCGACCTCAGTCCCGTCGGCCTCCTGGCGGCGTACCACGCCGGGGTCTATCCGTTCCCGGCATCCGACGAGTACACCCGTGCCCTCAACGAGGTGGTCTTCGCCGATCACGTCCAGGAGGGCCGCATCCCGCTCGTGGGGGAGGAGCCGGCCGATCCCTTCGCCGTTTCCTGGTGGTCCCCCGACCCAAGGCCGGTGCTGCCCGTCTCGGCCGCGCATCTCAGCCGCAGCCTCGCCCGGCGGCTGCGCAACGGGCTGTCGTGGTCGACCAGCCTGAACCAGGGGTTCGAGCGGGTCGTCCGCGAATGCCGCGGTGACCGTGTCCCGCTGTGGCTCACTGATGACCTGATCGCAAGCCTGGTCAGCCTGCACGAGCTGGGTCATGCTCACAGCGTCGAGGTGTGGGAGGACGGCAATCTGATCGGCGGCGTCTTCGGCCTCAGGGTCGGATCGGTCTTCAGCATGGACTCGATGTTCTTTCAGCGACCGGGCGCCTCGAAGGTGGCGGTGAGCGACCTCGCCGCGCGTTTCGCACAGGCCGGCGGCGAGCTGCTCGACGCGCAGCGGGACAGCCCGCACGTCCGCGATCTCGGTGGCATCCTCATGCCGCGAGAACAGTACGTGCGACGCCTCCGTCGCACCGCGCGTGACAGCCTCCCGATGCCCACCGCCACCTTGCCCGCCCGCCGTCTCGCCGAGCCCGCGGGATCGCGCTGACCGTGTTCGTCGCGCTGCCCGGCGCCCCGGGGCTGCTCATCCGAGGCCCTCTGCCGGAGCTTCCCGTCACCGTCTGTGATGGGCGGGGTGCTTGCCGGCCCGGATGCGGGACGCCCCGGTCGATCGGCTCCGGGCGGCTGGGCGCCGGATTCGCCCGGGTATGGCGCATGCCTCGGACCGGGCCTGCCCGGCCTTCGCCATGCGACGCGTCCCGAAGTGGGACAAATGGGGCATATGTGATGAAAGTTCACTATCGGTTCTAATGTGTGACTGATATCCGACTTCGTGGACAGGACGGTGATGTTTCCACCGCGCGTACTCGTGATCGAGGACGACCAGGATGTGAGCGCCCTGCTGGAGCGGCACTTCCGCGAGCGGGGATGCCCCGTGGCCGTCGCGCATTCGGGGGAGGAGGGGCTCGGCCTCGCCTTTGCCGACCCGCCGGACATCGCGGTCGTCGACGTGATGCTGCCCGGCATCGACGGACGGGAGGTCGTGCGCAGGCTGCGCGCGGACGACCGGACGAGGAGATGCCATCTGGTTGTCACCTCGGTGCTCGACCCTGAAGAGCTGAACGGCCTCGCGGACGAGGTGCTGCCCAAGCCGTTCCGGCAGTCGGCCGTGGTGCGGCTGGTTGACTCCTACCGGAGCTCCGTGGCCCAGGAGTCCCAGGAGGAGTAATGGCTCATGTCCTGATCGCTGACGACGACGCGGACATCCGGGATCTGGTGGCGTTCAAGCTGACCCAGAGCGGTCATCAGGTCACGGCCGTGGAGGACGGCATGGCGGCGCTCCGGGCAGCGCGTGAGAACACGGTGGACCTGGCACTGCTCGACATCCGGATGCCGGGCATGTCGGGTCTCGACGTATGCCGGGAACTGCGCGCCACGGCCCAGACCGCGACGCTCCCCGTCATCATGATCACCGCCCGGTCTCAGGAAGCGGACGTCGAGGTCGGCTTCGCGGCGGGAGCCGACGACTACATCATCAAGCCGTTCAGCCCCCGAGAGCTCTCCAGCAGGGTCACCGCCGTGCTCAACCGGGTGGAACGGTGATTTCCGCCGGCATCGTCCGCGGCGCGCTGCTGATCCTGCTGGCCGTCGTCCTGGTGCTGGGCCTGCTGATCGTCGGCAACCGTCTCGTCCGCAGGCACCGGGAGCGCAGACGCGAGCGGATCGCGGCACCGGTGCGCGGCTCCCTGCTGCAACTCCTGTGCGCGGAGGAGGACGAGCAGACCGAGCTGCTGAACCGACTGGCGGAGACCGACAGACGGACCTGGGCCGCGCTTGAGCCGACCCTTACCGCGCTGCTGGGCAAGGTCGCCGGCGGGGCCCGCACGGCGCTGGTCCGCCTGTACGAGTTGCGCGGGGCGGCCGTGGACGCCGTCGCCGACCTGTCGAGCCGCAGCGCGGCCCGGCGGGGGCGCGCCGCGCAGGTGCTCGGTCAGCTCAGCCACCGTCCCGCCGCCCCCTCGCTGTGTCGTCTGCTGGCCGATCACGACCCCGAGGTACGCCTGGCCGCCACACGGGCACTGGGCCGGTGCGGGGGACCGGAGGCCGTGTCGTACCTGCTGGAAGCCCTCCACGGACCGCGGGCCGTGCCGCCCGCCGCGGTCACCCGGGCGCTGGTCTCCCTGGGGCCGGAGGCACAGCGGAGTGTGGCCACGGGACTGGAACACCCGCAACCTCTCGCCAGAGCCGTGGCCATCGAGGTCCTCGGCGCGACCGGCGTGGTCTCGCGTACGTCCGAGATCGCCCGTGCACTGCGCGAGGACCCCCAGATCGAGGTCCGCGTCAAAGCGGCACGCGCGCTGGGCAGACTGGGCATGCCCGAGGGCCTGGAGCCGCTGCTGGCGGCTGTCCGGCCCGGTCAGCCGGTCGCCCTGCGCATGGTGGGCGCCGGGGCCCTCGGCACTCTGGGAGCCGTCGCCGCGACGGGCCCGCTGGCTGAGCTGCTCGGCGATCCCGACCGGCATGTGGCGGCCACCGCGGCTCGCGCGCTGCTGCAAATAGGTCCGGAAGGACGGGCCGAGCTGCAGGCGGCGGCCGACGACTCCGGCGGACCGGCCGCCGCCCAGGCCAGAGCCGTGCTCGCCGAATCTGCGGTCGGGGCCGCACGTGACGACGTCCGCGCGGAGGTGGCGCTGTGAACATGGCGGCCGGTGAACCGTGGGCGTCGCTGCTGGGCGCGGTGCACACGCTGATCACCGTGTGCGACAGCGTGGTGATCGTGTACTTCCTGGCCATCAACACCAGCTATCTGGTGCTGATCCTCATCGCTCTCGGGGAGTTCGTCAGAACGCTGCGCAGGGCTCCCTTCGCGGGCCATGACGAGGCCGCCACCAGTCCTCTCACCCCGCCCGTTTCCGTGATCATGCCCGCGCACAACCAGGCGGCCGGCATCGCCGAAGCGGTCCGGGCCATGTTGCTGCTGCGCTACCCGGAGTTCGAGGTCGTCGTCGTCGACGACGGTTCCACCGACGGCACGCTGGACGCCCTGCGGGAGGCCTTCGACCTCGCCGAGGTGGAGTACGTGGTGCCCGACGACATCCCCGTACGTGGCAGGGTCACCTCCGTCCATCTGCCCAGGGGCGGCCCCGTACGCCTTGTGGTGGCCCGCAAGGACAACGGCGGCAAGGCCGACGCGCTCAACGTCGGAATCAACCTGGCGCGCTACCCGCTGGTGTGCATGGTGGACGCCGACTCGATCCTCGACTCCCAGGCGCTCCTCGCGGTGGCCAAACCGTTCTGCGACGACCCGCAGCGGGTGGTCGCCTCCGGCGGTGTGGTAGGCCTCGCCAACGGCTGCACCGTCGTGGCGGGACGGGTGGTCGAGGCGCGTGTGCCCCCGGACCTGCTCGGACGCGTTCAGGTCGTCGAGTATCTGCGCGCCTTCCTGCTCGGCCGCACCGGATGGTCCAAGCTCGGCAGCCTGCTGATCATCGCCGGGGCCTTCGGTCTCTTCCGCAAGGACGCGGTCGTGGCGGTCGGCGGGATGGACCCCGACTGCATCGGCGAGGACGCCGAGCTGGTCATCCGCCTTCACAAGCACATGCGCGAGCAGGGCCGCGACTACCGCATCGTCTTCGTCGCCGAGCCGATCTCCTGGAGCGAGGCGCCCTCGCAGCGGAAGGTCCTGGCCCACCAGCGGCGACGCTGGCACCGCGGCCTGACAGAGATCCTGCTCAAGCACCGCCGCATGATCGGTAACCCCCGCTACGGCCGGATCGGCCTGCTGGCGCTGCCCTTCTACGTGGTCTTCGAACTGCTGGCCCCCCTGGTGGAGCTCGCGGGGCTGGTTCTCGTACCCCTGGGCGTACTGATGGGCGCGGTGGACGCCGACTTCCTGTGGCGCTTTCTGGTCGTGGCCTACGTCTACGCCGTCGTCGTCGGCATGGTGTCGGTCGCGGTGGAGGAGTACGCCTTCCACCGGTTCACGCGTTGGCGGGACGTCTGGGGAGGCCTCGTCGGGGTGGTGGCCGAGAACATCGGGTACCGCCAGCTGACGGCGTGGTGGCGGCTGCGCGGCATGTGGGACGGGTTGCGCAGGTCTCCCCAGGTGTGGGGTGCCATGACCCGGGCCGGATTCGACTCTCCCGGCCAGGTGACGGAGAAAGGGGGTGATCGTGCATGAGCGGTGCCTCCAGACGGGCCGGCGGCCGGGTGGCGTACCGGCTCGGCTTCGCATTCGGACTGCTGACCCTGTTGATCGCCCTGTGCGGAGCCAGCGCACTGATCGGCGCGCTGGTGCTGGAGAGCCAGCGCGACCGCATCGTCGACCGCGTGCACCCCGCCGAGGACGACAACGTGCGCCTGCTCAACGCCGGCGTCAGCGCGCAGCGTTCGATGCGGGGCTACTTGGTCACGGGGGACCGCAGCGAGCTCGCCGCCTTCCGTGGGGCCCAGCAGGCCATTGCGTCGATCACCGCCGAAGTCCGTGCGCACGATGTCCTGGACGGAGACGATCTCGCGACGCAGCAGCGGCAGATCGAGGCGTACCTGCGCGTGGCCGACGAGCAGGCGAACAGCATTCCGGGAAGCGCGCGGGCCATCGAGCTCACCCGTGAGGCCTCCCGGCGGTTCAACACGTTCGAGGTGACCAACGCCCGCCTGAACGACCAGATGAGCGAAGAAGAGAAGCGTCTGGACGACCGCGCCGAAACGGCGATCCGGGTGGGCATCGCCGGGCTCGGCGCCGCACTGGTCGCGGCCCTCACCGCGGCCGTGTACACGTCGGTGCACGCCACGCGCGCCCTGACCGGGCCGCTGCGGAGAACCGAGTGGACGCTCGGCCGGCTCACCGCCGGAGACCATGCGGCCCGGGCCGAGGTGACAGGGCCCGAGGAGATCCGGGCGGTGGCGCGGTCCGTCAACCTGCTTGCGGACGAGGGAGACCGGCTGCGCGCGGTCGAGCAGGAACGGCAGCGACTGTCGATGGGCGCGAGGGAAACCGGCATCCGGATCAGGGACCGCCTCGAGGTCGGCTACGTCCTCGACGCGGCGTGCAACGGCATCGGCGAGGTCCTGGCCGCCGACTACGTCTTCATCCTGCTCGCCGAGGACGGCGGCTCCGGATTTCCCCTGGCCCGCGTGTGGTCCGCGGAGCGGGGCCTTCTGCCCGACGAGGAGCGAAGGCGCATACCGACGTTCCCGGCCGACGTGGTCCGCGAACATTACAGGCGGGGGACGCCCTGGCTGGTCACCGACCTGCCCCAGTACGTCTCCGAGACCAGACCCGTGCCGGGCGCCCCCGGCTCCTTCGGGAAGACCGGTATACCGGCGGAGAACCGCGCTGCCGCGGCGGCGCTGGGCCTGGATTCGGCGGTGATCATCCCCATAGGGATGGGGGAGGAACCGATCGGCGCCGTGTCCGTGGCCCGTACCAGCGCCGACCGACCCTGGCGCCCGGTGGACATCGAAATCGCCGAGTCCATGGCCGGCGGCATCGGCCGGGCGCTGCACACCGCCCTTCTCTACGAGAAGGAGTCGGGTCTGGTGGACAAGCTGCGCGCCCTGGACAAGGCCAAGAGCGACTTCCTGTCCACCGTCTCCCATGAGCTGCGCACTCCGCTGACCAGCATCGTGGGATACATCGAGCTGCTGAAGGACGAGGACACCGGTCCGCTCTCCCCGTCCCAGCTGCGCATGCTGGAGGTCGTCGACCGCAACGCCAACCGGCTGCGGGCACTGATCGAGGACCTGCTCACGCTCTCCAGGATCGAGTCGGGAGCGTTCATCTCCCAAAAGGCGCCGATCGACCTGCGACAGCTGGTGGCCTCGGCGGCCGACGCGATCGAACCGGCCGCCGAGGCCGCCTCGGTCAGACTGGAGACGCGCTGCCCCGAGCAGCCGCTGGTGCTGGAAGCGGACGGCGAACAACTCGACCGGGTCCTGATGAACCTGCTGTCCAACGCGGTGAAGTTCACCCGCGCCGGCGGGACGGTCAGCGTACGGGCCGACGTGCAGGACGGGGAGGCGGTCCTGAGCGTGAGCGACACCGGCATCGGCATCCCCGCGGCCGAGCAGGAGAAGCTGTTCCAGCGGTTCTTCCGTGCCTCGAACGCCACCGAGCAGGCCATCCCGGGAACCGGTCTGGGGCTGACCATCGTGCACACGATCGTGGCGAACCATGGCGGCCGGACGCAGGTGCGCTCCGAAGAAGGCCGGGGAACCACGATCACCACCTGGCTGCCGCTCGCTGGCACGGACGGTACGGCGGACTCCGCCTGAACGGCGCTGCCGCGGCCTGAGTGTTCGGAGATGTCGTCCTGGAGGTGGCACGCCGTCCGTTCCGGGCACCGGCACGTCTGAAGCGGCCGCAGGCGGCTTGAGCCGCGGGGGAACGTGAGCCGCTCTGACCGGACTCCGGGTGCAGCCGTGCACGGGATGGGGATCGTTGTGGTCGGCGTGGTCGAAGTCGTCGACCAGTGCCCGGCCGCAGGGCCGGGGCGAATGCGGCCATCGCGTGCATGTCTTTCATGAGGAGAGCGGGGAGGGCCCCTGGGGCACGGCGATGGTGACGGTCCGCTGCCACCACTTGGCGGCGCGTTCCAAGATTGAAGGGCCGTCAGAAGGCGGTCATCACAAGCCACGGCATGCGGATGCCCGGCACCCGGGCTCCCCGAATGCCGCAACCCGACCGCAATCCGTTCAGCCTCTGCTCCCTCGATTTGCGATCTTTAGTGGTTCATTCTTTGCTTGATGTGTCCGACGAGCGGATCGCTTGGTCGCCGTCATCGCACGCCGCACCTGAACCGTCGCGACCGGTCTGTTCGGTGGTCCCGGCGCCGCGCCGCGTGGTCGCCGAGATGTGGAGGCGGACGATGGAACCGGAATCGACAGCCACGCCGAGGCAGTATGCGGCCGACGACGAGGAGCGGTTTCGGCTGCTGCTCAAGAACTCCCCGTACATGGTCTTCCGCCGGACGATGGAGGGCGTCTACCGGGAGGTGTCCGCCGCGGGTCAGGAATTGCTGGGCCGTCCGGCCGAGGAAATCGTGGGGACGTCGGTGAAGTCCTGGGTCCATTCGGCCGATGTGGAGGAATTCGAGTGGGCCGAGCGCGATCTGCTCCGCGACGGCCGGGTGGCGGTGTGCCTGCGTCTGCGGCATGCCGACAGGCACCCGATGTGGACGGAGATGACGTGCTGGGTGGTGCGGGACCCCGCAGGCGAGCCACTCGAAGTGCGCGGGTTCGTCCGTGAGGCAGAGGGGCAGCGGCGCAGGGAGGAAGCGCTGCGCTTGCTGCAGGATCAGGCACGTTCGGTCATCGAGACCGCCCGGGACGCCTTCATCTCCACCGACGAGGAGGGCCTGGTCATCGACTGGAACCTGAGCGCTGAGAAGCTGTTCGGATTCAGCCACCACGAGGCGATGGGCCGTCCGCTGACGGAGACGATCATTCCTGAGCGATACCACGCCGCGCACAACGCCGGTCTGCAACGGGTGCTGGCCGACGGAGAGTCCCATGTGCTGGGAGGTCAGGTCGAACTCACCGCCCGTCATCACGACGGTCACGAGATCCCGGTCGAACTGGCGGTGTGGCGGCTCAAGTCGGCGAAGGCGCGCTGCTTCAACGCCTTCATCCGGGACATCAGCGAGCGCAAGCAGGCCGAAGCCGCTCTGGCGGAGGCCCGCGACCAGGCGATCGCCGCGTCCCAGGCGAAGTCGCAGTTCGTCGCCTCCATGAGCCACGAGATCCGCACCCCCATGAACGGCGTCATCGGGCTGAGCGAGTTGCTGCTGGGCACCGAACAGGATGCCGAGCAGCGACGTTACGCCGAGGGCATTCATGCCGCCGGCACGGCACTGCTGACGCTGATCAACGACATCCTTGACTTCTCCAAGCTGGAGGCGGGCAAGCTCGAACTGGACGAGGTCGCCTTCAGCCCGCAGGTGCTGGTGGAGGAGGCCGTCTCGCTGGTGGCGCAGACCGCGCAGGCCGAGGGCCTGGAACTGCTCAGCGACTGCCATCCCGACCTGCCCGCGATGGTGCTCGGGGACTCCGGCCGACTGCGGCAGATTCTGCTCAATCTGGCGTCCAACGCGGTGAAGTTCACCGAATCCGGCGAGGTCGTGCTCCGTGCCCGCCCGGCTCCGGCCCGGCCACCCGCAGAGCAGGCGCCATGGCTGCGATTCGAGGTGGCCGACACCGGCATCGGCATCGCCACGGCCGATCAGGAGCGGATGTTCGACGCCTTCTCCCAGGCCGATGCCTCCACCACTCGCCGCTACGGAGGCACCGGTTTGGGTCTGGCGATCTGCCGCAGGATCACCGAGGCCATGGGAGGCTCCATCGGCGTCACCAGCCGTCCCGGCCACGGCAGCACCTTCTCCTTCTGCGTACCGGTCCGCGCCCCCGACGCCCCCGAGC
>NZ_POUC01000880.1 GCF_002891435.1 Streptomyces cahuitamycinicus
GCACACAAGTCTATGAGCCCTGCCGTGGAAAGCCGCCGACGGCGCCTGGCCACCCACGGGAGAGCCGGGCCACTCGACGGGGAGTTACGGGTGGTGCGCGGGCGGGAGACAAAAGCCGAAGACCGAGGCGCACACCCCGCGCAAACGGGCGCACGCATATGCCCCCACGCCCCCACACCGTGACCCGCGGAGCGGATCCGCGTTGGTCAAGACAGAGTTGACCACAACGGGCCGCGATCGCGGCCCATTCCTTTCAACGCCGGTTCGAGAGGCTTGTTCATGGCCGACCACGCAACCCACGACGCCCAGGCTCGGGCCAGCCTGCACTTGCTGGTGCGGGACATCGAGCGGGTCCGCCGGCAGGTGGACGCACTGCGCACACTCACCGCCCAGTTGGGCAACGTCTACCGCCCGCGCCGCTCCGGCCCCTCCACGGGCTTCGTCGTCTACGGACGCGCCCCCGCCCCGACGGTACGTCTCGCCCAGGAGCTGCGGGACAGTGTCGAGACCCTGGTCACAGCGGCCGTGGACTTCGACCGATCGCTCGGCTTCTCGTGGGACGCGGTCGGTTCCGCACTCGGAGTCACCAAGCAGGCGGTGCACCGTCGTTACGGCTCCCGCCGTGCTACTGCCCCGGCGGCCACGCCCGAGCCGGAGCGCACGCCGGAGCCAACGCCGGCGGGCGGCCGCGCGGTCAATGTGACCACCGGCCTGCCCACGGTCCCGACGGTCCCCGCGGCCCGCTCCATGCCCACCCAGCCGACAGCCGGCAGCCCCGCTCTCCGCGACGAGGCGAGGCCCACGGCCTTCCCGGGCCCGCGCAACGGCTGACGCCTCCTCTGTCCTGCCCTCCCGGAATGCCCCGGGAGGGCAGTCGCGTATCCGCCGATGACCGGCTGCGACCCCCGGCGGGCGCCCGCCACCTGCCTCTTATACACATCTCCGAGCCCACGAGACTAGCGCTCAAATCGTATGCCGTCCTCT
>NZ_POUC01000881.1 GCF_002891435.1 Streptomyces cahuitamycinicus
GGGCAGGGCGTGCCTGCGCAACCGCCGGTGCCGGGGCGCGGCGGGCGGCGGTACGGCGGGGAGCGGCGGGTGGGTGTGATGCCGGGCGGCGGCGGTCACGCCCGGGCCGAAGCGCAGCACGCTTCCCTCGACCCGGTCGGGGGTCGCCGGCCACGCCGGTCCCTTCTCCGCGGCCGGCCGCTCGACGCGGGTCTCGTCAGGCCCGGGTCGCTGGATCCAGTGGCTGGCGAGCACGGTGGCGCTGTATTCAGCGTCGTCCGGGCCGGGCCGGACGCTCGGGGCGGAGCCGTCGGCGGGATTTTCGATGGGGCCTTCCGTGGGGACTTCGGTGGGGCCGTCCGTGGGGACTTCGGTGGGGGCTGCTGTGAGGCCTTCCGTGGGGCCGCCCGCGGGGCTCTCGATGGGGCTCTCGATGGGGCCATCGGCGAGGCCGAGTACCCGGGTGCGCTCAGCGGCGGCGTCCAGCACTTCTGTCCGCTCGTCTGCCGGCGCGGGCGTGCGGTCGTCGTCGTGTGCGGTCATCTGAGGTCGCACCGCCTGGTCAGGAGTTCCTGCGAGGCGCCGCCGTCGGCGGCGGCGGGGGTCGTGGTGGCCTGCACCGTCCAGTAGCAGCCGAGGGTCTGGAAGGTGTGGTCGACGGTGAGGGTGTACTGGGTGGCGCCGCTGCGCTCGAAGGTCTGGGACGCGCCGTCCGGGGTGCCCGGCTGCCCCGCCGTGTTTCCCGTGAACCAGGAGACGGTGATGGAGACCGGGCCGGTGCCGTCCGTGGTGACGCCGAGGGTAGCCGTGGCGGTCGTGGGGCCCGTCTGCCGGAAGGCCGACACGGCGACGTCCTTGACGGCGGGACCTGCGGGCGGGGCCGCGGTGGTGGGCGTCGGCGTCGCCGCGGTGGTCGTCGCACCGGGCGCGGCCGTCTCCTCGCCGCCGGGCGGGGTGGCGGAGACCGGGGGCGCAGCGGTGCCGGTGGCCGAGGGTGCCGAGG
>NZ_POUC01000882.1 GCF_002891435.1 Streptomyces cahuitamycinicus
TTCCCCGCCCCCCTGGAGGCCCCGCCGTGTCCGACGACATCCTGCGTGACCGCATCGACACCTCCAAGCCGCACTCGGCCCGCTTCTGGAACTACTTCGTCGGCGGCAAGGACAACTACGAGGTCGACCGCGAGATCGGCGACCAGATCAAGTCGATCTTCCCGGGGCTCGTCGACGTCGCGGTCACGAGCCGCCGCTTCCTGGGGCGGGCCGTCGGGTACCTCGCCGGTGAACAGGGCGTACGGCAGTTCCTGGACGTCGGCACCGGGCTGCCCACCGCCGACAACACGCACGAGGTGGCCCAGCGCGTCGCTCCGGACGCCCGGATCGTCTACGTCGACAACGACCCCATCGTGCTGGCCCACGCCAACGCCCTGCTCACCAGCACCGCCGAGGGCAGGACCGCGTACCTGGACGCCGACCTGTACGACCCCGAGGCCGTCCTGAAGGCCGCCGCCGGCACGCTCGACCTCTCCCGGCCGGTCGGCCTGATGATCCTCAACACCCTCGGCCACGTCGCCGACTACGAGCGGGCCCGCGAGCTGGTCCGGCGGCTCATGGCCGGGCTGCCCGCCGGAAGCCACCTGGTGATCAGCGACAGCACCGCGACCAGCGAGGGCATGATCGCCGCGTCGGATGCGTACAACGCGAGCGGTGCGGTGCCGTACTACGTCCGTCCGGTCGCCGAGATCGCCGGGTTCTTCGACGGGCTGGAGCTGGTGGAGCCCGGCGTGGTGAGGGTTCCCGAATGGCGGCCCGGGGCTTCCGGCGACGCCGGTTCCGGTGCCGCCGTCGACGCGTACTGCGGGGTGGGGCGCAAGCCGTAGGTATAGGTAGGTGTACGTGGTCCGGTGCGGCGTCATGGGGGGCTGGTCGCGCCGTTCCCCGCGCCCCCGACAAGGCGCCTCTCCGTGAGGGCGACGGCTCCCCCGGTCAGCACCCCGTCCGTCACCCGTCCGGGCCGGTCACCTCAGTCCCCGCC
>NZ_POUC01000883.1 GCF_002891435.1 Streptomyces cahuitamycinicus
GAGTTCGTCGGCAGCGTCAGATGTGTATAAGGGACAGCGGCAGGACGAACCCCGCCACCGCCAGGGTCGCGGCCGTTGAGGCGACGGCCACCGCGTGCGCCTTGCCGCCCCCGCGTGGCCGCCCGCGCCCGATCAGGAACAGCACGACCCCCAGCGTCCCGGCCAGCGAGGCGCGCAGCGTGCGCCGGGCCCGGGCCAGCAACGACTCGACGGTCCGGTAGCTCAGCCCCATCCGCACGGCGACCTGGCCGACGTCCAGGTCCTCGGACTTCAGCCGGAGCGCCTCCGCCTGGCGGGCGGGCAGGTCCCCGCTGCGCACCGCCAGCCACCTGGCCTCGGCCCGGTCGCACACGACCTCCTCGACGGGCACCGGACCCGGAGCGACGAGCGTGGGGCTGGTGCGCACCTCGGCCTCACGGTTGACCTGGCGGTACCGGTCGACGCACAGCCGCATGGTCACGGTGGTCAGCCAGGCGCCGAGGCGCTCGTCGTCGAGGTCCGGGCGCTCCGCGGCGCGCAGCATCGCCTCGTGCACGGCGTCCTCGGCGTCCTCCAGGCTCATCGACCGCCGCCGGGCCACCTTGAGCAACTGCTCGCGGTGGCTCCACATGCGCTGCCAGCGGTCGTGGGCCTCCTGTGTCCGAGCAGCCATGGCCGCCTCTGCCTCAGCAGGCATGTCCGTCGCCATGAGGGCCCCTCCACGCTCACCCGCCGGTTCCTGTGCCGTCCGGCGGCTGGCGACATTACCCCCCGGTAGCCGCGGTTGTGGAGGGGGCGGCTCCCATTGTGTCCTCACCGTTGCTGGTCAGTGGACCGTCGCCGGGCAGCACCCCGTCCTCGGGCAGCCGCACCTCCGGGTCGGGCACGGGAAGCAGCGGCTCCTCCAACTCCCCGGCTCCGTCTGCCGGACGGGACGGCGCGGGGG
>NZ_POUC01000884.1 GCF_002891435.1 Streptomyces cahuitamycinicus
GCCGGAGACGTCCCTGGTGATGGCGAGTGCGCTGGTTCTGGGGGCGGACTGGGAGGTGCCGTTCGAGGGGCACTTCGGCGGCTGGCTCGGCCGCCACGACCGGGCGGGGCTCGTGCGGGAGGTTCCGGACCTCGACGGCGTCGCCGTGGCCCGGACCGCAGCGGGTGCCGTCACGCGGGTGGTCGTGCGCGGCGTGACGGGGGTCGACGTCCATCTGCTGCTGGGCACGGAGCGGATGAGGCCGGGCGAGGTGCTGGGCGCGGGGACGGGCCTGCTGTCCGGCGCGCTGGACGGGGTGCCGGGAAGCCGACTGCCGGAGGGCGGGCCCGGCCCGGGGCTGCACGTCGTCAAGCGGCGCACCCACACTCTTGAACCGCCGTCGCTGTCGCTGTTCACCGTGGAGTTCACCCTGCGGACCGAGCACGACCTGCTGGCCTCGCGCGACCTCTTCGGCCTGACCACGGCTGCCCGCGACTCCCCGGGCGCCGTTCCCTTTCCCGGCATGAGCCGGACGCCACTCGTCCTGGACCGCGCGCGGCAGACCATGACGGCCACGTTCAGCGCCGAGGGTTTCAGGGCGGCGGCGGTGACGGCGTTCGCCGCGATCTACCGCGGCCGGTCGTCCCAGGAGCCGCCGTACGAGACGACCCGGGCGATGGCCTGTTTCGACCGTCCCTTCGGGTTCCTGACGGTCCACCGTGAGAGCGGGCTGGTTCTCGCGGCCGGGTGGGTCACCGACCCCACGCCGTTTACGCAGGACGGCGGCGGTCACGTACCGGACACGTCGGCGGACTGACGCGTGCCCGTCCACCCCACCGGGAAGACCGCCTTCACCATGAAGCCGCCGTCGGGCGACGGGGCCGCGTGGAAGTCGCCGCCCAGCAGGTGGGCCCGTTCGCGCAGGCCCACCAGGCCGTGACCGCCGCCGGGGAGGGGCGGCCGGGCGGCGACGGGGCCGGGGGCGGTGTTGTGCAC
>NZ_POUC01000885.1 GCF_002891435.1 Streptomyces cahuitamycinicus
CGGGGACCACCGAGTTCTACACCCTAGAGTTCGTCGGCAGCGTCAGAGGTGTATAAGAGACAGGCCATGGGTGAGGTCTTCGCCGGCCGGTACGAACTGGTCGACCCGATCGGGCGCGGAGGGGTCGGCGCCGTGTGGCGCGCCTGGGACCATCGCCGCCGTCGCTACGTGGCCGCCAAGGTTCTGCTCCAGAGCGACGCGCACTCGTTGTTGCGCTTCGTGCGGGAACAGGCGCTGCGGATCGACCATCCTCATGTGCTCGCCCCCTCCAGCTGGGCCGCCGACGACGACCAGGTCCTGTTCACCATGGATCTGGTCGCGGGCGGATCACTCGTCCACCTCGTCGGGGACTACGGCCCTCTGCCGCCGGCTTTCGTGTGTACTCTGCTCGATCAGCTGCTGGCGGGTCTGGCCGCGGTGCACGCGGAGGATGTGGTGCACCGTGACGTCAAACCCGCCAACGTGCTGCTGGAGGCGACCGGCACGGGCCGGCCGCGGTTGCGGCTGTCCGACTTCGGCATCGCGATGCGGCTGGGTGAGCCCCGCCTGACGGAGACCAACCTGGTGGTGGGGACGCCCGGCTATCTCGCGCCCGAGCAGATGATGGGAGCCGAACCGGACTTCACCGCCGATCTGTTCGCCGTGGGGCTGGTGGCGCTGTACTTGCTGGAGGGGGCCAAGCCGGACAGCAAGGCGCTCATCCAGTACTTCGCCGAGCACGGGACGCCCGGCGCGCCTCAGGGCATTCCGGAGCCGCTGTGGCAGGTGGTGGCCACGCTCCTGCAGCCCGATCCTGAAGCGCGGTTCCGTACGGCCACGGGGGCGCGCAAGGCGCTCGCGGCCGCCGCTGAGCTTCTCCCGGAGCCGGGGCCGGACGATGAGCTGATCGAGATCTTCGACCAACTCGGCCCGCTTCCGCGGGGGTTCGCCTCCGAGGGGCCGCTGGGGCGGGCGAAGGG
>NZ_POUC01000886.1 GCF_002891435.1 Streptomyces cahuitamycinicus
GTCAGGGGGAGCGTAGGGGTGCTTCGGCCGGGGAGCCGGCTGCGTGGGGGGTGTGTGGTGGACCAGCGGCGTGTGGTGGCCGCGGGATGCGCCTCGACGGGTGGGAGCTGTCTCACCATGGCATCGCCACGCCCCCGTTCGGGCGGAGGATCTGGCCCGTGGTGAAGGCCGAGGCGTCGGAGACCAGGTGGAGAACCGCGTGGGCGATGTCCTCGGGCTCACCCACGCGGCCCAGGGGCGACATCCGGGCCATGACGGCCTCCGTGTGCGCCTGGGAGCCGCTGTCACCGCGGTCCGTCATCGGCGTACGGATCCAGCCCGGGGCGACCGCGTTGACACGGATCCCGTGCCGGCCCACCTCCGTGGCGAGGGTCTTCGTCAGCTGGACCACCGCCGCCTTGGCCGCGCCGTAGCAGAGCAGCCCGGGGCCGCCCGTGTCGACGGCTCCCGAGGCCATGGTGACGATGCTGCCCCGGGTGCCGCGGGCGATCATCAGGCGGGCGGCCTCCTGGCAGGCGTACAGCACTCCCTTGAAGTTGACGTCGAGTACCCGGTCGAGGTCCTCGTCCCGGGTCTCCAGCACCAGGCTTCGGTGCATGATCCCCGCGACCGCGGCCAGGGCGTCCAGGCGTTCGCAGGAGGTGAGGGCCTGCCGCAGCCGGGCCCGGTCGGTGACGTCGAGGGTGTGGGTGCGGGCGGTGCCGCCACCGTCCTTGATCAGGGTCGCCGTCTCGTGCAGGCCCTCGGCGTCACGGTCGGCGCAGTGCACGTTCGCCCCCGCCTCGGCGAGCAGCAGTGCCGAGGCGCGGCCGATGCCGCTCGCGGCGCCGGTGACGAACACGGTGCGGCCGGTGAGGTCGTACGCCGTGACAGGCATACAGGGACCGTACGAGCGGACCTGACGGGCCGTCAATTGGTGCGGCCGCGCCGAACCGGGGCGGGGGCAGGGCCGGGC
>NZ_POUC01000887.1 GCF_002891435.1 Streptomyces cahuitamycinicus
GTACGGGGTGGGTGCGAAGCGTGCGGTGCGGGCGCCGGGGTGCGCCGTCACCCCGGAGGTGCGTGTATCCTGAACACATCAAGGACGGTAGCCGCGTCCGTCCGGGGCGAACACCCCTCGCGGCGGACTCGGCCGGACTTTCTCCCTGTGCGGGGCAAAGCGGGATTCGCGCAGGTCGGAGGGGGGACCGGCGATGCTGCCGGTCCCCGCCCCCGACCTGCGTCGGGAGCCTGGCTCAGCTGTTGAACGCCGCGTCGAAGGACGCGCTGGGCGGCTCGAAGTCGAAGGCCTTCAGCCTGGTCAGGGCCTCCGGCGCTCCCTGGAGCCGGTCCATCCCGGCGTCCTCCCACTCCACCGAGACGGGGCCCTCGTAGTCGATGGAGCGCAGCATCCGGAAGACGTCCTCCCAGGGGACGTCGCCGTGCCCCGCAGAGACGAAGTCCCAGCCGCGCCGCGGGTCGCCCCAGGGCAGGTGGGAGCCGAGCCGGCCGTTGCGTCCGTCGAGGCGTTTGCGGGCCTCCTTGCAGTCGACGTGGTAGATCCGGTCACGGAAGTCCCAGAGGAAGCCGACCGGGTCGAGGTCCTGCCACACGAAGTGCGAGGGATCGAAGTTGAGGCCGAAGGCAGGGCGCCTGCCGACCGCTTCCAGCGCGCGGGCCGTCGTCCAGTAGTCGTAGGCGATCTCGCTCGGGTGGACCTCGTGCGCGAACCGCACTCCCTCGGCGTCGAAGACGTCCAGGATCGGGTTCCAGCGGTCGGCGAAGTCCTGGTAGCCCCGCTCGATCATCGCTTCGGGGGCGGGCGGGAACATGGCGACGAGATGCCAGATGGCGGAGCCGGTGAACCCGATGACGGTGTCGACACCGAAGGCGGACGCGGCCCGGGCGGTGTCCTTCATGCGTTCCGCCGCCCGCTGCCGGACTCCTTCCGGGTCCCCGTCGCCCCACACCC
>NZ_POUC01000888.1 GCF_002891435.1 Streptomyces cahuitamycinicus
GTCGGCGGTGGCTGTTCCCTCGGGTTGCGCGGGGTGGTGAGGGCCTGCCGTCGACTCGTCGCCGAACGCCCGGGTGACGGTCCGGACCGCCTCGGTCAGCTCCCCCGGGATCACCCAGAACGTGTTGTTGTCGCTGCTCGCCAGGTGCGGGAGCGTCTCCAGGTACTTGTAGGCCAGGATCTTGGGGTCGGCGTTGTTGCGATGCACGGCCTGGAAGACCAGCTCCACCGCCTTGGCCTCGCCGTCCGCCCGCAGGATCATGGCCTGCTGCGTGCCCTGTGCCTCCAGGATGTCCTTCTGCTTCGTGCCTTCCGCGGTGAGGATCTTGGCCTGCCGCTCTCCTTCCGCGTGCAGGATGGCCGCCCGCTTGTCACGCTCGGCCCGCATCTGCTTCTCCATCGCCTCCTTGATGGTGTGCGGTGGATCGATGGCCTTGATCTCGACGCGGTTGACGCGGATGCCCCACTTGCCGGTGGCGTCGTCGAGGACGGCGCGCAACCGGGAGTTGATCTCCTCGCGAGAGGTGAGCGTCTCCTCCAGGTCCATGCTGCCGATGACGTTGCGCAGCGTGGTCACGGTGAGCTGGTCGATCGCCTGGAGGTAGTCGGCGACCTCGTACGCCGCCGCCCGCGGGTCCGTGATCTGGTAGTAGAGCACCGTGTCGATGTTCACCACGAGGTTGTCCTCGGTGATCACCGGCCGGGGGTCGGACGAATAGACCTGCTCGCGCACGTCGAGCTTGGTGTTGATCCGGTCGGCCACCGGCACGACCAGGTTCAGGCCGGGCTGCAGCGTCCGGCGGTACCGGCCGAACCGCTCGATGTTGTAGCGGCGGGCCTGCGGGACGATCCGCACCGTGGAGGCCACCAGGAAGACGATGACGAGGGCCGCCACGAGGATGGGGATGACAACTGGATCCACAGTGCCTCCGTTGCTGTGTGTTCAGCCG
>NZ_POUC01000889.1 GCF_002891435.1 Streptomyces cahuitamycinicus
CACGGGGGGTAGCGGCGTGACGATGCGGTTCGGGCTGTTGGGGCCGCCGGTGCTGTTCTACGACGTCCAAGGAGATGTCCAAGGCGACGTACGGGGCGGCGTGCGGGGCGACGTCCAAAGCGGCGTGCGGGGCGACGTCCAAGGCGGCGTCCATGGCGTTGTCCGGAACGGCGTGCGGGGTGGCGCACAAGGCGATGGCCAGGGCGTCGTCCAAGGCGGCGTGCGGGGCGGCCTGCGGGGTGGTGTCCCCGGTCCGGCCCGGGCCGTCGCCGGCGACAAGTCGCGCGTGTTGCTGACCGCGTTGCTCCTCGACGCCGGGCGGGCCGTCTCCGTCGAGTCGCTCAGGGACGCGCTGTGGGGCGGAGCGCCGCCCGTGTCCGCCCAGGCCTCGCTGCACAACCACATCGCCCGGTTGCGGCGACTGCTCGACGACCCGGGACGCCTGCTCACCGTGCCCTCCGGGTACGTGCTGCGGATCGACGAGGGTGAGCTTGACGTCCACGTCTTCGACGCCCACGTCGCCGAGGCGCGTGCCGCCCACACCGGCCAGGACTGGGAGCGGGTCGTGCGCGTGTGCGCGGACGCGCTCGCCCTGTGGCGGGGCGCGCCGCTGGCCGGGCTGCCGCCCGAGGTGGGCGGGTACGCCTTCGCGCAGCGGCTGCGCGAGGCCCGGCTGCTGCTTCTGGAGTGGCGCTACGACGCCGAGTTGGCGCTGGGCGGCCCACGGCTGAACGAGCTGGTGCCGGAGCTGGCGGTGCTGACCGGTGAGTATCCGCTGCGGGAGGGGTTCTACCGGCAGTTGATGCTCGCCCTGCACCGCACCGGCCGTCAGGCCGAGGCCCTGGCCGTCCACCGAGACCTGCGCACCCGCCTCGTCGGCCAGCTCGGCGTCGAGCCGGGGCCGGGGGTGCGGGAGGCGCATGTCGCGGTGCTGCGG
>NZ_POUC01000088.1 GCF_002891435.1 Streptomyces cahuitamycinicus
AGTCCGACGCCGACAAGCCGGACGCGGCGAAGGTGCGGGCCGCGACGCGGGACGTCCAGCACGCCGAGTCGGCCCAGTCCAAGGCCCAGTCGGACGTCTCCGACGCGCAGGACGCCCTCGCCGCGGCCAAGAAGATGGCCGCAGACGCCCGCGCGATGCGCGATGAGGCCGCCCGCGAGGCCAAGTCGAAGATCGACGAGGCCTCCGACGCCGGTATTCAGAACCGGTCGTGGTGGGAGGAGGTCGGCGACTGGTTCACCGACAACTGGGACACCATCGTCGCGGTCTGCAAGGTCGTCGTCGCGGTCGTCGGCATCGTCGCGATGATCATCGGCGGGCCGATCCTGGCGGCGATCGTCCTGGTGGCTGCGCTCGTGGTGCTCGCCGACACGCTCTACAAATACTCCAAGGGCCAAGCATCCCTATGGGACGTGGGCCTTGCGGCCCTGGACTGCATACCCGGCATGAAGGGCCTGACCACGCTCGGCGGACTCGCCAAGGGGCTCAAGGCCCTCGGCAAGACCGGGCTCAAGGGAATGGCCATGGGCCTCAAAGGCATGGGGCCGCGCCTGAAGGGCCTGGGCCGGCAGATGAAGAACCTCTTCACCTGCGGTGATCCCATTGACATGGCCACTGGTCAGATGGTCCTGTCGATCACCGACATAGCCCTGCCCGGCGTCCTGCCCCTGGTAGTAGAGCGCAGTCACCGCACCGGGGTGAGAGCAGGCGGCTGGTTCGGGGCCAGTTGGACGTCCACCCTGGATCAGCGACTGCTGCTCGAAGACGGTGGCATCCGGTTCGTCGGAGCGGATGGGATCGTGCTTCATTACGCGGTCCCCGAACCGGGTGAGCCGATAAGGCCGTTGCTCGGCCCCCACTGGCCGCTCAGCTGGGACGGTTCGCCCGACGCACACGTCACCGTGAAACAGCCCGAGACCGGTACGACACTGAGCTTCAGGCGGGTGCAAGGCGGACCTGACGCGGTTCTCCCGTTGGTCGGCATGGTGGACCGCAACGGCAACACCATCACCGTTCGCTATGACACGGACGGGTCTCCTTGCGAGCTGGTCCATCACGGGGGGTACCGCGTCGGTATCACCACCGCATCGGGCCGTGTGACCGCCCTCGACCTCCTCAGTGCCCCCGATCAGCCCCGGCTCCTGTCATACGAGTACGACGGACTCAACCGCCTCGTCGGTGTGATCGACTCTTCCTCCGTCCCTCAGCGGTACAGCTACGACGACCAGCAGCGAGTCACCGGCTGGCAGAGCAGGATCGGTGACTGGTACCGCTACGCCTACGACGGCGGCGGCCGCTGTGTCGGCACGGGCGGCGACACGGGGGCCCTCACTTACTCGTACACGTATGACGACGACACGCGCACCACCGTGGCGACGGACTCCCTCGGGCACTCCGTCGAGTACACGTTCAACGAGGACCTCCGGCCCGTGCGCGAGACCGATCCGCTGGGGCACACGGTCACCCGGAGTTGGGACGAGTACGGGCGTCTCGTGGAGCTCACCGACCAGCTCGGCCGCACCACGAGTCTTCGTCACGATCCCGAGGGCAACGTCACGGAGATCGTTCGCGCGGACGGCGGGGTGATCCGCAAGGAGTACGACGAGCACGGCCATGTCACCAAGGTGAAGCAGCCCGACGGCAGCACCTGGGAGTCGGCCTACGACGAGCGGGGCAACCGCGTGGCGGTGATCGACCCGCTGGGCGCGACCACCTCCTTCACCTTCGACGAACACGGGGGACTCACTGGCGTCACCGATGCCCTGGGGCGCCGTCAGCAGACTGTCGTCAACGATGACGCGGGCCTCGTTGTCGGCACCACGGACGCGCTGGGTGCGACCAGCACCTTCACGCGGGACCCCTTCGGACGCATCACCGAACTCACCGACACCTTCGGGCAGGTGACGTACGTCGGCTGGACCAACGAAGGCCAGATCTCGTGGCGGCGCCTCCCCAACGGGACCATGGAGCGCTGGTCGTACGACGTCGAAGGCAACCCACAGGAATACCGCTCCTCGAACGGCCGCCGCACCACGTACGAGAACACCCACTTCGATCTCTGCACCTTGCGGGAGGACGAGGACGGGAGTCTGGAACGCTTCGAGTACGACACCGAGCTGAGACTGCGCAGCGTCACCAACGCGGCGGGCCAGACCTGGGTCTATGAGTACGACGGCGTCGGCCGGCTCGTCTCCGAGACCGACTTCAACGGTCGCACGCTGACCTACCGTTACGACGCAGCGGGCCAGTTGGTGGAGCGGATCAACGGTGCGGGTGAGACCACGCGATTCCGCCACGACCTCCTCGGCAACGTCGTCGCCATGGAGGCCGACGGCACCACCTCGACGTACGAGTACGACCTGCTCGGCAGGCTGGTCCGGGCCCGCAACGCGGACGTCGAACTCAGCCGCGAACACGATGGGGCCGGTCGGCTGCTCGCCGAGGCGTGGAACGGCCGGGAAGTGCGGTCCGAGTACGACATCACCGGTCGTCGCGCTGCCCGCAGGACACCGAGTGGCGCGATCAGCAGGTGGACGTACGAACTGGAGCGGCGGACGCTGGTGCAGCAGGTCGGAGGACATGACGTCGACTTCCAGTACGACATCGCGGGCCGCGAGATCGCACGGGTGCTGGGCAACGCCGCGCGGCTCACCCACGAGTGGGACGCGGAGCGGATGCGTACGACGCAGAGCATCGTCACAGGTGGTGGAGAGACCAGGCAGCGCGTCTTCCAGCACCGGGCCGACGGTGCGCTGACGGCCGTGACGGACTCCCGCCACGGCGAGCGTGCCTTCGTGTTCGACCAGGCCGGGCGGGTGACGGCAGCACGGGGCGGGGCCGGATGGGACGAGGCATACGAGTACGACGTCCTGGGCAACGTGACCGCCTTCAACACCTCGGGTCCGGTGCGGGACGAGGAGACCGGTTCCGGGAGCCGTACCTACTCGGGCACGCTCATCGAGCGAACGGGCCGAACGTCCTACCACCATGACGGGCAGGGGCGGGTGGTCCGGCGGGTCACCCGTCTGCTGTCCGGCGGCAGGCGTGAGTGGCGCTACAACTGGAACGCCGAGGACCAGCTCACGGACGTTCTGACTCCGGACGGCCGTCACTGGCATTACGTCTACGACCCGGTCGGCCGACGTGTCGCGAAGCAGTTGCTGGCGGATGACGGCTCAACGGTCATCGAACAGGTGTCGTTCTTCTGGGACGGCGACGACCTTGCGGAGCAGACGGACGGAACGGTCAGCACGTCGTGGGACTGGATCGACGGGTCGACGCCGATCAGCCAGCGGGTACGCGCGACCGGTCCCGTCGAGCGGGACACGCCGCAGGATGAGATCGACGAGCGTTTCTATGCCATCGTCACCGACCTGTTGGGCACACCGACGGAACTCATCGACGCCGACGGGAACATCGCATGGACGCAGTCATGGACGCTCTGGGGCGTCCCCGTCGACCTGCCCGGCGACCGCCGGGTCGACTGCCCGCTCCGATTCCCCGGCCAGTACTTCGACGCGGAAACGGGGTTGCACTATAACCATCACCGCTATTACGAGCCGAGCACGGCACGTTATATCAGTCCAGATCCGTTGGGTCGGACTCCGGCACCGAACCACCATGCCTATGTAAAGAACCCATTGCAGTGGAAGGACCCGCTGGGGCTGAAAGCCCCCTGCACGGTGGACCTTTACCACGGCACGCTCGGTCATCATGCCGACAATATCCTGGCGAATGGTATCGACATCCACGCGTCGACCCGCAAGATGGACTTCGGGCGTGGCGGCTTCTACGTCACCAATGATCCTCGGCAGGCGCTGGACTGGGCCAAGAAACTGGCAGATCGGAACGGCGGTGTTCCGGCAGTCATCCATTTCAAGGTCCCGAAGGCGGAGTTGGACAATCTGGGCAGTAAGATATTTAATGGGCCGGGTGACGATGTGGCGGACTTTATCCGCCATCACCGTAACGGAGGCGCCATGCACAACCACGAACTGGTGGAAGGGCCGATGCTCCTCAACCTCAAGGGATTCCTGCGCGGAGGGGGTCCGCCCGTTCTGGAGGGTCACCAGATCGCCATCTTCGGGGACCGGGCTGCCGAACTGTTCTCCAACTCCATTCACCGACGAGTAGGGCCTCCGACATCGTGACAGCGGAATTTCTCATGCGCCTCGACGACGGCATGCTCGAATATTTCCGAGACATGGCGAACGAAATGGTGTCAAGGTTTGGCATCTCTCGCGCCGAGGCCGTGGCGAGGATCAACGAGCGATATCAGAACGCCGAAATTTCCCCCTATCCGGATCTCATGTGCCACGAGTTTCCGGAATACTGGACTTACGGCCTGTACTACTATCCGGATGAGGCGGGCAGACTGCCGACCGGCGACGAGGACGATGATGAGTCCATCGACTTCTCTGTCCTGAAGGTACGCCCCGCTCCTGAACCGGGCTCGCCCGTCTGGACGATCAAGGATCGCGCGTGACGCCGATTTGTTGAGCAGAGGAGTCCGCTGTGCGCCTGGTGATCACCTCGCAGAAGGTGCGTGGAGATCAACCTTTTCCTTATGGGAATGGATAACCCGGTGGACGACTCGAGTCCGCAGTCCTTCAAGAAAGAATTCAAGGAGTATTGCGAGGGGCACCCGGGTGATGGATGACGGACATGAGGGCCAGAGCAGGACTCCGCAGGGAGTGGCTCTGACGCGCAGCCTGGCGTGCGGCGACGGCCCGCTCCCCTCGGCCCGAGCCGAGCGCATGGCGCGCGGGGTCTTCGCCGCCCTCGGCGGCATCCTCATGGAGGGCGTGCGCGTGGTCGGGCGGTTCTCCGGCGAGGTCATGGCCATCGCCGACGCGCTCGGCTACTTCCAGGACCACGAGGTGCACGCAGCCTCCCTGCTGCCGTGGTCCGAAGGGGTCGCCGGCTTCCCCGACCCCGTGGAGCGGCTGGAGGAGCCCGAGATGGTGTGGCGCATGTGCCGTGTCGGCGCCGATCTTCAGCTGACCCGGCTGCTTCAGGCCCTCGTCACCGCCGCCCTCGCCGCAGGCACCGAGCCGGGGGAGGGAGCCGCCGGGATCGCGGAGATCCTCCGTGTCGCATGCGGCCTCGTTGAACCGGGCCGCGCTCTGATCATCCCCGCCGAATGCCACCGCATGTGGCGCGTCGCCCACCTCCCCGCCATCCTCCGCCCGGCGTCCGACGCACCCGAGTGGGGGAAGACCGGCTATCGGGCCTACGACGCAGAGCTGGAGCGGGTTCTTCAAGGGAAGGGGCCCTGGCCCGCCCGGCCTAGTGTTTGACCCACGTCACCCCCGGGGTATTCTCCTCGGCTCGATTGGCGTCCGCCATGCCCCGTATGGCAGACTGTCCGAGTTGCTCGGTCGAGTGTTGATGCTGCGCGCCTCCCGCCGGGAGGACCGGAAGCGAGTCCCACAGTACTCGTCGCCCTAACTGCCATCACGGCAGCGCTGGGGCGGACGTACGGGAATCTTTCGGGAAGTGTCAGTGCAGCGCCGACCAGGCACCCGGTGGGCCTTTCGCCCCCGGCTCGCGGTTCCGGTAGGGCCGTGCGCGATCCCGCAGGGATGTTCGAACAAGGGGCATCTGTGTCAGCGAGACTGCGACACGCCCGACCGCGTGGGTCGGAGGAGCGAAGGCAGCAACAGGGATCCACCGGGTTCCAGAGCGTTAGAGAGACAGGACTACTGAGTAGCCATGGCGGGACAGAAGATCCGCATCCGGCTCAAGGCCTACGACCACGAGGTCATCGACTCTTCGGCGAAGAAGATCGTCGAGACGGTGACTCGCACTGGTGCGTCGGTCGCGGGCCCGGTGCCGCTGCCCACTGAGAAGAACGTGTACTGCGTCATCAAGTCGCCGCACAAGTACAAGGACTCGCGCGAGCACTTCGAGATGCGCACGCACAAGCGCCTGATCGACATCCTCGACCCGACCCCCAAGACCGTTGACTCTCTGATGCGACTCGACCTCCCGGCCGGTGTCGACATCGAGATCAAGCTCTGAGGCCGGTGATCTGAACGATGGCTAAGCAGATCAAGGGCATCCTGGGCGAGAAGCTCGGCATGACGCAGGTGTGGGACGCGAACAACCGTGTCGTCCCCGTCACCGTCGTCAAGGCCGGCCCCAACGTCGTCACCCAGGTCCGCACGAACGACACCGACGGCTACGAGTCCGTCCAGATCGCGTTCGGCGAGATCGACCCGCGCAAGGTGAACAAGCCCCTCAAGGGCCACTTCGCCAAGGCCGACGTCACTCCCCGCCGCCACCTCGTCGAGATCCGTACCGCTGACGCCAGCGAGTACACCCTCGGCCAGGAGATCACCGCTGAGGTGTTCGAGGCCGGCATCAAGGTCGACGTGACCGGCAAGAGCAAGGGCAAGGGCTTCGCCGGTGTCATGAAGCGTCACAACTTCAAGGGCCTCGGCGCCGGACACGGCACCCAGCGCAAGCACCGCTCCCCCGGTTCCATCGGTGGCTGTGCCACCCCGGGCCGTGTGTTCAAGGGCCTCCGCATGGCGGGTCGTATGGGCAACGAGCGGGTCACCACCCAGAACCTGACCGTCCACGCCGTTGACGCGGAGAAGGGTCTGCTGCTCATCAAGGGCGCGGTTCCCGGTCCGAACGGCGGCCTCGTCCTGGTCCGCACCGCGGCCAAGGGGGCCTGAGGTAATGAGCACTGTTGACATCCTTTCGCCGGCGGGCGACAAGGCCGGTTCCGTCGAGCTCCCCGCGGAGATCTTCGACGTTGAGAAGGTCAGCATTCCGCTGATCCACCAGGTCGTCGTCGCACAGCTGGCCGCTGCCCGTCAGGGCACGCACAAGACCAAGACCCGCGGCGAGGTTCGCGGTGGCGGCAGGAAGCCGTACCGCCAGAAGGGCACCGGCCGCGCCCGCCAGGGTTCGACCCGTGCGCCGCAGTTCGCCGGCGGTGGCGTCGTCCACGGCCCGCAGCCGCGTGACTACTCGCAGCGGACCCCGAAGAAGATGAAGGCCGCGGCCCTGCGCCACGCCCTCACCGACCGGGCCCGCCACAACCGCATCCACGTCGTCTCCGGCGTGATCGAGGGCGAGACGCCGTCCACGAAGGCCGCCAAGTCGCTGTTCGGCAAGATCTCGGAGCGCAAGAACCTGCTCCTGGTCGTCGACCGCGCCGACGAGGCCGCGTGGCTGTCCGCCCGCAACCTGCCCCAGATCCACATCCTGGAGCCGGGCCAGCTGAACACGTACGACGTTCTCGTCTCGGACGACGTGGTCTTCACCCAGGCCGCCTTCGAGTCCTTCGTGTCCGGCCCGCAGGCCAATGACACCGAAGGGAGCGAGGTCTGATGGCTATCCGTCACCCCGCTATCGCCTCCAAGGCGGCGAAGAAGGCCAAGGCCGCGCGCGTCGCCAAGGCGCGCCGCCACGCCACCGAGGGCAAGAACACCGTCGAGACCCCGCTGAGCAAGTCCTTCACGGACCACCGTGACGTGCTGCTCAAGCCGGTCGTCTCCGAGAAGAGCTACGCGCTTCTCGACGAGGGCAAGTACACGTTCATCGTGGACCCGAGCGCCAACAAGACCCAGATCAAGCAGGCCGTCCAGGCGGTCTTCTCGGTCACGGTCACCGGGGTCAACACGATCAACCGCCAGGGCAAGCGCAAGCGGACCCGCACCGGTTTCGGCCAGCGCGCGTCCACCAAGCGCGCGATCGTGACCCTCGCTGAGGGCGACCGTATCGACATCTTCGGCGGTCCGACCGCGTAAGCGGGTCGGATCGTCCGATATCGGACGAGGACTGAGAAATGGGAATCCGCAAGTACAAGCCGACTACGCCGGGCCGTCGTGGCTCCAGCGTCGCCGACTTCGTCGAGGTCACGCGGTCCACGCCGGAGAAGTCGTTGGTCCGCCCCCTGCACAGCAAGGGTGGCCGTAACAACTCCGGTCGTGTGACCGTCCGCCACCAGGGCGGTGGCCACAAGCGCGCCTACCGCGTGATCGACTTCCGTCGTCACGACAAGGACGGCGTGCCGGCGAAGGTCGCGCACATCGAGTACGACCCCAACCGCACCGCGCGCATCGCGCTCCTGCACTACGCGGACGGCGAGAAGCGCTACATCCTCGCGCCGCGTGGCCTGAGCCAGGGCGACCGCGTCGAGAACGGTCCCGGGGCCGACATCAAGCCGGGCAACAACCTTGCCCTGCGCAACATCCCGGTCGGTACCACGCTGCACGCCATCGAGCTGCGTCCGGGCGGCGGCGCGAAGTTCGCCCGCTCCGCCGGCGCCTCGGTGCAGCTGCTCGCGAAGGAGGGCTCCATGGCCCACCTGCGCATGCCGTCCGGTGAGATCCGCCTGGTCGACCAGCGCTGCCGCGCCACGGTCGGCGAGGTGGGCAACGCCGAGCAGAGCAACATCAACTGGGGTAAGGCGGGCCGTAAGCGCTGGCTGGGCGTTCGCCCGACCGTGCGTGGTGTGGTCATGAACCCGGTAGACCACCCGCACGGTGGTGGCGAAGGCCGTACCTCGGGTGGTCGCCACCCGGTGTCCCCCTGGGGCAAGAAGGAAGGCCGTACTCGTTCGCCCAAGAAGGCGTCGAACAAGTACATCGTCCGCCGCCGCAAGACGAACAAGAAGCGCTAAGGACGGGTTGAGATGCCTCGTAGCTTGAAGAAGGGGCCCTTCGTCGACGACCACCTGATCAAGAAGGTGGACGCCCAGAACGAAGCCGGCACCAAGAACGTCATCAAGACCTGGTCCCGTCGCTCGATGATCGTGCCGGCCATGCTCGGCCACACGCTCGCGGTGCACAACGGCAAGACCCACATTCCGGTGTTCGTCACCGAGTCGATGGTCGGCCACAAGCTCGGCGAGTTCTCGCCGACGCGCACCTTCCGGGGTCACGTCAAGGACGACCGGAAGTCGAAGCGCCGCTAAACGCGGGGTGGAATGACCATGACAGACACTGGAAGGACAACCATGGAAGCCAGGGCCCAGGCGCGGTACATCCGCGTCACGCCCATGAAGGCCCGCCGAGTGGTGGACCTCATCCGTGGCCTGAACGCCACGGAGGCTCAGGCGGTCCTGCGTTTCGCCCCGCAGGCCGCGAGTCAGCCGGTCGGCAAGGTGCTTGACAGCGCCATCGCCAACGCCGCGCACAACTACGACCACACCGATGTCGACAGCCTCTTCGTCTCCGAGGCCTACGTCGACGAGGGCCCGACCCTGAAGCGGTTCCGTCCGCGTGCCCAGGGCCGTGCCTACCGGATCCGCAAGCGGACCAGCCACATCACCGTGGTCGTCAGCAGCAAGGAAGGAACCCGGTAATGGGCCAGAAGGTAAACCCGCACGGGTTCCGGCTCGGTGTCACGACCGACTTCAAGTCGCGTTGGTACGCCGACAAGCTGTACAAGGACTACGTCAAGGAAGACGTCGCCATCCGTCGGATGATGACGTCCGGCATGGAGCGCGCCGGCATCTCCAAGGTCGAGATCGAGCGCACCCGTGACCGCGTGCGTGTGGACATCCACACCGCTCGTCCGGGCATCGTCATCGGCCGCCGCGGCGCCGAGGCCGACCGCATCCGCGGTGACCTCGAGAAGCTCACGGGCAAGCAGGTCCAGCTGAACATCCTCGAGGTCAAGAGCCCCGAGACGGACGCTCAGCTGGTTGCTCAGGCCGTCGCCGAGCAGCTCTCCTCCCGCGTCTCCTTCCGTCGCGCCATGCGTAAGAGCATGCAGGGCACGATGAAGGCCGGCGCCAAGGGCATCAAGATCCAGTGCGGTGGCCGCCTCGGTGGCGCCGAGATGTCCCGCTCGGAGTTCTACCGCGAGGGCCGTGTGCCCCTGCACACGCTCCGCGCGAACGTGGACTACGGCTTCTTCGAGGCCAAGACGACCTTCGGCCGCATCGGCGTGAAGGTCTGGATCTACAAGGGCGACGTCAAGAACATCGCCGAGGTCCGCGCCGAGAACGCCGCCGCCCGCGCGGGCAACCGCCCGGCCCGTGGTGGCGCTGACCGCCCGGCCCGTGGTGGCCGTGGTGGCGAGCGTGGCGGGCGCGGTCGTAAGCCGCAGCAGGCTCCGGCTGCCGAGGCCCCCAAGGCCGACGCTCCCGCCGCCGCTCCGGCTGAGAGCACCGGAACGGAGGCCTGACCGAAATGCTGATCCCCCGTAGGGTCAAGCACCGCAAGCAGCACCACCCCAAGCGCAGCGGCATGGCCAAGGGTGGCACTGAGGTCGCGTTCGGCGAGTACGGCATCCAGGCGCTGACCCCGGCGTATGTGACGAACCGTCAGATCGAGGCCGCTCGTATCGCCATGACCCGCCACATCAAGCGTGGCGGCAAGGTCTGGATCAACATCTACCCGGACCGCCCCCTCACCAAGAAGCCCGCCGAGACCCGCATGGGTTCCGGTAAGGGTTCTCCTGAGTGGTGGATCGCCAACGTCAAGCCCGGACGCGTGATGTTCGAGCTGTCGTACCCCAACGAGAAAATCGCGCGCGAGGCCCTGACCCGTGCGGCCCACAAGCTGCCGATGAAGTGCAAGATCGTCAAGCGCGAGGCAGGTGAAGCGTGATGTCGGCCGGTACCAAGGCGTCCGAGCTGCGCGAGCTGGGCAACGAGGAGCTCCTCAACAAGCTCCGCGAGGCCAAGGAAGAGCTGTTCAACCTCCGCTTCCAGGCGGCGACGGGCCAGCTCGAGAACCACGGTCGGCTCAAGGCCGTCCGTAAGGACATCGCGCGGATCTACACCCTGATGCGTGAGCGCGAGCTGGGCATCGAGACGGTGGAGAGCGCCTGATGAGCGAGAGCAACGTGACTGAAGAGACCAAGACGGACCGCGGTTTCCGCAAGACCCGTGAGGGTCTGGTCGTCAGCGACAAGATGGACAAGACCGTCGTCGTCGCCGTCGAGGACCGCGTCAAGCACGCGCTGTACGGCAAGGTCATCCGCCGTACGAACAAGCTCAAGGCCCACGACGAGCAGAACGCCGCGGGTGTCGGCGACCGTGTCCTCCTCATGGAGACCCGGCCGCTGTCCGCGACCAAGCGCTGGCGCGTCGTCGAGATCCTCGAGAAGGCCAAGTAATCCCGCCTGGGGGGACCCCCCAGGCATCGTTCCGCCAGGCTCGGGGCGGGTGTGCAAGTGACGCATCCCGCCCCGGGAACCGGCAGACAATCAGGAGATAGACGTGATCCAGCAGGAGTCGCGACTGCGTGTCGCCGACAACACTGGTGCGAAGGAAATCCTTTGCATCCGTGTGCTCGGCGGCTCCGGTCGCCGCTACGCGGGTATCGGTGACGTCATCGTCGCCACCGTCAAGGACGCGATCCCCGGTGGCAACGTGAAGAAGGGTGACGTCATCAAGGCGGTCATCGTTCGCACCGTCAAGGAGCGCCGCCGTCCGGACGGCTCGTACATCCGCTTCGACGAGAACGCCGCCGTCATTCTCAAGAACGACGGCGACCCTCGTGGCACCCGTATCTTCGGCCCGGTCGGCCGGGAGCTGCGCGAGAAGAAGTTCATGAAGATCATCTCCCTCGCGCCGGAGGTGCTGTGAGCATGAAGATCAAGAAGGGCGACCTGGTTCAGGTCATCACCGGTAAGGACAAGGGCAAGCAGGGCAAGGTCATCGCGGCCTTCCCCCGTGAGGACCGCGTCCTGGTCGAGGGTGTCAACCGGGTCAAGAAGCACACCAAGGCCGGTCCGACGGCTCGCGGTTCGCAGGCCGGCGGCATCGTCACCACCGAGGCGCCGATCCACGTCTCCAACGTCCAGCTGGTCGTGGAGAAGGACGGCAACAAGGTCGTGACCCGCGTCGGTTACCGCTTCGACGACGAAGGCAACAAGATCCGCGTTGCCAAGCGGACGGGTGAGGACATCTGATGACGACCACCACCAGCCCGCGTCTGAAGCAGAAGTACCGTGAGGAGATCACGGGCAAGCTGCGTGACGAGTTCAAGTACGAGAACGTCATGCAGATCCCCGGTCTCGTCAAGATCGTGGTCAACATGGGTGTGGGCGACGCCGCCCGCGACTCCAAGCTGATCGAGGGCGCCATCCGCGACCTCACCACGATCACCGGTCAGAAGCCGGCCGTCACCAAGGCTCGCAAGTCCATCGCGCAGTTCAAGCTGCGTGAGGGCCAGCCGATCGGTGCCCACGTCACGCTCCGTGGCGACCGCATGTGGGAGTTCCTGGACCGCACCCTGTCGCTCGCGCTGCCGCGCATCCGCGACTTCCGTGGCCTGTCCCCCAAGCAGTTCGACGGCCGTGGCAACTACACCTTCGGTCTCACGGAGCAGGTCATGTTCCACGAGATCGACCAGGACAAGATCGACCGCACCCGGGGTATGGACATCACCGTGGTGACCACGGCGACCAACGACGCTGAGGGCCGCGCGCTCCTTCGTCACCTCGGCTTCCCCTTCAAGGAGGCGTGAGCGAGATGGCGAAGAAGGCTCTGATCGCTAAGGCTGCTCGCAAGCCCAAGTTCGGTGTGCGTGGCTACACCCGCTGCCAGCGCTGTGGCCGCCCGCACTCCGTGTACCGCAAGTTCGGCCTGTGCCGCGTGTGCCTTCGTGAGATGGCTCACCGTGGCGAGCTGCCGGGCGTGACCAAGAGCTCCTGGTAATCCCCCTCATCAGGGATTGCAGGGCTCTCGGTAAGCAAGTAGGGGTGGCAAGGCGTCCAGCTCGCATGCCGTAGGCTTGCGGGGTTGGGCGTCTGCCGCCGCCCTTACGACCGCGGACACCTGTCCGCTCATTGAATGCTTACTACGCCGTAGGTCCACCGCGCCGCACCCGTCCCGTCTCGGATCGGGGAGAGGGATGGCGCACCAGGAAACCCCGGCGAGAGAGGCCGAAGGCCAATTCATGACCATGACTGATCCGATCGCAGACATGCTGACCCGTCTGCGGAACGCGAACTCGGCATACCACGACTCCGTGACGATGCCGGCATCGAAGATCAAGTCGCACATCGCGGAGATCCTCCAGCAGGAGGGCTTCATCACGGGCTGGAAGGTCGAGGACGCCGAGGTCGGCAAGAACCTCGTCCTGGAGCTGAAGTTCGGCCCCAACCGTGAGCGCTCCATCGCGGGCATCAAGCGCATCTCCAAGCCCGGTCTCCGGGTGTACGCGAAGTCCACCAACCTGCCGAAGGTTCTGGGCGGCCTGGGCGTGGCCATCATCTCCACGTCGCACGGGCTCCTGACCGACAAGCAGGCGCAGAAGAAGGGCGTGGGTGGGGAAGTCCTCGCCTACGTCTGGTAATTCGGGAACGGAGGAGAGAAAGCAATGTCGCGTATCGGCAAGCTCCCCATCCCGGTTCCCGCCGGCGTGGACGTCACCATCGACGGCCGTACGGTCGCGGTCAAGGGCCCCAAGGGCGAACTGACCCACACCGTCATCGCGCCGATCGACATCGCGAAGGCCGAGGACGGCACCCTTCAGGTGCTGCGGCCGAACGACGAGCGGCAGAGCAAGGCCCTGCACGGCCTGTCCCGCACGCTGGTGGCGAACATGATCACCGGTGTGACCCAGGGATACGTCAAGAAGCTCGAAATCAGCGGTGTCGGTTACCGTGTCGTGGCCAAGGGCTCCAACCTGGAGTTCTCCCTCGGCTACAGCCACCCGATCCTGGTCGAGGCCCCCACGGGCATCACCTTCAAGGTGGAGTCCCCGACCCGTTTCTCGGTCGAGGGCATCGACAAGCAGAAGGTCGGTGAGGTTGCGGCCAACATCCGCAAGCTGCGCAAGCCCGACCCGTACAAGGCCAAGGGCGTCAAGTACGAGGGCGAAGTCATCCGCCGCAAGGTCGGAAAGGCGGGTAAGTAAGCCATGGCATACGGACAGAAGATCCTTAAGGGCGACGCCTACAAGCGCGCCGCGATCAAGCGCCGCCACATCCGGATCCGTAAGCACATCAACGGTACGGCGGAGCGTCCGCGTCTGGTCGTTACCCGCTCGAACCGCCACATCGTGGCCCAGGTGATCGACGACATCAAGGGTCACACCCTTGCGTCGGCGTCCACCCTGGACACCACGATCCGCGGTGGCGAAGGCGACAAGTCCGCACAGGCCAAGCAGGTCGGCGCCCTGGTCGCCGAGCGCGCCAAGGCCGCCGGTGTCGAGGCCGTCGTGTTCGACCGTGGTGGTAACCAGTACGCGGGGCGCATCGCCGCCCTGGCGGACGCCGCCCGCGAGGCCGGACTCAAGTTCTGAGTCGCCCGTCGCGTCAGCGACAAAACGTTGGCGCGTAGCTAGCGGAAACAGAGAGAGGTAATTCCAATGGCTGGACCCCAGCGCCGCGGTGGCGGTGCCGGTGGCGGCGAGCGGCGGGACCGGAAGGGTCGCGACGGTGGCAACGCCGCCGCCGAGAAGACCGCGTACGTTGAGCGCGTAGTCGCGATCAACCGCGTCGCCAAGGTTGTGAAGGGTGGTCGTCGCTTCAGCTTCACCGCGCTGGTCGTGGTGGGCGACGGTGACGGCACCGTGGGTGTCGGATACGGCAAGGCCAAGGAGGTGCCGGCCGCCATCGCCAAGGGTGTTGAGGAGGCCAAGAAGCACTTCTTCAAGGTCCCCCGCATCCAGGGCACCATCCCGCACCCCATCCAGGGTGAGAAGGCTGCCGGCGTCGTGCTGCTCAAGCCCGCGTCGCCCGGTACCGGTGTTATCGCCGGTGGTCCGGTGCGCGCCGTGCTCGAGTGCGCCGGTATCCACGACGTGCTGTCGAAGTCGCTCGGCTCCGACAACGCGATCAACATCGTCCACGCGACCGTGGCGGCCCTGAAGGGTCTGCAGCGTCCCGAGGAGATCGCGGCCCGCCGTGGTCTGCCGCTCGAGGACGTCGCCCCCGCGGCTCTCCTGCGTGCGCGTGCCGGGGCGGGTGCGTAATCATGGCGCAGCTCAAGATTACGCAGGTCAAGTCCTACATCGGCAGCAAGCAGAACCACCGTGACACCCTGCGTTCCCTTGGTCTCAAGGGCATCAACACGCAGGTCGTCAAGGAGGACCGCCCCGAGTTCCGCGGAATGGTGCACACCGTCCGCCACCTCGTGACGGTCGAGGAGGTCGACTGATCATGGCGGAGCAGAACCCGCTCAAGATCCACAACCTCCGTCCTGCCCCGGGCGCCAAGACCGCCAAGACCCGTGTGGGTCGTGGTGAGGCGTCGAAGGGTAAGACGGCCGGTCGTGGTACCAAGGGCACGAAGGCCCGTTACCAGGTTCCGGAGCGCTTCGAGGGTGGCCAGATGCCCCTCCACATGCGTCTCCCGAAGCTGAAGGGCTTCAAGAACCCGTTCAAGACCGAGTTCCAGGTCGTGAACCTCGACAAGCTGGCCGCGCTCTACCCCGAGGGTGGCGAGGTCACCGTCGAGGGTCTGGTGGCCAAGGGGGCCGTTCGCAAGAACAGCCTCGTCAAGGTCCTCGGCCAGGGCGAGATCTCCGTGGCGCTGCAGGTGACGGTCGACGCCGTCTCCGGCTCCGCCAAGGAGAAGATCACCGCTGCCGGCGGTTCCGTCACCGAGCTCGTCTGAACCCCACAGGCGTCTCGATGACCTGAGCGATCCCGACCGGGGATACCCCACATATGGGGTATCCCCGGTTGGTCGTTCCTAGGGCGGCAGCTCGCCGGTAAGGTGGCCTGCACTGCCCACTTTTCAATGGGTGCTTCACTTCGGGCACTCTCAGCGGCAGTTGACCGTTACCTATTCGTCGAACCTCAAGACCGTCACCCTTGACGCAGTAGCGCGGGGGTCGCAGGAGGCACCGTGCTCACCGCGTTCGCCCGGGCGTTCAAGACGCCCGACCTGCGCAAGAAGCTGCTCTTCACGCTCGGAATCATCGTGGTCTACCGGGTGGGTACGCACGTACCCATCCCAGGCGTCGACTACCGGAACGTCCAGACCTGTATCGACAACGCCGAGGCCAACCAGGGCCTGTTCGGTCTGGTCAACATGTTCAGCGGCGGCGCGCTGCTCCAGATCACGATCTTCGCGCTGGGCATCATGCCGTACATCACGGCGAGCATCATTCTGCAGCTGCTGACCGTGGTGATCCCGCGTCTGGAAGCCCTGAAGAAGGAGGGCCAGGCCGGTACGGCGAAGATCACGCAGTACACCCGTTACCTGACGATCGCCCTCGCCATCCTTCAGGGCACCGGTCTCGTCGCCACCGCCCGCAGCGGCGCGCTGTTCCAGAACTGCCCAGTGGCCAGCCAGATCGTCCCCGACCAGTCGATCTTCGTCACCGTCACCATGGTCATCACCATGACCGCCGGTACGGCCGCCGTGATGTGGCTCGGCGAGCTCATCACCGACCGCGGCATCGGCAACGGCATGTCGATCCTGATGTTCATCTCGATCGCCGCCACCTTCCCGTCCGCGCTGTGGGCCATCAAGACGCAGGGCTCGCTGGCCGGCGGCTGGATCGAGTTCGGCACGGTCATTGTCGTCGGCCTCGTCGTGATCGGCCTGGTGGTCTTCGTCGAGCAGGCTCAGCGCCGTATTCCGGTCCAGTACGCGAAGCGCATGATCGGCCGCCGGTCCTACGGCGGTACGTCGACGTACATCCCGCTGAAGGTCAACCAGGCCGGCATCATCCCTGTGATCTTCGCCTCGTCGCTGCTCTACATCCCGGCACTGGTCGCGCAGTTCGCCGGTGGAAACTCCGGCTGGAAGATCTGGATCGAAAAGAATCTTGCGCTGCCGGACGCCCCGATGCACATGGTCCTGTACTTCCTCCTGATCATTTTCTTCGCGTTCTTCTATGTGGCGATCTCCTTCAACCCCGAGGAAGTCGCCGACAACATGAAGAAGTATGGTGGCTTCATCCCGGGCATCCGGGCTGGCCGACCGACCGCTGAGTACCTGTCGTACGTGCTCAACCGGATCACCTGGCCGGGTTCGCTGTACTTGGGACTGATCGCTCTCGTGCCGACGATGGCGTTGGCTGGTTTCGGGGCAAACCAGAACTTCCCGTTCGGCGGGACCAGCATCCTGATCATCGTGGGTGTCGGACTCGAGACCGTGAAGCAGATCGAGAGCCAGCTCCAGCAGCGCAATTACGAAGGGTTCCTCCGCTGATGCGTATCGTCCTCGTCGGGCCGCCGGGCGCCGGTAAGGGAACGCAGGCCGCGTTCCTGGCACAGAACCTGTCGATCCCGCACATCTCCACGGGCGACCTGTTCCGGGCCAACATCAGCCGGCAGACGGAACTCGGCAAACTGGCGAAGTCCTACATGGACGCGGGCAATCTCGTGCCCGACGAGGTCACCATCGCGATGGCGAAGGACCGCATGGAGCAGCCGGACGCCGAGAACGGCTTCCTGCTCGACGGCTTCCCCCGCAATGTCTCGCAGGCCGAGGCGCTCGACGAGCTGCTCGAGGCCGAGAGCATGCAGCTCGACGCGGTGCTTGATCTGGAGGTCCCCGAGGACGAGGTGGTCAAGCGGATCGCCGGCCGCCGCATCTGCCGTAACGACTCCTCGCACGTCTTCCACGTGACGTACAAGCAGCCGGCCAAGGACGGCGTCTGCGACGTCTGCGGCGGCGAGCTGTACCAGCGTAACGACGACTCCGAGGAGACGGTCCGGACGCGCCTGGAGGTCTACCACACCCAGACCGAGCCGATCATCGACTACTACAAGGCCCAGGGCCTGGTGGTCACGATCTCGGCGCTCGGCAAGGTGGAGGACGTCACGACCCGCGCCATGGAGGCGCTGAAGCGTGACGAGGGCGACAAGTAGTCGTCCGTACGCAGCTACGGCCGCGGTTCCCCTCGGGGAGCCGCGGCTGCTGTGTGGGCGGGGCCGGTCACGCGGCCCCGTATCGTTGAAGGCGTTCGTTTCCGCCGAGGGTCCAGAAAGGCCGTAGCTCCCATGGTGCAGATCAAAAGCCCCGAGCAGATCGCCAAGATGCGTGAGGCGGGGCTGGTCGTCGCCGCCATTCACGCGGCGACCCGTGAGGCCGCCGTGCCCGGGGCCACGACGAAGGATCTGGACCAGGTCGCCCGCAAGGTGCTCGCCGAGCACAACGCCAAGCCGAACTTCCTCGGCTACGGCGGCTTCCCGGCGACGATCTGCACGTCGGTGAACGAGGTCGTCGTCCACGGCATCCCGTCCGACGACGTCGTCCTCAAGGACGGGGACGTCATCTCGATCGACTGCGGCGCGATCATCGACGGCTGGCACGGCGATGCGGCGTACACGGCCTTCGTGGGCTCCGGTCACGCTCCGGAGCTGGTCGAGCTCTCCCGGGTGACCGAGGAGTCGATGTGGGCCGGCATCGCCGCCATGAAGCAGGGCAACCGTCTGGTCGACGTCTCCCGGGCGATCGAGACGTACATCCGCCGCCAGCCCAAGCCGGGCGGCGGCAAGTACGGGATCATCGAGGACTACGGCGGCCACGGCATCGGCACCGAGATGCACATGGACCCGCACCTGCTGAACTACGTCGAACGGCGGCGCGGCAAGGGCCCGAAGCTGGTGCCCGGCTTCTGCCTAGCGATCGAGCCGATGGTGTCCCTGGGGACGCCGAAGACGGAGGTCCTCCAGGACGACTGGACCGTCATCACGACGGACGGCACCTGGTCGTCGCACTGGGAGCACTCCGTCGCCCTGACGGAGGAGGGGCCGCTGGTGCTGACGGCTCCCGACGGGGGGAAGGCGAAGCTCGCCGAGATGGGGATCGTCGCCGCGCCGGATCCGCTGGGCTGAGCGCCGCGCCCTCCGGGGTGGACGGTAGAGCCCTCCGGCGGCGCGGGTTCGTTGTGGTTGTTCGCGCCCACGCGGCGGAGCCGCATGTCGACACAGCCCCGCGCCCCTTCGAGGGCGCTTAAAGCGCTGCCCGGTGGGGCAGACTCTCTCGATTCGTGTTTCCGGGAGCCCTGTCGTAGACTGACTCGTCGGCTCTTGTGTACCCGCATGCCTGCATGCGCTCGCACAGAGTCGATCAAGGTA
Organism: Streptomyces cahuitamycinicus; assembly: GCF_002891435.1. GTDB lineage: Bacteria > Actinomycetota > Actinomycetes > Streptomycetales > Streptomycetaceae > Streptomyces > Streptomyces cahuitamycinicus. The sequence goes on from NZ_POUC01000088.1 coordinate 18,981, forward strand.
GTCGATTCGAAGGGCGAAGCGTGGCCAAGAAGCAAGGTGCCATCGAGATCGAGGGCACTGTCGTCGAGTCTCTTCCGAACGCCATGTTCAAGGTCGAGCTCCAGAACGGCCACCAGGTCCTGGCACATATCAGCGGCAAGATGCGCATGCACTACATCCGCATCCTCCCTGACGACCGGGTCGTGGTGGAGCTGTCTCCGTACGACCTGACGCGTGGCCGGATCGTCTACCGCTACAAGTAGATCTTGCCCGCGCCCCGGCTTCCGGGGTGGTGGCACTGACCCGGAGAACCTCACCCATGAAGGTCAAGCCGAGCGTCAAGAAGATCTGCGACAAGTGCAGGGTGATCCGCCGTCACGGCCGGGTCATGGTCATCTGCGACAACCCGCGCCACAAGCAGCGCCAGGGCTGACGCACGACCGATCCCTCTGCATCCATCGCAGAGATTCGCGCGACGCAAGCTGAATATGTTCATACGCAGGACCCAGGCGAACGAGCGTCCGCCTGACACCCCCGGTTCGGAGGCTGGGGACCCAGTTCGTACCTGGTACGGCGACTGGGAGTCGGTTCTGTGGAAGACCTCCGACAAGTAACTGGAGCCATTGAATGGCACGCGTTTCCGGTGTTGACATCCCGCGCGAAAAGCGCGTGGAGATCGCCCTCACCTACGTGTTCGGCATCGGCCGGACTCTCTCCCAGCAGACGCTGGCCGCCACCGGCGTGGACCCGAACACCCGTGTTCGGGACCTCTCCGAGGAGCAGCTGGTCGCGATCCGCGAGTACGTCGACAACAACATCAAGACCGAGGGTGACCTCCGCCGCGAGGTCCAGGCCGACATCCGCCGCAAGGTCGAGATCGGTACCTACCAGGGTCTCCGTCACCGTCGTGGTCTGCCCGTCCGCGGTCAGCGCACCAGCACCAACGCTCGTACCCGCAAGGGCCCGCGTCGCGCCATCGCCGGCAAGAAGAAGCCGGGCAAGAAGTAGTCCACAGCGGACGCCTGTCCACGGTCTTCGCTGTAGGACCGACCACCTCCCGTAGGAGTTATAGATGCCCCCCAAGGGTCGTCAGGGCGCTGCCAAGAAGGTGCGCCGCAAGGAAAAGAAGAACGTCGCTCACGGCCACGCGCACATCAAGAGCACGTTCAACAACACGATCGTCTCGATCACGGACCCGTCCGGCAACGTGATCTCCTGGGCCTCCGCCGGCCACGTCGGCTTCAAGGGCTCCCGGAAGTCCACGCCGTTCGCCGCGCAGATGGCCGCCGAGTCGGCTGCCCGTCGCGCCCAGGAGCACGGCATGCGCAAGGTGGACGTGTTCGTCAAGGGTCCCGGCTCCGGCCGTGAGACCGCGATCCGCTCGCTCCAGGCCACCGGCCTCGAGGTCGGTTCGATCCAGGACGTCACGCCGACCCCGCACAACGGCTGCCGTCCGCCCAAGCGCCGCCGCGTCTGACCCCTCGGGGCGGGTGCACGGCCGCTTGTCGGTCTGAGGGTTTTCGGGCGGTATGGCTCTTCGGGGCCATATCGCCCGTACCCTTGTAACTGCAACACAGATCGGGCTGCCGCCCGGTGGCAAGGGCATCAAATAGTGGGTGCCCCTGACTGAAGGACTCACCACATGCTGATCGCTCAGCGTCCCTCGTTGACCGAAGAGGTCGTCGACGAATTCCGCTCCCGGTTCGTGATCGAGCCGCTGGAGCCGGGCTTCGGCTACACCCTCGGCAACTCCCTGCGCCGGACCCTCCTCTCCTCGATCCCGGGTGCGGCGGTCACGTCCATCCGCATCGACGGCGTGCTGCACGAGTTCACCACCGTGCCGGGCGTCAAGGAGGACGTCACCGACCTGATCCTCAACATCAAGCAGCTGGTCGTCTCCTCGGAGCACGACGAGCCGGTCGTGATGTACCTGCGCAAGCAGGGCCCGGGTCTGGTCACCGCCGCCGACATCGCGCCCCCGGCCGGTGTCGAGGTGCACAACCCCGACCTCGTCCTCGCCACGCTCAACGGCAAGGGCAAGCTGGAGATGGAGCTCACGGTCGAGCGTGGCCGCGGCTATGTCTCCGCCGTGCAGAACAAGCAGGTCGGCCAGGAGATCGGCCGGATCCCGGTCGACTCCATCTACTCGCCGGTGCTCAAGGTCACGTACAAGGTCGAGGCCACGCGTGTCGAGCAGCGGACCGACTTCGACAAGCTGATCGTCGACGTCGAGACCAAGCAGGCCATGCGTCCGCGTGACGCCATGGCGTCGGCCGGCAAGACCCTGGTCGAGCTGTTCGGTCTGGCCCGCGAGCTCAACATCGACGCCGAGGGCATCGACATGGGCCCGTCCCCGACGGACGCCGCCCTGGCCGCCGATCTGGCGCTGCCGATCGAGGAGCTGGAGCTCACCGTTCGGTCGTACAACTGCCTCAAGCGCGAGGGCATCCACTCCGTGGGTGAGCTCGTCGCCCGTTCCGAGGCGGACCTGCTCGACATCCGCAACTTCGGTGCGAAGTCCATTGACGAGGTCAAGGCCAAGCTCGCGGGTATGGGGCTTGCGCTGAAGGACTCGCCTCCCGGGTTCGACCCGACCGCCGCGGCCGACGCCTTCGGCGCCGACGACGACGCGGACGCGGGCTTCGTGGAGACCGAGCAGTACTGAGAGCCCGGGCCATCCGGTCCGTTCTCGGGTGCGGGAGCGCTGTGCTTGATCGCGCAGTTCCCCGCGCCCCTTCCGGACAGGTCCTTCGGGGCCTTGTCCGGATCTCCGACGGGCGACCGCCCGCTCGGATACTGACCCCGGTACCTGATACGGCCGGGGCAGACACCTAGGAGAAGCACCATGCCGAAGCCCACCAAGGGTGCCCGTATGGGCGGCAGCGCCGCGCACGAGAAGATGATGCTCGCGAACCTCGCGAAGTCGCTCTTCGAGCACGGTCGTATCACCACCACCGAGGCGAAGGCCCGCAAGCTGCGGCCGTACGCCGAGCGTCTGGTCACCAAGGCGAAGAGGGGCGACCTTCACAACCGCCGTCAGGTGCTCCAGGTCATCACGGACAAGAGCATCGTGCACACGCTCTTCACCGAGATCGGCCCGCGCTACGAGAACCGTCCGGGTGGCTACACCCGCATCACCAAGATCGGTAACCGCCGTGGCGACAACGCGCCCATGGCTGTCATCGAGCTGGTCGAGGCGCTGACGGTGGCGCAGGAGGCGACGGGCGAGGCCGAGGCCGCGACCAAGCGCGCCGCCAAGGACACCGAGGCCGCCGAGGCTCAGGTCGACACGACCAAGGCCGAGGACGCCGAGGAGTCGAAGGACGCGTAAGCGTCTGCAGGGCGGGTCCGTTCCCTTTTTCAGGGGGCGGGCCCGCCTTTGCGTTGGTGAGAGGATCCTGGGGTGAGTGACGAAGTAGAGGCCGGCCACGTCCGGGTCCGGCTCGATCTGTCGTACGACGGGAGCGAGTTCTCCGGGTGGGCCAAGCAGGCCGGGGGGCGGCGTACCGTCCAGGGGGAGATCGAGGACGCCCTGCGGACCGTGACGCGGTCGCGGGAGACGTACGAGCTGACCGTCGCGGGGCGTACCGATGCCGGCGTGCACGCGCGGGGACAGGTCGCGCATGTGGACCTGCCGCGTGAGGTGTGGGCCGAGCACCACCAGAAGCTGCTGAAGCGGCTCGCGGGGCGGCTGCCGCGGGACGTCCGGGTCTGGGCCCTCAGGGAGGCGCCCAGCGGCTTCAACGCCCGTTTCTCGGCCGTCTGGAGGCGGTACGCGTACCGGGTCACCGACAACCCCGGGGGCGTCGACCCACTGCTGCGCGGCCATGTGCTGTGGCACGACTGGCCCCTCGACGTGAACGCCATGAACGAGGCGGCCCGGGGGCTGCTGGGCGAGCACGACTTCGCCGCCTACTGCAAGAAGCGGGAGGGCGCGACCACGATCCGCACGCTCCAGGAGCTGAGCCTGGTGCGGGGGGACGACGGGATCATCACCGCCACCGTGCGGGCCGACGCCTTCTGCCACAACATGGTGCGCTCGCTCATCGGGGCGCTGCTGTTCGTCGGGGACGGGCACCGGCCGGCCGACTGGCCGGGGAAGGTGCTGGCGGCCGGCGTACGGGACTCGGCCGTGCACGTCGTACGGCCGCACGGGCTGACGCTGGAGGAGGTCGGCTACCCGGCCGACGGACTGCTCGCCGCGCGCAACAAGGAGGCGCGGAACAAGCGGTCGCTGCCGTCGGCGGGCTGCTGCTGACGTCCGGCTATTCGTTGGCCGCGGCCGAGGCCTGGACCTCGCCGCGGCGGCGGATCTGGTCGAACGTGAACTGGGCCAGGTCGTCCCCGGTCTTGTAGACCGGGATGTCCTTGGGCGTCACGTTCTTGCCGTTGGTGAAGCCGGCGTTGGTGAAGTAGGCGTAGCGGCCGTAGGAGTTGGTGGTCGTGCGGCAGAACCCGGCTTCGCAGAAGGGCTTCACGCCGCCGCCGGAGAGCGACTTCACGAAACTCTTCTTGGTGCTCTGGCCCTTGGCCTTCACGGCCTGCGCCTCGGTGTCGAAGACGGCCACGCCGACCGTCACGGCGATGCCGTCCTTGACGTAGGTGGCGCGTATCAGGCGGGTGCAGTCGTTCGCCGTGAGGATCTTGGGGAGCGTGCCGCCGACCGCCGAGGCGCAGGTGCGGGTGTCGGCGGTGGGGCCCTTCTTGTACACCGTCCCGGCCTCGGTCAGCTGGGTGCCCGGGAAGAGGGTGTCCGGGCTGAGTGGGGCCTTGTCCTTCTTCGCGCTGGCGATGAAGTCCTTCGGGTCCAGCGGGGGAGGGGCGCTGGTC
>NZ_POUC01000890.1 GCF_002891435.1 Streptomyces cahuitamycinicus
GCTGCGGGGCGAGGGAGATCAGGAAGTCCGCGCCGATGCCGTGGAGGTCGACGGACGCCGGGGTCATGTGCGCGCGGGCCTGGGCGTCGAAGGCGGGCGCGGCGTACCCGTACGGGCCGGGCCGGGTGCCGAACGCGAGTCCGCCCTGGTCGGTCTGCTCGACGGCGACGTGCCGGGCGAGGACGGCGGCCAGGCGGCGTTGCAGACGTCCCCGGACCCCGGCGGGGGCGGTCGGCTGGCCGGTGGGCTCACCGGGCAGGAAGTAGGCCACAGCCTTCTCCACGGCGCGCACCGGGCCGTGTATCTGGACGTCGGCCACCGGGTTCGTGCCGTGCAGGGTGACGGAGTACCGGGCACCGGACGGGGCACCCCACGCCAGGGTCGACGTGTCCGCCAGGAGGCCGATCCGGTTGTACGTCGCCACGCCCTGCAGGCGCATCGCGTGCCCGATCTCGTTCAGCAGCTCCAGCCTCCCCATGACGCGGGGGCCGTCGGCGGCGGCGCGTCCGGCGGCCTCGTCGTCGAGGACGGGCAGCACCAGGCGCAGCACCTCCCGCGCGATGACGGCCGGGCTCATGCTTTCGAGGTGGAGGTCGGGGCGGGTCGGCTCACGGTCAGGGAGCTGCCAGCCGATCTGCGTGTCCCAGGTGCGGGCGACCAGGACCAGGGAACGGCCACCCTGCACGAGGCGGGCGGCGGGGTACCGGACGGTCCACCACGGGGCGTACGGCTCGACCGTCCAGCCGCGGCCGGCCCGCTCGGGCAGGAGGGTTGCAACGCGCGCGGCGAGGGTCTGGGCGGGGCACGTGGCCCGGGTCGGGGTGACGGTGGTGGCGCTCACGTCGTGGTCTCCTTCTGCGGCTGGGAGTTGCGGGGCTTCGGGGCGTGGAGGGTGCAGCGCGGGCCACACGGGTACGGGCGGAC
>NZ_POUC01000891.1 GCF_002891435.1 Streptomyces cahuitamycinicus
ACACCCGACGCCGACACTCCCGCCTCGGTCAGCGGTCTCCGATCGCCTTCGAGAACACCCTCCAACCAACATCAACTACCCTGGCCCAAGCGGCATAGACGTGTTCAACATCCGGGGACAAGGCCCGGAGCGGAGTCCGCCCTCGGGGCGACTAGGTGCGGCGGATCTGAGGGAGCAGGGAGACGCCTGATTCGTCGAGGAAGACGATCCAGGCACGTGTGTTCACGGCCCCTTTTTGATGCGCGGCCACTCGTGCGCGATCCAGCGGGCGATCTCCGATTCGTCCCGCTCGACCGCCCGCCGCTCGGGCCGTTGCAGGCTCCATCCGAGCCGGCCGGTCAGCAGCCGCCATACCGAAGCCCTCGACAACACCACCCCCGTTGTCCGGGTGACGACCGCGCCGACTCGTTCCAGGGTCCACAGGTCGGCCTCGAAACCATGAGCCTGGGCACCTTGCTCCAACGCGGCCCGGACCATCTCGACCTGGGTGTCGTCCAGCTTGGGTGGGCGTCCGGTGGCTGCCCGTCGCCGCAGAGCCGAAGCACCGCCTTGCTCCCACACCCGCCGCCAACGCCGCACACTCTCGGCACACACCCCCACCGCCCTCGCGATCTCCGCATTCGAGACGCCGTCCTCGAACAACTCGACTGCCCGAACACGACGCGCCTCCGCCAAGTGAGGCCGCGAAAAAGGAGGAAGAGACGAGCCGGCAGCCGAAGGCGAGGGTTGATAAGCCACCCCAAAAGCCTCCCACTCGCAAGGCCAGCACACCCACCGAACTTACGAAAAGATCAGTAAGGGCTGTCCCGTAACTGCTGGTCACTGGTGAGATGATCTTGCTGTGTCTGGTGTGATCACGGCGTCGGAGCCCTCCTGGATAGCCCCGTTCACCGGGCTGAGCCCGCGCCAGTTCGGCAGGCT
>NZ_POUC01000892.1 GCF_002891435.1 Streptomyces cahuitamycinicus
GCCCTACAGCCCCGTACCGTGGGGGTGTGTACCGGTTTCTGCTGACGCCCCGATGGTGGGGGATCAACGTCTTCGTGCTGTTGTCCATCCCCTTCTGCATCTTCATGGGGTCCTGGCAGCTGAGCCGGTTCGAGGACCGTGTGCAGGACCACCGCACCGCGACCGAGCAGGTCGCCGAGGCCGGACGCGAGGCACCCCGTCCCCTCAAGGACATGCTGCCGGTGACCAAGGCCACGTCCGGGAAGCTGGTCACCGCGAGCGGGCGGTACGGCAAGCAGCTGCTGGTGCCCGGGCGGGAGCTCGACGGCAGGCAGGGCTTCTACGTGCTGGCACTGCTGCGGACCGACTCGGGTGAGGCGCTGCCGGTGGTGCGCGGATGGCTGCCCGGAGCCGCGGGCACGGCACGGGTTCCCGCCCCGCCGGCCGGTGAGGTCACCGTCACCGGGGCGCTGCAGGCGTCGGAGACGCCGGGAGACAACGGGGTCAGTGCGCAGGGCGGGCTGCCGGCCGGGCAGACGGCGGCGATCAGCGCGGCGTCCCTGGTGAACCTGGTGCCCTACGACGTGTACGACGCGTGGGTCACGCTGTCGAAGGGTGACGCGGGGATGAAGGCGGTGCCGGCTGCCGCGCCGCCGGACTCGGGGCTGGACCTGAAGGCGTTCCAGAACCTGGGCTACACCGCCGAGTGGTTCGCCTTCGTGGGGTTCGTGATCTTCATGTGGTTCCGGCTGCTGCGGCGTGAGGTGGAGTCCGCGCGGGATGCCGAGCTGGGACTGGTGCCGGATGAGAAGCCGGTCGCCGTGGACGCCGCCGTGCAGTGAGGGGCGTCTTCGCCGGGGCGGCCGGGTGGGTCCGCAGCCCGGCGAAGCGGGGTGCCTCCCCAAGCTCTCCGAGCAGGGCCCTCAG
>NZ_POUC01000893.1 GCF_002891435.1 Streptomyces cahuitamycinicus
AGATGTGGATAAGAGACAGGGCGAGGACCGCGGCGGCGTCGCGCAGCCGTACGGCGCGGCCGGAGCCGATGTTGATGACGCCCTGCGCGGCGGAGAGTGAGGCGGCGTGGACGGCACGGGCCACGTCGCGCACGTCGACGAAGTCGCGCTGTGCGCCGAGGCCGCCGAGTTTCAGTTCGCCGTCGCCGGACTGCATGGCGCGGCGCATGGCTTCGGCGAGACGGCCCAGCGGGGAGCCGGCGGGGGTGCCGGGTCCGGCCGGTGAGAAGACGCGCAGGACGACGGCGTCCAGGCCTGAGCCGAGGACCAGCTCCGTGGCGGCGAGTTTGCTGACCCCGTACGGACCGCCGGGCCGGGGCACGGCGTCCTCGGCGGTGGAGGAGCCGGGCTGGCTCGGGCCGTACTCCGCGCTGCAGCCGATCTGCACCAGCCGGGCGCCGCAGCCGCTGCGGCGCAGGGCCTCGCAGACGGTGGCCACGGCGACGGTGTTGTGGCGGGTGAGTTCGCGGGCCCCGCCGCGGGTGGCGCCGGCGCAGTTGACGACGACACCGGGGTGGACCGCGTCGAGGAAGCGGGTGAGGGCGCCGGGACTGCCGGAGGCGAGGTCGAAGCGGACGTCGGCGTCGTCACCACGGCCGAGGGCGGTGAGCTGCACGGCCGGGTCGGCGAGCAGACGGTCGGCGACGAAGCGCCCGATGTAGCCGTTGGCTCCGATCAGCAGGACTCTCATCGCGCGGCTCCCCATGTCGCCGGGGCTCCTGGGTGGGTGGTCATGCGGTTTCTCCTCGAGGCGGAAAGGAAGGG
>NZ_POUC01000894.1 GCF_002891435.1 Streptomyces cahuitamycinicus
GCTCGGGGCCGAGAGGCGCTGCGGTTGGTGGCGCCGGGCGAGCCACAGCACGATCGCGGCGTAGAGCAGGTCGGTGGCGATGGCGGCGAGGGCCAGCGGCCAGGGCGCGTCGGCCGCGGTCTCGTCCGACGACAGTCCGCCGACGAGCGCTGCGGAGACGCCGAAGGCCAGCAGGTTGTTCAGGACGTGCAGGGCGATCGCCGCTTCCAGTCCGCCGGTGCGGATCGTGAGCAGACCGGCCACCAGGCCGTTCACCAGCAGGCCGAGGAAGCCCCACCGGGTGCCCCAGCCGTGGGCCGCGGCGAACAGTACGGCCTGCGGGATCACGGCGAGCCAAGGGGAGCGCACGAACGCACCGGCCGCCTGGAGCAGCCAGCCGCGGAAGACGTACTCCTCTGCCGCGGCCTGCAGCGGGACGAGGACGGCCAGCACGGCCAGGGCCACGAGGAAGGAGCGCAGGCCCACCCACGTGTCGGACTCGCCCGAGTCGCCCGGCAGGAGGAAGCCCGTCACCGTGAGCAGGAGGAGGGGCAGCAGCCCGGCCAGCAGACACCACCCGAGCCAGCCGGTGCGCAGCCGTCCGGTGACCGACGTGACGGTGCCGACGGGCCGTCTGGCCGGCCACAGGGTGGCCAGCAGCACCAGGGGCAGGGCGATCGCGATGGACACGAGGTCCATCGCCGTGTTTCCGAGTGGCCCTAAGTCGGCGCCGCCGTCGGGCAGTACGGGGGCGCCGAGCGCCGTGCCGAGGCCGTGGCTGACGCCGAACAGCACGAGGATCGCCACGAAGTAGGTGACGGCCAGCAGCAGGGTCCCGACCCAGGCCCGCCACCAGCGGTGACGGCCCGTGGCCCGGTCGAGGCGGTGGTACGGGTGGCCGTTGGGG
>NZ_POUC01000895.1 GCF_002891435.1 Streptomyces cahuitamycinicus
GTCGGGCGGTCCCGGTGGGGCGGTGACCGCGAAAGGGGGCCGGGAGCGCGTCATCCTAAGGCCCGAACCAACCGCCTGACCAGGGGTTTCCGGGACCTTTACGGCGGTCCGGCCGCGGCCTGGGAGCCATTGTCAGTGGCGTGGTGTGCAATGGATCTCGTGCCCGCACTGGAAGAACCCCTGCGACAGCCGCTGAAGTCGGTGCTCGGCCCCGCCACCGCGAAGGTGATGGCCGAGCACCTCGGCCTGCTCACCGTCGGCGACCTCCTCCACCACTACCCGCGCAGATACGAGGAGCGCGGCCACCTCACCCACCTCGCCGACCTCCCCATGGACGAGCACGTCACGGTGGTCGCGCAGGTCGCAGACGCCCGCCTGCACACGTTCGCCTCCGCCAAGGCCCCGCGCGGCAAGGGCCAGCGCCTGGAGGTCACGATCACGGACGGCAGCGGCCGGCTCCAACTGGTCTTCTTCGGTGCGGGCGTCCACAAACCCCACAAGGAACTGCTGCCGGGCACGCGTGCGATGTTCGCGGGCAAGGTCTCCGTCTTCAACCGCCGCCTTCAACTCGCGCATCCGGCCTACGAGTTGCTGCGCGGCGACCCGGAGGAGTCCGTCGAGACCTGGGCGGGCGCGCTGATCCCGATCTACCCCGCCACCGCCAAGCTGGAGTCCTGGAAGATCGGCAAGGCGATCCAGACGGTCCTGCCCACGGCCCAGGAGGCCGTCGACCCGCTCCCGGACACCCTGCGTGAAGGCCGCGGCCTGGTGCCCCTCCCCGAAGCCCTCCTCAAGATCCACCGCCCGCACACCAAGGCGGACATCGAGGACGCCCGCTCCCGCCTCAAGTGGGACGAGGCCTTCGTCCTCCAGGTCGCCCTGGCC
>NZ_POUC01000896.1 GCF_002891435.1 Streptomyces cahuitamycinicus
GGCGGGGCACGGGACAACCGGCCCCCCGGTCCCCGTCGTCTGCGAGACTGGACCCTGATACCCACAGCTCAAACCGCCCGGGGTGGTCGGAGGCTGCGGAGATCCTGCGGCCAGATGTTTCAAGCGCACGTTTCGGCGGGCGGCCGTGGGGGAGGTCACTGACACGATGATCGGGTTGCGCGGCGGGGGCGACGCGTCCTAGAAAAGCAGTCGGGTGGAGATATGCATCGCGGTGGCGGACTGGGCGAGGGGACTGATGACCTGGGTCCTCGACGTGCCCGGCGGGGAAGGCACCGGCGCGAGGCGGAGGACGCTCAGGAACCGCGTCAGACACAGGGTGTACCGAGTGAACCGGAGCGGTCCGCCGGACGTACTGAACGTCAGGTCGACGATCTTCGGGCCGGGAGCAGCGGGAATGGTGGTCGGGTGGGGGTGACGTACAAGTACTTCGGTGCGCCCGACGGCGCGACCGCGGCCCGCGTCCCGATCTCCATGCGCCCCGAGGAGCTCGGCGGCGACGAGCTCGGCATGAACGGCATGTTCACGAAGATCAAACCCGAGACCATGGCGGCCATGGTCCTCACGGGCATCGAGGGCGTCCCCCTGCACAAGGTCCCGCCCCTGGAACTGATCGTCCTGCACCCCGACTACGCGGTGGTCAAACTCCCCATGACGGTCGTAGACCCCCTGCGCGGCATCGGCGAGGAGGCCGTGGGCGCGGCGGCGTTCATCTGGTCGACGGTCCCGGACCGCGGCGGCCCCCGGGACGCGTTCAACGTCTACCAGCTGCTGCACGAGTGGCAGGACTTCTCGCACCGGCTGCATGAGGCGGGGCATCAGCCTTATTGCCTGGTGTGGCCCTGAGCTGGGGTTTCGTGA
>NZ_POUC01000897.1 GCF_002891435.1 Streptomyces cahuitamycinicus
GGCTCGGGGGGCGGGGTGTGGCGGAGTTCGCGTTCCATCGCCTCGACCGTGGAGCGCAGCCTAGGGAGAAGGGTCGTCCGCAGGTCGTGCGCGGTGTGGCGGCTCGTGTGGCTGACCACGCTCGCCACACTCGCGATCCGGCCGTCCACATTCGCGATTCGGCCATCCCCTCCCGGGATGCGGACCGGCACCGAGATCGCCACCAGCCCCGGCTCGATCAACTGGTCGTCCAGGGACCAGCCGTTGGCGGACGCCTCTTCCGTGCGGCGGGCGAAGGTGTCGTCGTCCCGCGCGCCCGGTTCCTGCCTCCGTGGTGGTACGGCCGTGAACGACAGGTCCCTCGGGTCCGCCGCCCTGCGGTCCCGCCAGCGCTGCCAGTCCGCGGCCGTCCACTCCGTCGCGAACAGCGGGCCCGGAGCGGTGCGTTCGGCCGGGAGCAGGTCGCCGATGCGGAAGCTGAGGGACATCGCGCGACGGCGGGTCGCCTGGTGGATGAAGCGGATGCCGTCCTGGTCGGCGACCGCGAGGGAGACCGACTCGTCCAGTTCGTCTGCCAGGGCGTCCGCGTGCGGGGAGAGCAGAGCGGGGAGGCGCAGGGCCGACAGGTAGGCGTTGCCCAGTTCCATCAGGCGGGGGGACAGGTGGACGTCCCGGCCGTCGAAGCGGACGTAGCCCATGCGGGCGAGGGTGGCCGTGATGCGGTCGACCGTGGAGCGGGCGAGGCCGGTTGCGCGTTCCAGACCGCTCAGGCTCAGCGTGCCGTTCGCCTCCGTCAGTTCCCGCAGCACCGCGATGCCGCGGATGAGCGGAGTGACCGCCTCCGCGGGGACGCTCCCACCGGTGAGGGCAGGAGTCCTGACGGTGGTGGCGGTGGTGG
>NZ_POUC01000898.1 GCF_002891435.1 Streptomyces cahuitamycinicus
TGAGCTTCTTCAGCGTTGCCGCTCCAGGGTGAGGACGGCTTTGGCGATTGACGTCATGCGGTTCGGACTGCAGCGGGCTCTGCGGAAGATCCGCCAGGACTTCAGGCGGGCGACGCCTCGTTCGACCGGTGCCCGTGCCGCGGCCAAGGCCCGGTTGACGGTCTTCTCGGTGGGGGTGAGTTCCTGCAGGGGCCTGCGTTTGATGCCCGTGGTCAGCCAGGGGCCACCGCCCTGGTAGGCAAGATCCGCCAGGATGGGAACGCCCTGGCGCTCGCAGATCCGGATGATCCGGTGGGTGCGGGCGGCGGTCAGGTCATGGGTGCGGCCCGGCAGGGCGGGCGAGAGCCACAGCAGCCGGCCGCCGGGGTCGGTGACCACCTGCACGTTCACACCGTGGCGCCGGTGTTTGTGGGAGTAGTCGGCCCGGCCGTCGCCGACCCGGTCGCACTCGGCGAGGGTGCCGTCGAGCAGGACGAAGTCGGGTTCGTGCTCGCGCAGCGTCTTCAACAGGCCCGGTGCACGTTCGGCGAGCAGGTCGACGACCGCGCTGGTGTAGGCGTGGGCGGTGGACTCGCTGATCCCGAATCCAGCGGCGATCTTCGCGAGAGTGGTGTGTTCGCGCAGGTACACCAGTGCCACCATCGCGCGCTGGGACGGGCGGAGCTTGCAGCGTCGGTCGCCCTCACGGGTGACGATCAGCATGGTGACCCACTCCACGAGTGCATGCGGAAGGTCGAGTGCGGCAGGATGGATGACCAACGAGGCCCCCGAGCAACGTGATTGAGACGTCAGACATCTCGATCAACAGCCCGGGGGCCTCGCTCGTTGCGCTTCACGGCCCATCACCCGATCGGTGGCCAATTCGAAGAAGCTCA
>NZ_POUC01000899.1 GCF_002891435.1 Streptomyces cahuitamycinicus
CCCCGTCCCGCCTCCACTGGTCCCCCACGGCCGGCTGCGAGGACAAGGCGACGGCAATCACGAGGGCCACCGCCCTCCTCACGCCCGTCCGTCCCACCGCCAAACTCGACCAAGCCCTCAGCGACACAGCGGAGATACTCCTGCGGAGCTACCTGCACGCCGCAGCGATCGACGGCCGCACCATCCGCCACGTCCACCGCTGGTCCCAGGGCACCCAGATCCAGGACGCCGTACGCGTCCTCCGCACCAACCCCAAGGCCGCACCCGGCTCGGCGGGCGAACTCGAAGGCGCCCTCACGGCCCACCCCGAACGCCGCGACATGGCCCAGCAGCTGACCACCCGCGCCCTGGCCGCCCTCTCCACGGTCAACATCCGCGAGGCCTGCACTCCCAACCGAACTGATGCCCTCGCCTTGGATTCCTTCGTCCACGAAGCGGGCACGCTTTATGTGGTGGGGGAATCCATCGAGGACCCCAGGACGAACCCGGGCGCGATGCCCCTCCTGACGGCCCTCGTCTCCAGCGTGGTCGAGCGCGGCCGGCACATGGCCGAACGGTCATCGGCCGGTCGCCTCGACCCACCAATGACGCTCGTCCTGGACGACGTCGCGGCCGTGGCCCCGCTTCCCCAGCTTCCGGAGCTGCTGGCCACCGGAGCGGACCGGGGCCTGCCGACCCTGGCCCTGCTCCGGTCCCGCGAACAGGGCCGCGCCCGCTGGCCGCACGACGAACTGCCCGTCTAGGCGCCGCTACTCCCGCTCGAGGACGAACTCCAGCTCCAGCTCCCCGGCATCCCCCAGCGGCACCGTCACCCCGCTCGGCAGGAACCCCACCCGCCGGTAGAACCGCTGCGCCCGCCCGTTCTCCTCG
>NZ_POUC01000089.1 GCF_002891435.1 Streptomyces cahuitamycinicus
GTGTCTGGTGGGCGGGCGTCCGGTGCGTGTCGCGTTGGGCGCCCGCTCTTAGTGCTGTAGCGGTAAGCGCGTTCTGTCACGTGAATGTTACGGATGGTTCTGTTGTCAACTAACGGCGGGGTTGACCTGCTGCTCGACTACCCGCCCTAGATCGAAAAATGTACAGCCGACGATACAGACTCAAGATCATTCAGGGGCAAGCGTTGGCAGGTGCCATCCGCCCCACCCCCCGACTGGATCCTGCAGCGCCGCCGCGAAGTCGGTGACCGCATCCGCGATGCCCGCTTACACGCCAACCTCACCCAGGAGAAACTCGCCGAACTCGCGGACATGGACCGACAGACCATCAACCGCATCGAGCAGGCCCACGCCAGCCCCAAGCTCGACAACCTCTTCCGCATCGCCGACGCCCTCGACGTGCCCCTCGCCGACCTCGTGAGGTGAGCGGGCCGCTGGCGAAGGGCACGCTTCAAAGGCGGCCGAGGTGGTCACGCGCGGGCTTGAACGATCAGAGTGCCGACTTTGCGCGGCCCTGGCGGTGCAGCCAGCACGGTCGCGCGCACGTCCATGTAACCGTGCTCGGCCAAGAGGTGCTCCCAAGCGTCGGGCTCGTGGTCCCACCGCTTCACGACAAGCGGGTCTTCGTCCGGACTGCGCGGGATGTATGAGGCCTGGCAGCCGTAGCAGCCCTCGACCGGCGGCCGTTGAGAGAACACCAGCCTGCCGCCCGGCCGTAGCCGCTCGCGCACGGCGGGCAGCAGTCGAGCGGGGTCGGTGAACCACACGGCTCCGCACACCGAGTACACCGCGTCGAACATCTCCTGGGTGCCCTTCAGGAAGGTAACGGCCTCGGCCTGGTGCAGGTCCAGCCCGAGCATGTGTCCCCACCGTTGATGCGCGGCGCCAAGCTGCTTGGGAGAGATGTCGACACCCACGGCCTGCATGCCGATGGCGGCGAGGTGCGCGGCGTTGCCGCCCTTACCGCAACCGAGGTCAAGCACGCGGCCGCCAGGCGGCAGCCCCAGGAGTTCGGCTCCGGGACCGTGGTCGGCGTACTGGGTCCAATTGAACCAGGTCGTCTCGCCGCGGGCGTTCGTCGGCCGGCGGTCGGGCCGCTGCCGCGAGTAGGTGTCCCAGGCGATCGCCGTGTCTGTCACTGCCTGCTCCGCTCTTCGGGCCAGCCGCCCGGTGTAGACACCGGACGGCTGGAGTTTTACACGGTCGCGCTACGACTGCTTGCCGCTGTTGGGGCTGTCGGTGCATCCGGCGTGGCACTGCGAGCAGTCCGCCGAGTTGCCCCACAGTTCGTGGTCGACGCTGTATCCGGCGGCCTCGATGGCTGCGAGAGTGCGCTGTCGGGTCTCGGCGTGGTGGTCGGGCGGCTCCTCGCCGTCCCCGGTCGGGACGTGGTGGACGAAGCGGCCTACGACCTGCTCGCAGAAGCGGGCGTAGTCGACGGTGTGCAGGATGAACGCGTGCCAGCCGATGTCGACCAGCTTGCTCGGTGCGAGCGACTGCCCGGACTGCTGCCCGGAGGCGGCGATGAATGCGGCGGCCTGGCCGATGATGCGGCGCGCGGTCGCAGTGTCGATGTCCGGGTGGTCGGTGGTGATGCGGCGGGTGAGCTGGTCGGCAATCTCGGGCTCGACCAGGGTGAGCGGGTCGGTGTTGCCCACGGGACGTTCCAACGCGATGGTCACGTGATTCCTCCTGCTGTGGACTGTGCCTCTGGTCAGAGGCGGTTGGCCCGCCCATCACTGGGGGCGGGGGTCTGTGTAGAGGTGCAGGCCCGGCAGGCGTACACCTCGATGTCGAGGGCGTGGGCGCCCATCCGGCCGCGCGAGATGCCCGCGCTGACGCCGCCGCTCATCAGGGATTTGCCGCACCAGCAGCACGCCCAGCCGTCGTGCTGAGCTCTTGTCAACTCAGTGGCGGCCGGCGGCTGGGGCTTCACCGGTTCGTCCCTACCTGCGCCCACAGGCCGCACTCGTCGGTGGTCAGCCCCGCGAGGGCGCTTAGGGCGATGACGATCTGCCAGCCGGGCCCGTGGCTGTGGATGAGCGGCAGCGGGTCGGGGCCCTCTGCTGTGATGCGAATGCGGGAATCGGCCGTCGACAGTGTCATGTCGACGACGGGGGCGCCCGAGCCGAGGATCGCGATGTACAGCTCGTTCGCGATGAGCGGGGCGTCGGGGTGCTTCACGCGGCCGGCGGTCCACAGGCGGACGTGGGCTGCCTCGATGGGCTCGCCCTTGAATGCCTTCTGCCATGTATGACCCGACTCGGGCATGACTGTCCCCCCGCTTGAGCGGATTCCGGATACGGGTAGTACTTATCCGTATCCAGATTGTCGCGATGATTGGCGCTGGTCAAGCGGGACGGGCAGAGTATGCGTATCCAGATTGACGTGATCGCTCGAAGTGGAGGCCTCCGTGGCACAGCCCGAGTACCTGCGGATCGCCGCCGACCTGCGACGGCGCATCTCTCCGGGCGGGGAGTTCGGGCCGGGCGACCAGATCCCAACGATCCCTGAACTGTGCGCCGAGTACGGCGTATCCGAGGCTCCGGTTCGTAGCGCCCTACGGCTCCTGACGAACGAGGGGCTCGTCGAGGCGCGGGCCCGAGCTGGCACACGGGTGCGGCCGCGGCCTGCGATTCACCGTATGGCGGCCGACCGGTACCGCTCCACCCCCGGCACCAAGGCCACGCCCTACACGAGGGATCAGGGCATCGGATGGAGTGAGTATCGGCTCGACAAGCGGTTCGAGCGGGTGCAGGCCGACACTGAGCTGGCGGCGCTGTTCGAGTGCGAGGTGGGCGAGCGGCTACTCGCCCGGCACTTCGTGTTCTACGACAACGACGAGCCCACACAGATGAGCACCAGCTACGTTCGGTGGTCCGATGTCGCTGGCACGCCCGTGGCCGACCCCATCCACGAGCCCTGGCCGGGCGGGACGCGGGCGCAGTTGGGCAGCCTCGGCATCCGGGTCACGACGATCACGGAGTCGTTCACGGCGGGCATGCCGTCCGAGTTGGAGGCGGCGACGCTACGGATCGGCGCTGGCGTTCCAGTGCTGCGGTACACCCGGCGGCACATCGCGGACTCCGGCCGGGTCGTTGAGGTCGCTCACCCGATCGTGCGGCGCGGTGACACGACCATCGTCGACTTCCGGATCGAGTTGGACGACTGATCACCGTAGGCTGGTCGCGTGTCCCCCGATCTTGCGACGTCGCTTCCTGTGCGCTCTGCTGACGACCTGAACCAGGCGATCCGTGCCCTGTGGTCGCATCCGGCGGTGCCGCTCACCGATGGGCAGCGGGCAGAGTACGCGCGGCTGCTGGCCGAGCTGCGGCGCGTCGAGCGCGGGGACGTCGTCGAGGCTGCTTGATCATTTTGCGCGTGCCCGCGCAGTGGTCACTGACCCGCCTTTCCGTACCCATGCGCGTAGGGGCCGCCTGCGTGACCGGCCAGGTTCACCATTCCGGCTCACTCCTAGGTGTGCCAAATGTGAAGCAATGAAACTCTGGAACCCAAATATCCGCCGTATTGGAGGGCGTCAGTGGCTACCCAGATGACCGTTAACCAAGTGATCGATGAGCTGGTCAAGCTTCGAAATGCAGGTTTGGGCGATACCTGGCTCTGGATCGTGACGCCCGATAAGGGCACCTCCTGGCCTTGCAAGGAGGTGCACAACGGCTTGAAGTGTGATGAAGGCGAGTACGGGGGCCCCTTGGTATGGGCGACGGATGACCGAAGCTCCGTCGAATGACGTATCTGGCGGCTGTGCGGCTCGCGGAGGCGGCCGAGGTGTGACGTAGGGCAGAGGGCCCCGCCCGCCGTAGCGGACGAGGCCCCGTGCGGCCGGTCAGGCGATGACGTGGTGCACCCACCATGCCGAGAACCCGACCCACCCGACGACGAACAGCACCTTGCCCGCCTTCGTATGGACACGGAACCAGCGGCGCGTCGCCGCCGACAACGTGGCCTCCTGCCGGGCGGAGCGCAGTGCATACGTCTCCACCGCCGCGCCCGCCAGGATCAGACCGCCCCACACCGCGTCGCCCGGATTCACCGGCCCGCCGCCTGCCACAACGCCACACCCAGCGAGCCCATAGCCGTCAGCACCGCCACGGCGGGCAGAGGCCACCGGTTCTTCTCGATCGCGTCGAGCCGCGCTTCATGATCGTCGCGAAGAAGGACAAAGCCGGTGAGGTGATCACCGACCCGAAGACCGGGAAGCCGGTGATGAAGCGCAAGCAGCACACCATCACCAAGGACAAGAAGAAGGAGGTCGAGGCCGAAGTCGCCCGCATTCGCGGGCAGATGGCCGTTGGGACGTAGATCGCCAAGAGCGACATCACCGTGGCGGAGTGGCTGGATGAGTGGCTTCGGATGAAGGCCCGGGACATCGAGGCGACGTCCATCCACGGCTACCGGAAGAGCCTGATCCACGTTTACGACATGCTGGGGCACGTCCGTCTACAGGACCTTACCGAGGACATGGTGCAGGACTGTGTCGACCGGATGGTGGCGCAGGGGCGCCGCAGGAGCGGCACGCCGGGCACGCGGCTGGCGGTCAGCACGGTCCAGCACGCAATCGACCGGTTCAGGCAGGCCCTGGCTCGGGCGGTCACGCGGAAGCTGATCCCGGAGAACCCGGCGAAGTTCGTGCGGGTGTCCCTCGTGGATCGGAAGGCGGACAGGCGGGAGCGGCGGCGTGAGAAGCCGTGGACCGTGACCGAGGTGCAGCTGTTCATCAAGGGCATCCAGGACGATCGGCTGCATGCCCCGCTCCTGCTCAGCCTGATGGGCCTGCGGCCGGCCGAGGTGTGCGGTCTGCGGTGGTCTGACGTTGACCTGACGCTTGGCACTCTTGAGACGGTCAGCACGCGCACGATGGTCGCGAACAAGACGGTGGTGGAGAAGGACACCAAGACGGAAGCCGGTGAGCGCGTGTTGCCGCTTCCTCAGGGGGTGTGGGAGGCGCTGCGAAAGCTGCGGGCCCGGCAGGCCGCCGAGAAGCTGGCGGCTGGCGAGGCGTACACCGACAGCGGGTTCGTGGTGGTGGACGAGCTCGGGGTGCCGGTGAACACGCGGCAGCTGCGTGAACAGCACGCGCACCGGCTGATGGGGGAGCTCGGGTTGCGGAAGGTCAGGCTGTACGACGCCCGGCACTCCTGCCTGACCTACCTCGCCAACAACGGCGTGATGGACCACATCCTCGCGGCGTGGGCCGGGCACACCAACGTGGGTTTCACGAAGAAGAAGTACGTCCACCCGGATGTCGAGGATCTGCGGGCGGCTGCTGTCGTCTGGGATGGCTTCCATGGCGGTGAGACGGCACGGTCGTGAGAGATTGTGAGATGTGGCGGCCCGTGGAGCGCGTGAAGTGCCCGGTGACCTGGGCTTTCTGATTCGCTCGTAGAACCATGTGCCATGTCTGCACTGCCCGGCCCCGGGAGGCGAGGGGCATCACCCATGGTGACAAGGGGTCCTCACCGTTTCGTCACGTCTGCGGGCCTGACGGGCTTGCCACCCATCGGTGAAGGTACGACCGGCCAACCGGAGAACGTACGGCAGTCTCAGGCGCGCGGCGAGCGGGGGCTCAGACGCCCGGCGAGCTGGGTCTCAGGCGCCCAGCGAGCGGGCCAGCTCGGTCGTGGCCCGGGCGATCTCGCCGTCCTCGTCCGCCATCAGCCGGCCCAGCTCACCGCGCCGGGACCGCACCGCCTGGCGCGCCGCACGCTCCCACACCACCGGGTTCTCCCGGTGGTTCAGCAGCTTCGGATAGACGGCGGCGGTGCTCTCCCACTGCCGGGCGTCGGCGATGTTCTTGAGCAGCTGGATGATCTGGGCGCGGCAGGTCACCTGCGGCAGCTTCGCCAGCTCCCACAGGAACGGAACCGTGGCCGCGGTCGCCTGCTCCACCACGAAACCGAACTGGCAGATCCGTTTCCGTAGGTCGTCGAGTGCGGAGCGGGCGGTGTCGGCGTCACCCCCCGCGATGCCGGTGAGTAGGTGGGGGATGGCCGCCGCCGAGCCCGTGGAGTCCTGGATGTCGGCCCACGGCACGCGGTCCAGTGCCGTGAGCAGCGTGTTCCGGGCTACCCCGGCCGGGGCGTCGGGGCGCTGAGGGCGCTTGCTGCTCGGGTGTTCCGTCGAAGCGCTGCGCATGGCGAGGGGCCTTTCCGCGGCAGTCGTGTCAGATGGGGGGACAGGATGTGGCCGGCCGGGTCGACAACCTGGCCCAGACCGTCTTGCCCGCCGGGGGGCTGGGGGCCCAGCCCCACTCCTCGGACAGGGCGTCGACGATGCACAGCCCCCGGCCGTGCTCCTCCAGGTCGATGCCCGCCGATCGGTACACCGGCGGGTGGTCGTCGGGGTCGGAGACGGTGACCAGCAGGTGGCTGGGGTCCAGGAGGAATCCGAGCCGGATCTCCGGCACACCCGGCGCATCCGGGGCTCTCGGTGCCGCGTGCGTCGCGGCGTTGGCGGTGAGCTCGGTGATGACGAGGGTCGCGTCGTCGCAGCGGTGGTCGAGCGACCAGCCGTGCAGGGTGTCGCGGGTGAAGGACCGGGCCCGAGCGAACCCCTCCCGGCTGCACTGGACTCGCAGTGTGGCCGAGGCGGACAGGGCACCCGAGAACTGGGGCAGTGTCCTCGGCACCGAGGGCGGGGCCCCGTACGGCGAGGTGGTGTGCGGGCCGGCCGGGACGGCGTGGCTCGCCGCGGGGGCGCCCGCGTGTGCCGCAGCCCGACTCGGCGGCCGGAGCACGTGCTGCGCAGGTGATGACACGGCATCTCCCCGATGCGACGTCAGGACGCGGCGTCAGCCCGGGGGTTGACGCCGCAGCTATTATCCACGCTGAAGGCGCCCGCGTGCAATTGCACGAGAAATTGCGTGAGAATCAAGCCGTTGTGGGTACGCAAGCCGGGGACGAGAGCGGTCGAAGGGACCCGCCCGCACTCGTCCGGACGGCCGGGCACACCGTGCGCGGCGGGAAAACGAGAACAGCAAGGAGACTGCGGTGCCACCAGTGCGGAACGGAGTGCGGGCAAGCTCGTTGGAAGCCCGCTGGATGAAGAGTCGGCACAGCAACGCCGAGGGCAACTGCGTCGAGGTCGCCCCCCTCGTCGACGGCGGGATCGCCCTGCGCAATTCCCGCGACCCCGACGGGCCCGCCCTCGTCTACACGTCGGCCGAGGTGGCGGCCTTCCTGGCCGGGGCGAAGGACGGCGAGTTCGACCACCTGCTGTGAGGAACGGCCCTGCTCGTGCGGCGGCGTGATGCCCTCGGGGAGAAGCGGAGCTCAACTCCCCACTTCTGCGGGGGTCTTGCGGGTGGGTGCGTGAAGACCTGGTGAAGTGCGATAGTGTAAATCGCCCTTGTGCCGGTCTGCTGGGAGTCAGGATGTCCGCCGCGTCGCATCGCATCTCCCGTCTGGAACCCTACCTGGACAGGCCCGAGCCGGCGCCGACCCTGCTGAAGATGCTGGTCGGTGTACAGCTCGCCGGCTTCCGTGAGGACGCCGGGTTCGCCCAGGACCAGGCGGCGCGGGCTGTCGGGTTCAGTGCCGCGAAGTTGTCCCGCATCGAGTCGGGCAAGGGCCGCCGCCCGCCGACGGAGAGCGACGTCCGCGCCCTGCTGGAGCTGTACGGCACCGACGACTACGAAGTCTCCGTGCTCCTCAAGCTGCTGCAGCGGGCCGGTGAGCCCGGCTGGTGGCAGCGGTACGACAAGCGGCTGATGCCCGAGTGGTTCGACCGGCTGGTCGGGCTGCAGGAGGCCGCCGCCACCATTCGTACCTTCGAGATCCAGTACGTGCCCGGTCT
Source organism: Streptomyces cahuitamycinicus (assembly GCF_002891435.1). Classification (GTDB taxonomy): domain Bacteria; phylum Actinomycetota; class Actinomycetes; order Streptomycetales; family Streptomycetaceae; genus Streptomyces; species Streptomyces cahuitamycinicus. The sequence goes on from NZ_POUC01000089.1 coordinate 7,834, forward strand.
GTTGCAGACAGCCGCCTACACCCAGGCCGTGGTGGAGCGAGGCCTGCCGAACGCGCCTGCCAGTGAGGTGGAGCGTCGCGTCGAACTGCGCAAGCGCCGGGCCCGGTTGCTGTCGCGGGCCGACGCGCCGCAGCTGTGGGCGATCATCGACGAGTCCGTGCTGCTGCGCGTCCTCGGCAGCACCGATGTGATGCGGGAGCAGCTCGCGCACCTCGTCGAGATGGCCGAACGCTCCAACGTGACGTTGCAGATCGTGCCGTTGAGCGTCACCAACGCCTCGGCGCCGGCCATCCCGATCACATATCTGCGCTTCGGCGGCCTCGATCTGCCCGACGTGGTCTACCTGGAGCACATCAAGAGCGCGAACTTCCTCGAGGACCGCGACGAGACCGAGGAGTACCGGATCGCGCTCGACCGGCTCGCGGACGAGGCTCTCAAGCCCCGTGACTCGCTGGAGCTGCTGGGGCAGACGATGGAGCAGCGCTACCGGTGACGCACGGATGCCCCGCCCGGGACGGTCATCGTCCCGGGCGGGGCATCACCGTGGTCACTTCTCCAACGGGATCCGCCCGACGCCGCCGAACTCGATCCACTCGTGGGTGAGCTGACGGGGCGCCACCTCGGTGTCCGGACGCCAGGTGGACACCTCCACGATCCCTGGCTCCAGGATCTCCAGGCCCTCGAAGTACGTCTCCACGTCCTTCGGCTCCCGTACGCGGCCCCAGTTGCCCTGCGTGGCCTGGTCCATGAAGTTCGTGACGAAGGCGCGGACCTCGGGGTCCTCGCTGACCAGCTGGCACATCACCATGAAGCTGCCGGGCGCCAGCCGCTCCCGCACGCGCCGGGCCACCGCGAGCGGCCCGTCGGTGTCGCTGTCCGGGATGCAGTGGAACACCGAGTTGAACAGCACGCACACCGGCTCGTCGAAGTCGATCAGCCGCTTGGTGTCGGCGTGGCCGAAGATCAGGTCGGTCTCGCGCAGGTCCGCGTGGATGACGGTCGTCCGCTCGTCCTGCTCCAGCAGCGCGCGGCCGTGCACCAGCACCATCGGGTCGTTGTCGACGTAGACCACGTGGGTCGTGGGGTCGATGCGCTGGGCGACCTGGTGGACGTTGTTCTGCGTCGGCAGGCCGGATCCGTGGTCCAGGTACTGCCGGATGCCGTAGTCCTCGGAGAGGGTCTTCACGACCCGCTGGAGGAAGCGCCGGTTGTTCAGGGCCAGGCGGCGCGTGCTGGGGACGACCTTGTCGAGTTCCTCGCACGCGGCACGGTCCGCCGCGTAGTTGTCCTTGCCGCCCAGGTAGTGGTCGTACATGCGCGCTGCCGTCGGCACGTTCGCGTCGATCTCGGTGGACAGCTGCTTCTCGGAGTGCATCGTTCCCCCTGCAAGGTGTCGCGCCAACGGACTGGCTGGACAGGAAGTACATCCTAGAGAGCGGGAGTTGGGCGGTGCCAGCCCACCGGCGAAGGTGCCCACGATCGAACGACAAGATGACTTTGGCTCGTGTAGCCTTACGCACCTTGAGTAACCATTCGCACGCTTTGTGTCACCGACGCCCGGGCCCGACGCCCGGGCCCGACGCCCGGGCCCGACGCCCGGGCCCGACGCCCGGGCCCGACGCCCGGTCGCTCCGCGATGATGGCTGCGTACTCGTCGAGCGGCCGCGAGCAGAGGTCGAGCCGTTGTTCCCGCTCGCCGGCAGGCCGGGATAGGGCTTCGAACCGCTAATCTGGAAATACGAGAATTGATCGGAAGTCGAGGGCGTGTCCGCAACCGCTATTCTCACGGCCCCGGCCGCTTTTCCAGGAGAAACTCATGGGCGAGTATTACGACCTCGGTACGTACAGCCGTCCCGTCACCACGTCCTCCGCAGCTGCTCAACTCTGGTTCGATCGCGGTCTGGTGTGGACGTACGCCTTCCACCACGAGGAAGCAGTCGCCTGCTTCGAAAGGGCGGCCGAGGCCGATCCGGAGTGCGCGATGGCGCATTGGGGAATCGCCTACGCGCTCGGCCCGAACTACAACAAGCCCTGGGAATTCTTCGAGGGCGAGGAACTGGTGCGGACCGTCGCACGCACGCACGCCGCCGTGGAACGCGCCCACGAAAAGGCCGCCCGAGCCACCCCGGTCGAGCGGGCCCTCATCGGCGCGCTGCGGGCCCGCTATCCGCAGCCGGAGGCCGTCGAGGACTGCTCGGTGTGGAACGAGCCCTACGCGGACGCGATGCGCGTCGTGTACGAACTGGCACCCGGCGACCCGGACATCGCCACCCTGCACGCCGACGCCGCGATGAACCTCACCCCGTGGCAGCTGTGGGACCTCAGGACCGGTCAGCCGGCCGAGGGCGCCCGGACCGCCGAGGCCGGGGCCGTGCTGGAAGGCGCCCTCGCCACCGAGGCCGGCGTACGGCACCCGGGGATCCTGCACCTCTACATCCACCTGATGGAGATGTCCCCGACCCCGGAGCGGGCCCTCACCGTCGCCGACCGGCTGCGCGGCATCGTGCCCGACGCCGGGCACCTGCTCCACATGCCCTCACACCTGGACGTCCTGTGCGGCGACTACCGTCAGGTCGTCTCTGCCAACAGCGACGCGATCGCCGCCGACGAGAAGTACCACCGGCAGGCCGGGGCGATGAACTTCTACACCCTCTACCGGGCGCACAACTACCACTTCAAGATCTACGGCGCCATGTTCCTCGGCCAGGCGCAGGTCGCCCTGGACACCGCCGCCCGGCTGGAAGCGGCCATCCCCGAAGACCTGCTCCGCGTGCCGAGCCCTCCGATGGCCGACTGGCTGGAAGCCTTCCTGGCCATGCGCGTTCACGTCCTGATCCGCTTCGGCCGCTGGACCGAGATCCTCGAACTGCCCGCCCCGGCCGACCCGGAGCTCTACGCGATGACTGTCGCCATGCGGCACTACGCCCGAGGCGTCGCGCTCTCCGCCACCGGCGAGGTCGACCGGGCGGAGGCCGAACGAGAGCTCTTCCGGGCGGCGGTCAGCCGGGTGCCCGAGACGCGGATGCTGTTCAACAACACCTGCCACGACATCCTGGCGATCGCCGCGGCCATGCTGGACGGCGAACTCGAGTACCGCAGGGGCAACCACGACGTGGCCTTCGCCGCCCTGGAGCGCTCCATCGAACTGGACGACAACCTCCCGTACGACGAGCCCTGGGGCTGGATGCAGCCCACCCGCCACGCCTACGGGGCACTGCTGCTGGAGCAGGGCCGTGTGGCGGAGGCCGAGGCCGTCTACCGTGCCGACCTCGGCCTCGACGACACCCTGCCCCGGCCCCTCCAGCACCCCGGCAACGTCTGGGCCCTGCACGGCTTCCACGAGTGCCTGCTCCGCACCGGCAAGACCGGCGAGGCGGCCCTCGTGGCCCACCAGCTCAAGATGGCGAGCGCGCTGGCCGACGTGCCGATCCAGGCGTCCTGCTTCTGCCGGCTGGAGGCAGCGGAGCCCGCCGACGGGTGCTGCCACTGACCCCGGGGGTCAGTGCCGGTTGAGGCGTGCGAGCTCCAGCGCCCGGGTCATGGCCGGCCGGTCCCGCTGCCGCCAGGCGGGGTCGGTGGTGAGGGACATCAGAAGCTCCGGGGTCAGTCGGTAACCCTCCGCGTGCGCCAGCAGAGCCTCCGCCTCGCGGAACGACGTGGCGCCGTGATCCTCGTCGGCGACCGTGCGCAGCACATCGTCACGGTCGGTGAAGCGGCTCATGCCGCAGTCGAGCCCGTCGTCGTCCAGGGTGCCGGGGTACGGGGCGCGGGCCCAGGCCCCGTTCTCGTACCAGTAGACACAGCCCAGTTCATTGCCGCTCAGCAGGTCCCCGAGCTCATCGTGGGGGAGCCAGGCGGGGGCGTCGGCGAGCAGGTCGACCGGCGGCTCGTGCCACTTGCAGCAGCTCGACTCGTCCTCGCCGAAGAGCACGTACCGCCCCGCGCCCCGCGGTGCGAACCCCCACCATGTGCAGCCGGAGTCGTCCAGACGGAGCCCGGTGTCGTCCACCCAGGTCCCCGTGCGGTGGTGCGCCTGCCGCTCGTGCGCCGTGGTCGCCTCCAGTACGGCGATGAGCGTCCAGCGCGCCCACAGCACCTCCGGCGACGGCAGGTCTCCGGGCAGCCCGGGCCGGTTGATGGTCATGCACTGTCCCCGCTCGTCCCACCGATCATGATCACGCTCAGCCTCTCACGGGGTCAAGGCCCCCGGTCGGCGGCCGATCGGCGTCCCGGCTCGGCGCGCACCAGGACGATCCCGTACACGCCGATCCACACCACCCACATCAGCCATCCGGTGAGCCCGAGAAGTCCGAGCGGACCGGGGCGGTCGATGACCACTGGCGTCAGCGCGGCCGAACCGAACAGCAGGGCGGCCGAGACCCTACCGGGGCCGAGCCCGGACACGTTTGGGACGCCGCCCCAGCGGTCACTCGTGTGGTGACCCGTAGTCGAACACGACGTGGAGTGAGCTGGCCGTGGCTGGAGATCAGAAGGGCAAGGCGAAGGCCGAGCAGGCCAAGGGCAAGGCCAAGGAGGCGATCGGCCGCGCGGTGGGCAACGAGCGGCTGGAGGCCGAAGGCCGGGCGGAGCAGTCCAAGGGCGACGCCCGGCAGGCCAAGGAGAAGACCAAGGACGTCTTCAAGCACTGAATCGTCCGCACGAGTACCGAGCGTGTGACGGTGCCGCGTCCCGGTGACGGACGCGGCACCGCACTGTGCCGAAAATCCCGGGCTCGGCCCCGGGGGACCGACTCGCCGGTCACGCCGCAGAGGCCTCTTCCAGGGGGAAGTGGCAGGCGGCTCCGTGAAGCGGCGCACCGGGCGGTGGCGTGGGAACGGTCTCGGCGCACAGGTCCCGCACCCGCGGGCACCGGGTCCGGAACCGGCATCCGGAGGGCGGGTCGGCCGGTGACGGGAGTTCACCGGTGAGCAGGACACGCTGCCTTCGGCGCCCGCCGGCCACGGGGGAGGGCGCGGCGGACAGCAGAGCCTCGGTGTACGGGTGGTGAGGTCGCTCGTAGACCTCCTCCGTGGGGCCCGTCTCCACGATCTTGCCGAGGTACATCACGGCGACTCGGTCGGCCAGGTGCCGCACCACGGACAGGTCGTGCGAGATGAACACGTACGACAGGCCCAGCTCGTCCCGCAGGTCGCACAGCAGGTTGAGTACCTGCGCCTGCACCGACAGGTCCAGCGCGGAGACGGGCTCGTCGCAGACGATCACCTCGGGCTCCAGTGCCAGGGCCCGGGCGATCCCGATCCGCTGCCGCTGCCCTCCGGAGAACTCGTGTGGAAGGCGACGCGCGTCCGAGGCACGCAGGCCGACCATCTCCAGCAGGCCCGCCACGCGCGCCGCCCGCCGCGACGCCGGGACGAGGGACCGGTGGGTCAGCCAGGGCTCGCCGATGAGCTCGGCCGCGGTGAGACGGGGGTTGAGCGAACCGAACGGATCCTGGAAGACCATCTGCACCTTCCGCCGCCAGGCCAGAAGACCCGCGCCCGACAACGCGAAGGGGTCGACGCCCCCGTACCGGACGCTGCCCGCGTCGGGCCGCTCCAGCCGCAGCAGGACCCTGGCCAGGGTGGACTTGCCGCAGCCGGACTCACCTACCAGGCCGAGGGTCTCCCCGCGGGCCAGGGTGAGGTCCACCCCGTCCAGTGCCCGCAGCCGCGTGCCGCCCCGCAGTGTCCGCCGGACGGCGAAGCTCTTGGCCAGACCGGTGGCCGCAAGCAGGGCCTCGTGCTCAGGCATCGGCCAGGTCCTTCCCGAAGTGGCAGGCGGCGGCCCGGCCGGGTCCGGTGCCGTTCAGTGCGGGCCGGTGCGTGGCGCAGCGTTCCCGGGCCAGGGGACAGCGCGTACGGAACGCGCAACCCGCCGGCACGGCACCCGGGTCCGGCGGGCCGCCGGGAATGGAACGCAACCGCGCTCCCCGATGCTGCTCGGCCGGGACCGACGCCAACAGGCCCTGTGTGTAAGGGTGGTGGGGCTTGCCGAACACCTCCGCCACCGGCCCGGTCTCCACGACGGCGCCCGCGTACATGACGGCGACCCGGTCCGCGTGCTCGGCGGCGAGCCCGAGGTCGTGCGTGATCAGGACGAGCGCCGTCCGCTGCTCGCCGCCCAACTCGGCGAGGAGGTCCATGATCTGGGCCTGCACGGTGACGTCCAGAGCAGTCGTGGGCTCGTCGGCGATCAGCACCTTCGGCCGCAGGGCGACCGCCGTCGCGATCAGCAGACGCTGCCGCATGCCTCCGGAGAACTGGTGCGGATAGGCGTCCGCCCGGGAGCCGGCCTCGGGGATGCCCACGCGTTCCATCAGCTCCACCGCCCTGGCCCGCGCCGCCCGCCGGGACATGCCCTCGTGGATACGGAACGGCTCGGCGAGCTGCGTGCCGACGGTGAGGACGGGGTTGAGCGCGCTGAGCGCGTCCTGGAAGACCATGGCCAGATGCGGGCCGGCCAGCCGTCGCCTGGCCCGCGGGCCGATGGCGAGCAGGTTCACGCCGTCGAGGCGCACCTGCCCGCCGGTCACCTCCGCGACCGGGTCGAGCAGCCCGGCGACGGCGTGCGCGGTCATGCTCTTGCCGCAGCCCGACTCGCCCAAGAGCGCGAGCGTCTCGCCCGACCGCACGGTGAAGCCCACCCCGCGGACCACCTGGACGGGCCCGGCCGGGGTGTGGACGTCGACGGACAGGTCCTCGACGGCCAGGACGGCCCCGTTCGACGGGCGGGTGCCGTTCCCCGCCGCTGAACGCTCCCGCTCGCGACGCGGCCTCTTACCGCCAGTCCGTCCGAGCGCCTCCCGCCACCGCTGCCCCGGATCGGCCGTCAGCCGTGCCCACGATGCGAGAGCGGTCGCCGAGACGGTCGTGACGACGATGGCGAGCCCCGGGAAGAACGCGATCCACCAGGCGCTCTGCAGCTCCTGCCGACCCTGCGCGACCATCAGTCCCCAGCTGACGTCCGGCGGTTGGATGCCGATGCCCAGGAAACTGAGTGAGGACTCGGCCAGCATCACGAAACAGAAGTCGAGGGCGGCGACGGTGAGCAGCGTGGGCAGCACGCTCGGGGCGACATGCCGCCGGATGGCGGCCCAGCCGCCCGTGCCGAACGTACGGGCCGCGTCCATGAACAGCCGGCCGCGCAGCTCCGCCGCCTCCGCCCGGGCGGTACGCAGATAGACCGGGATCCGGGCCACGGCCAGCACCAGAACGAGGCTCGCGGCACTCGGCGAGAAGACGTACAGCACGACCACGGCCAGCAGCAGGGAGGGGAAGCTGAGGATCACGTCGGCCACGCGCAGCGACACGTTCTCGCGCAGGCCGCCGTGATAGCCGGCCCACATACCCCACACGGAGCCGACGGCGAGGGAGCACAGGACGGCGGGCACCGCCACGGCCAGCGTGGTCCCGGCCGCGGTCAGCAGCCGCGCGGCGACGGGGCGGCCGAGGGAGTCACTGCCGAGGACGAAGGCCCAGCCGTGGTCGAGGCTGAAGGGAGGCCGGTCCGGAGCGCGCAGGTTCTGACGAGTCGCCAGATCCGCGGCCAGGAGCGGCCCCAGGACGGCGCACAGCGCCACCAGGACCAGCACCAGGGCCGCCGCGCAGGCGAACCGGTCCCGGAGCAGCAGGGCGAACCACCGCCGCCGTACGGCCGGACCGCCGGCCTCGGATGTGTCGAGCATGTCCCGTCCTCGGCTCATGCCGCCGCCCGCTGCCGTACCCGCGGGTCCAGGAGCGCGTGGCAGAGGTCCACCAGGATGTTGAGGGCGAAGATCGCCAGAGCTGTCAGGAGCACCGCCGCCTGCAGGACCGCGAAGTCGCGCTGCAGCACCGAATCGATCATGAGCTTGCCGATGCCGGGCCAGCCGAAGATCGTCTCGACGACCACGGCCCCGTTGACCAGCCCCACGGCCAGGTCGCCCGCGACGGTGAGGGCCGGTGCCGCGGCGTTCCTCAGCGAGTGCCCGAAGACCACCCTGGGTTCGGAGGCCCCCTTGCCGCGCGCCACCTTCACGTACGGGGCGGACAGCGCGGAGACCATGGCGCCCCGTACCACTTGGACCAGCACCCCGAACGGACGGATGAGCAGCGTAGCGACGGGCAGGACCCACGCCGCCGCCCCGCTGGTGCCGGAGGTGGGCAGCCAGCCCAGGGTGACCGCGAAGACCAGTACGCCCATGATGGCGATCCAGAAGTCGGGGACGCTCGCGGCCATGGAGGACAGGAAGCTCGCGATCCGGTCGGTCGCCGAGTTCGGCCGGTAGGCCGCCAGGCTGCCGATGGCCACGGCGCCCACGATGGCGAGCAGCATCGTCCAGCCGGCCAGTTGCAGTGTCGCGGGGAAGGCGCGCAGGACGGCCTCGCCGGCCGGCTGGGCGGTGCGCAGCGACTCGCCGAAGTCGAGGTGCGCGACCTGGGCGAGATAGTCGCCGAACTGGGTGACCAGCGGTTCGTCCAGGCCGTTTCGGGCGGCGAACTCCGCGCGCATCTCAGGCGTCGCGCTCAGCGGCAGATACAGATTGGCGGGGTCTCCGGTGAGGCGGGCCAGGAAGAACACGCCGAGGACCACCACCATCAGCGGGATGACGCTGGACACGGCGCGGCGGCGTAACAGGGTCAGCACGGGTCCTCCCTCAGTCCTGGCGCCGCATGTCGGCGAGTCGCATCTCGTCGTTGGTGGCCGAGTCGGGCCGGTAGCGGACCTTGGGGGAGAGGGCCAGCAGTCCGGTCATGTTGGCCATCACGGCATCCCGTACGACCTTGTCGTTCTGGTAGTCGAACGCGTCGGCGAAGGCCCGCTGCCGTTTTCCGCCCGAGGCGAGCTGCGCCCTGGCGATGCGCGCGTCGAACTCGGCGGTGCCGTAGCTGCTCTGGGCGCCGTCGCTGCCGTAGATCTGTCCCATCGTGAACGCGGCGTCCCCGGCCTGGTTTCCGTGCTGGGCCTGGAGCAGGGTGGGGCCGGTGTCGCCGGTGGGGAAGGGGCGCAGCAGGTACTCCAGCCAGGCGTTGACGTCGAGCATCTTGATCCTGACCTTCAACCCGGCCTTGAGCAGGCCGTCCTGAACGACCTCCATGGCCTCGGCGGCCTTCGGGTAGATGCCGTTGCGGCCGATGATGGTGAGGGTGGTGTCGGTCCGTACCCCGTCGGCGCGGGCCTCGGCGACGAGTCGCCGGGCACGTTCCGGGTCGTACGGCCAAGGATCTATGCGCGGGTTGTAGCCGGTGACGCCCTTCGAGACGAGCTGTCCGCTGGGCCGGCCGGCGAAGACGGCCGTCGTCAACCCCTCGCGGTCGATGGCGTAGTTGACGGCCCGGCGGACCCGGATGTCGTCCAGCGGCGGCTTGGTGGCGTCGATCCGCAGGTAGGAGACCTCGTTGGTGGCGAACTCGACCGCCCGGTCACCCGCCCCGTCCTCGGGGGCGAGCCCGATCGCGACATCCGCCTCGTCGTTCGTCACCATGGCCGCGCGCACACTGCCCTCGGCGCGCCAGACATAGGTGGCCGCGGAGAAGTCCGGGGTCTTGCCCCAGTAGCCGGAAAAGCGCTTCAGCCGCAGGTAGCGGCCCTGGTTCCACTCGTCGATCCGGTAGGGCCCCGTTCCGACCGGCTCGCGCACGCGGGAGTCGGGGTCGGTGCCGGTCGGCACGATCTCGACGAACGACAGTCGTAGGGGCAGGATCGGATCGGGCTTCGACGTGGTGACCCGGAGGGCGGTGTCGTCCAGGGGCGTGGCCGTGAGCTCGGTGTCGGCGAAGATGTATCCGTCGACGTTGCAGTCGATGCCCGAGTCCGTGGCTCGCTTGATCGAGAACGCCGCCGCGGCCGCCGTGAACGGCGAGCCGTCGTGGAAGGTGACCCCTGTGCGGAGGGTGAAGGTCCAGGAAGTGGCCGACGTACGGGTCCACTTGGTGGCGAGAGCGGGTTCGAGGCCTCCGGTGGACGGTTCGCGCTCGGTGAGGGCCTCCGTGATGTTGGCCCGCGTCACCCTGCCCGTCGCCGTCAGCGAGGCGTCACAGGGTTCGAGGGTCGGCGGTTCCTCGGGAAGGACGATGCGCAGGGTGCCCGGGCCGCCGCCGACGGGGTCGGCACCCGCCACCGAACAGCCGGAGGCGGCGAGCAGGACGACGAGGGACGTGACGATCGGACGACTGCGGGACGGGCCTGGGCCGGGCACGGTTCCTCCGCGTTCACTCGCGTGCACAACAGAGAACGTTGTTTAGATATGTGGACGATCATTATTGGGGTGCCCGGCCGGAACCCGTCAAGGGGTGTGCGTCGGTTCTCAACTCGTCCCGCCTCTTGACGTGTTGATTGCCGTCCTAAAACATTCGGGAAACTCGATTGGTTCTGCGCGGTTCTGTTCGCTCTCGAAGGGAATTCATGTCCAGCAGACATCGCCTCGCCCGGGTGGCACTGGCGATCACCGTCCCCCTGGCGCTCGGTGCGGGCCTCATGGCCGTGCCTCCCGCCGCCGCTGCCGCCGACCCGCCCGCGAGTGCGGTCACGGTTCGGATCGACCCGTCCTACCGGCAGCAGGAGTTCGAAGGGTGGGGGACGAGCCTCGTCTGGTTCGCCAACATCACCGGCCGCTACCCCGAGCCCATTCGGCAGAAGCTCGCCGACATGCTGTTCGGCAAGGACGGACTCCGCCTCAACATCGCGCGCTACAACATCGGCGGCGGCAACGCCCCCGACGTCCGCAAGGACTACATGAAGACCGGCGCGACGATGGACGGCTTCTGGAAAGCCCCCGAGGGCACCACGAGGGAGGACACCGACTGGTGGAACCCCCACGACCCCGAGCACTGGGACTGGTCCGCCGACTCCGGCCAGCGCTGGTGGGTGGACCGCGTCAAGGACAAGGTGACCCGCTGGGAGGCGTTCAGCAACTCACCGCCCTGGTTCCAGACCGTCAGCGGCTACGTCTCCGGCGGTTTCGACGCGAACACCGACCAGATACGGGCGGACCGCGTCGACGACTTCGCCACCTACCTGGTGAAGGTCGCCGACCAGCTGGAGAAGAAGCACCGCATCAGCTTCGACACCATCGCCCCGCTCAACGAGCCCAACACCAACTACTGGGGCACCCAGATCGGCCCCGACGGGCAGCCCACCGGCGGCCGCCAGGAGGGCGCGCACGCCGGCCCCGAACTCCAGCAGAAGGTCGTACTGGCCCTGCAGCGCGCACTGAAGAAGGCGCGAACCGGCGCCAAGATCTCCGCGATGGACGAGACCAACCCCAGCACCTTCGTCCGCAACTGGAACGCCTACGACGGCACCGCCCGCGCCGCCGTCGACCAGCTCAACGTCCACACCTACGGCACCGGCATGCGCACCAGCGCCCGCGACAGCGCCAAGGCCGCGGACAAACCGTTCTGGATGAGCGAGGTCGAGGGCACCTGGGGGACCGGCACCGACTTCACCGGCATGGAACCGGGCCTCGGCATCGCCACCCGCGTCGTCGAGGACATGCGTGAACTGGAACCCGACGCCTGGGTGTTGTGGCAGCCGATCGAGGACTCCATCCCGCAGGCGCAGGCAGGCAAGAACTGGGGCAGCATCCACGTCCCGTTCAACTGCACCGCCGAGGACACGCTTCGGACCTGCCCGGTCAAGGCCAACACCAAATTCCACACCCTGCGCAACTTCACCCACCACATCCGCCCCGGCGACCACTTCGTCAAGGCCGACGACCCCTCCAGCGTCGCCGCCGTACGCAAGTCCGGCCGCGGAGCGACGGTGGTGCACGTCAACAACGGCACGACCGAGCGCGCGGTGACCGTGGACCTCTCGAAGTTCCGACGGGTCGCCCCCGGCGCCACCGTGACCCCCGTGGTGACCAGCGCCGGCGGTGCGCTCGTCCGTGGCACGCCCGTCAAGGTGAAGAACGACTCGGCCACCGTGACCGTCCCGGCCAAGTCGGTCACCACCCTCCTCGTCGACGGCGTCTCCGGCACCGCCGAGGACGCCGCACTCGTCCAGGACGGCCACGTCTACCGCCTCCAGGGCACCCAGAGCGACAAGTCCCTGGCACCGTCCGCCGAGGGCGACGGCGTCGTCGTCCGTACGGCCGACCCGGCCGCCAAGTCCCAGCTGTGGAGGGTGAAGCAGCTGACCCGCGGCGAGGGCAACCGTGAGCGCTACGCCCTCGTCAACGCCGCGAACGGCAGGCACCTGGCCGTACGCGACGACGAGGCCGTACTCGAAGACGGAGCCACACCGGCCGCACAGTGGATCATGTCCACCACCGGCGACGACACCTGGACCTTCGTCAACGCCGCGACGGGCCGCCTCCTCGACGTCGTCGGGCAGTCGACCGCGGACGGAGCCCGCGTCTCGGCCCACCTTCCGACCTCCAACGCGAACCAGCGCTGGGGCGTGACCGACGAGACGGTGCTCCGTACGCAGCCGGCCAAGGCGTTCACCGTCCCCGGCCACGCGCCCGAACTGCCCGGGACCGTGACGCCCGTCTTCCGCGACGGCGCCCGCGGAGCGCTCCCCGTGCAGTGGACGCTGCCCTCCGAGTCACGCTGGCGCAAACCCGGAACGGTACGCGTGAAGGGCCGGGCCACCGACGCCCTCGGCCGGACCGTCCGGGCCGAAGCGGTGGTCACCGTGGACACCATCGCCTCCACCCTCCCGGCCCGCGCCAAGACCTACACCGGCGGGCGGCCCGACCTCCCCGCCACGGTCACCGGCGTGGGACGGCACGGCGGAACCGCCGAACTCCCGGTCACCTGGGAGCCCGCACCCGCAGGCGCCTTCGACGCCACCGGCGTGGTGACCCTGCGCGGCACGGCCCGGATCCCGGGCGCGGACACGGCCGCGGCGACCGTACGCGTCCAGGTCTCCGCGCCCCGGGAGACCGACGCCGCGCGCGGCGAGGGCGTGACGGTCGGCGCCACCTACACCGAGAGCGGTTACTCCGCCGAGCGCCTGCGCAACGGCACCACGTCCGAGAAGGCATGGTCGAACTGGAGGTCCGGCACCAAGAACCCCGCCGACACCATCACCTTCACGCTGCCGGAGGCCCGCGATCTGACCCGGGTCGTGACCCACTTCCACCGCGACGGCGCCAACGTCAGCTTCGCGGAGTCCCTCAAGGTTCAGGTGCGGGATGCCGACGGCACCTGGTCCGACGCGAGCGACCAGGTCGCCGTCGGCACCGAGGGGACACCGGTGGTCGACGTCCCGGTGCGCGCGGCCGGCCCGGCGACGGGCGTGCGTGTGGTGATGACGGCCCGCCCGGGCGGCTACATCACGCTCGGGGAGATCGAGGTCCACGCCAAGGCGCCGGGCACCTCCGCGGACGCGGCCGCCGCGTCGGTCGAGCTGGACGGCGAGCCCCTGGCCGGTTTCGACCCGGACCGGACGGCCTACCGGGTGGCGGCCGACCGCCCGGACCGGGCCCGGATCACCGCCACACCGCGTGACCCCTACGCGAAGGTGACGGTGAGCAAGGACGCGGCCGGGGGCAAGAGGGCCCACATCGTCTCCGTGACCAGCGAGGACGGCTCACAGACGCGGGAGTACAGGATCGAGCTGACCCGCCGCTGAACACAGGGAAGCGCGGGGCCCGCACGCCCCGCGCTTCCCTGTTCCGGGATCAGACCGCCGGAGCCGGGTACGTCGGGTACTCCACGCCGGACACATGCTGCACGACGCGGATGACCTGGCACGAGTAGCCGAACTCGTTGTCGTACCACAGGTAGAGGATCGCGTTGTCGCCGTCGACCTTGGTGGCGCCGGCGTCGACGATCGAGGCGTGGCGCGAGCCGATGAAGTCGCTGGAGACCGCGTCGGGCGCCGTGGTGAAGTCGATCTGGCGCTTGAGCGGTGAGGTCAGGGAGACGTCACGCAGGTGGTCGAGAACCTCCTCGCGGGTGGTCTCCCGGCCGAGCCGCAGGCTGAGGATCGCGATCGAGACGTCCGGGACCGGCACGCGGATCGAACTGCCGGTGATGGGCGCCTTGAGGTCGGGCAGCGCCTTTGCGACGGCGGAGGCGGCACCGGTCTCGGTGATGACCATGTTGAGCGGCGCGGACCGGCCGCGGCGGTCGGCCTTGTGGTAGTTGTCCAGCAGGTTCTGGTCGTTGGTGAACGAGTGGACCGTCTCCACGTGGCCGCGCTGGACCCCGAACTCGTCGGCCATCGCCTTCAGCGGCGGGACGATCGCGTTCGTGGTGCAGGACGCGCAGGACAGGATCTGCTCGTCCGGCTTGATCGTGTCGTGGTTGACGCCGTGCACGATGTTGGGGACGTCGCCCTTGCCGGGCGCGGTCAGCACGACCTTGTCGATACCGGGGCGCAGGTGCTCGGACAGGCCCTCGCGGTCGCGCCACTTGCCGGTGTTGTCGATGAGGATGGCGTCCTTGATGCCGTACGCCGTGTAGTCGATCTCGGACGGGTCGTTCGCGTAGATCACCTTGATCGCGTTGCCGTTGGCGACGATCGTGCTGTTCGCCTCGTCGACGGTGATGGTGCCCTGGAACTGGCCGTGGATCGAGTCGCGGCGCAGCAGCGAGGCACGCTTGACGATGTCCTCTGCGGCCCGTCCGCCCCCACCGCGCACGACGATGGCCCGCAGCCGCAGACCGTTGCCCGAGCCGGACTTCTCGATGAGCAGCCGGGCGACGAGCCGGCCGATGCGGCCGAAGCCGTAGAGGACGACGTCCCGGCCCTCACGGCGCTCGATCTTATTGGCGCCCGTGGCACCGGCGACGGCCTCCGCGGTGAACTCCGCGACCGACAGGCCGCGGTCGTCCTCGCGGTACGTGGCGGCGAGCATGCCGATGTCGATCTGGGACGGCCCGAGGTCGAGTTCGGCGAGGGTCTTCAGGAAGGGCAGCGTCTCGGTGACCGAGAGCTCCGCACCGGCGATCTGCCGGGCGAAACGGTGGGTCTTGAGGATGCTGACCACCGACTTGTTCACCAGGGAGCGGCTGTGCAGCAGGACCGTCACGTCCCGCTCCCGGTGCAGCTTCCCGATGATCGGGATCATCGACTCCGCGATCTCCTCGCGGTTCTTCCAGTTGGTGAACGAGTCGTCGTTGAGAGTCACGAATCCATCTTTCGAGCTAGGCGGCGCTCATATGTTAAACCGTCGATTTCCTGATCATGAACGGGGGCCTCCGACGCGTTCGGCGGCCTCTCCGCGCGCCCCTCATGACAGGTCCTGAGACGATCAAAAGAGGATTTTCCGCGCGAAAGGGGTGCACATGGACTACGACTCCGTGGCCGACGAGCTGTACGCCCTGCGCCCGGAGGAGTTCACCGCCGCCCGCGCCTCCGCCGTGGCATCCGCCCGCACCGCCGGTGACCGGGAACTCGCCGACCGGATCGGGGCGTTGCGCAAGCCCAGCCTCGCCGCCTGGGTCAGCAACCTGCTGGTCCGCAGCAGCCCCGGGGAGGTCGAGCCCCTGCTGCGCCTGGGGGAAGGGCTGCGACAGGCGCACCAGGACCTGGACGGCGCACAGCTGCGTGAGCTGAGCCGCCGGCAGCACGCGCTCATCCGCGCCCTTTCCCTGCAGGCCCGGCAGCTCGCCGAAGGGGCCGGTCATCCGATCGGCGAGGGCGTGCAGCGCGAGGTCGAGAACACCCTGCACGCCGTCCTGGCCGACCCCGAGGCCGCGCAGGCCTGGGCGGGCGGCCGCCTGACCAAGCCGCTGAGCGCGGCCGTCGGCTTCCCCGCCGTCGCCGAGGCCGCCCGGCCGCAGCGCCCCGAGCCC
>NZ_POUC01000008.1 GCF_002891435.1 Streptomyces cahuitamycinicus
TCTTCCACGACGGCTACTACCACGTGTGCTACCAGTACAACCCGTCCGGAGCGACCCACGCGAACATGCACTGGGGCCACTTCCGCAGCCCCGACCTGCTGACCTGGGAGCCGCTGCCGATCGCCCTGTCCCCGAACCCCGATGGCGTGGACGCCGACGGCTGCTTCTCCGGCAACGCCGTCTCCGACGGCGACCGGCTGGTCGCCTTCTACTCCGCGCACCGCGAGGACCGCTCGTTCCAGCACCAGCCGGTCACCTGCGCCGTCTCCCACGACGGCGGCAACAGCTTCCGCCCGAGGGGCGAACTGCTCATCCCCGAGCTGCCCGAGGGCTGCACCATGTACCGGGACCCCTACGTCTGGCAGGACGACGACGGCTGGCGGATGCTGGTCGGCGCCGCCCTCGCGGACGGCCGCGCCGCCGCCCTTCTCTACGACTCACCCGGCCTGGAGACCTGGACCTACCGGGGGCCCTTCGCGGCCCGCCGTCCGGAGCCCATCGGTGGCGCCGACCTGCTCACCGGCGAGGGCTGGGAATGCCCCCAATACCTCCCGGCAGCCGACGGACGCGGCGCCCTCCTCTTCAGCACCTGGACCGAACCCACCGGTCCGCAGAGGGTCGCGGCCCTGATCGGCGAAGAGCATGACGGCCACTTCGAGGCCGGCCCCGCGGTACCTGCCGACCACGGTCCCGACTGCTACGCCCCCGCCCTGCTGCGCGCACCGGGAAACCGGTGGCTGCTGTGGGGCTGGTCGTGGGAAGCCCGCGACGAAGCCTGGGCCGTCGCGGACGGATGGGCCGGGGTCCTCACCCTGCCCCGCGAGATCCATATCCACGACGACGGCACACTGCGCCAGCAGCCCGCCACCGAACTGCTCGCCCTGCGCGGCGAGCACGCCGTCCACGCGGAGGGCGTGACCGACGGCCCGCAGCCGGTGGACCTCGGCACCGTGGGCCGCGCCTTCGACCTGGCGGCCCGCCTGGAGCAGACCGCCGGAAACGCCGGTCTGCGGCTGCTCACCACCCCGGACGGCTCCGAATATCTCGACATCCGCCTCGATGCCGACGCGGGCGAACTGGTCGTCGACCGCGACCACGCCTCACTGGACCGCCGGGCCCGCGGCGGCTCCCACCGGATGCCCTGCCCAACCGACCGGCCCGTCTACCTGCGCGTGATAGTCGACCACTCCATCGCCGAAATCTTCCTGACCACCACCGGCCAGGTACTCACCCTGCGCTTCTACCCCACAGGGCAGAGCCCCTGGCGACTGCAAGCCCGCACCGCCCCGGGTACGCGCCTCGGCTTCGCGGTCGACGCCTGGGACCTGCACCCGCTCCTGATCAAGGAGCCGAGCACCAGCGCCGCAGAGCCGGCGCAGACGTCGCCGTAGAACCGACTCCAACCGGTCGATCCCCCACCTCGGCAATGTGTCCCACCCGCTCTCCCCAGTACTGAACAAGCAGGTCCGAAGGAGGATCTTCCATGAGCTCATACGGTCTCGGACGACGCCAGTTCCTGGCCACCGCCGTCGGTGTCGCCGCCGCCTGGACCTCGGTTTCCGGGAACGCCATCGCCGCCCCACTGAAGCAGACCGCACGCAGCAATTCCGTCCGTGTGTGGCTGACGGACGTATCGGCCGACAAGTGGGTCGCCGACCAGGACGACGTGCTGTTCAAGGCGAAGCGAACGGCCAACCCGCTCACGATCAAGATCGACGACAGCGTCAAGTACCAAAAGGTCCAAGGCTTCGGCGCGGCCATGACCGACTCCTCCGCCTGGCTCATCGACAAGCTGTCCACCGCCGAGCGGACCAAGCTGATGAAGAAGCTGTTCGATCCCTCGAAGGGAATCGGCCTCAGCCTGCTCCGCTCCCCGATGGGCGCCACGGATTTCAACGCGTCCGGGAACTACTCCTACAACGACATGCCCGCGGGACAAACGGACCCGACGCTGTCCAACTTCTCCATCCAGCATGACGTGCCGTACATCATTCCGGCCCTGCGGCAGGCCCTCTCACTCAACCCGTCCATCAAGATCATGGCCAACCCGTGGAGCCCACCAGGCTGGATGAAGACCTCCGACTCCATGATCGGAGGCACCCTCAAGAGCGAGTACACCTCCGCGCTCGCCACCTACTTCGTCAAGTTCATCCACGCCTATGACGAAGCCGGCGTGCCCATCTCCTACATTTCCCCGCAGAACGAACCCATGGGTACTCCCACCTGGCCCGGAATGTTCCTGTCCGCGTACCAGGAAGCCGACTTGATCCAGGAGATCGGCAAGGCGTTCGAAGCCAACGGAATCTCCACGAAGATCCTGGCCTGGGACCACAACTGGGACGTGCCCTCCTATCCGGAGACGATCTTCAGCGACCCCGCAGCCTCCAAGTACACCGCGGGAACCGGATGGCACATCTACAGCGGCAACCCGAACCACCAGACGCTGGTCCACAACGACTACCCGAACAAGGAAACCTTCATCACGGAAGCCACCGGAGGCGTCTGGCAGGACAGCGACCAGACGGCGTTCAGCGAAGCACTGGGAACGTGGATCATCAACGGCACGCGCAACTGGGCGAACGGGGTGATGCTGTGGAACATCGCACTCGACCCCGACCGGGGCCCGCTCAACAGCGACACCGCCGGCATACCCATGCTTCGGGGCTTGCTCACGATCGACCCGGCCGACGGGCGGGTGACCTACAACGTGGACTACCACGCCCTCGCTCACGCCAGCAGGTTCGTCAAGCCCGGAGCACGCCGGATCTACTCGAACACCTTCGGCGAAGGAAGCATAGAGAACGTCGCGTTCCAGAACCCGGACGGATCGAAGGTCCTGATCGCCCACAACTCGGGCAGCGCCGCGAAAACCTTCAGCGTCGCGGACGGGACACACTCGTTCGACTACACCCTGAACGCCGGCGACGCCGTCACCTTCACGTACTCCGGGCCCGCGCAGAGCGACCGTACCCCCGCGGCGACCAAGGTCTCCGACCCGACACACGACTTCACCTTCACGTCGGCATCCGGTCCGGTCACCGTCACGTACGACCCGGCACTGCTGCCCTACCAGAACTCCATCCGCACCGGAAACAAGCTGGTCACGTACTCCCTGCCGATCGGAGCTTCCGTCCAGACGACAGGAAGGGCGCTGAGCCGCAGCAAATGGACCGCCACGGCTTCCGCGCAGCCGGACTGGGGGGTGGCCGCGAACGCGATCGACGGCGACATCAACACCAGGTGGAGTCTCGGGCACGGGCCGACGAGCGGCGACTGGTTCCAGATCGACCTGAGAAGCCCCACGAGCTTCAACAAAATCGTTATCGACACCGGCGTGAACAATTCGTTCGACTACGTCACCAAGTATCAGATATACGTTTCGGGCGACGGAGTCGATTGGGGCAGCGCGATTGCGAGCGGCAGCGGGGGCATCGGCAAGGTAGCCGTCACGTTGCCGACCCGAACGGCACAGTACATTCGCATCGTCAGTACCGCGGTCTCCGGCTTCTGGTGGGCCATCGGCGACATCGAGGTGTACGGGTCCGCGCGGGGAGCCGGCTCGATCGCAGCTCCGGCAGCGGTATCGAACGGCCTCCAGCTGAAGACCTGGACCAGCAAGGAAGGGTCGCAGGTCACCGTCGTGTTCAACGGGACCGCCGACGGCAAGAGTTTCAAGATATCCGCCGACGACTCGTACACCTATACGCTGCCGAGCGGCACATCGGCGATGTTCACCACCAAGAAGCTGTCGAGCTTCCCATCGCCGAAGTTCAGCGAACTGAAGCCGGAACGAGGAATGCCACGCTCCAAGTTCACGATTCGCGGTGCTGGTTTCGGTGACGCCCAAGGGCTGGGCACGGTGTACTTCGGATCAAGCAATGCCGAAATAGACACCTGGTCGGACACGAGCATCAGTGCCTACGTTCCGGCGGGGCTTCCGGCGGGGAAGGTCACGCTTTCCGTGAAGGGAACCAGCGGGGTGGACGCAGGTGGATCTTCGTTCGACGTCATAGACCTCGGTCCTGCGCTGCCGCGGACGGGCTGGACCGCAAAGGCTTCGGACGCCACTCAGGGGGATGCGCCCGGGAACATGCTCGATGGCAGTTCCGACACTCGGTACAGCTCCGGAACAGGGCAGTACGACGGCCTCTGGATCCAAGTGGACATGGGGCAGACGCAGACATTCAACAGGATTGTGTTGGATGTCGGCACCAGCGTAAGCGACTATGCGCGAAGCGCAGACGTATACGTATCCACGGATGGAACCGACTGGACCAAGGTCTCTTCCGTAGCGGACGGCCAACGAGTCCACCTGATCTCCTTCCCGACGCAAGCGGCTCGTTACATCAAGGTCGTCAATACCGGAAATCTTGCGCGTAGCTGGTGGTCAGTCGCAGAATTCAACGTCTACAACTGACCTCGGGCTTTCATGCGGGATAAGCGTTGACCTTGCCCTCGACGCAGAGAAATTGCCTCCGGACAGCGGACAGGGATTGCTGATGTCTTGTCGCCGTAGTGGCTGAAGGCACTCTTCAGATGAAGGGAGCACTCGGCGGTGACCGCCTGGCCCCTGCAGGGATGCTTCGCGCGCATCGAAGGGCTGAGTTTCTAGAACCAGCCGCCTGACCCGGACCAGTAGAGCTGGGCCGAACAGCGCGGCCCCGTGGGCGAAGGGCCGGGTCAGACCTTGCCCTGCGTCGGCGTCGCACCGTCGGTGACATCGCCGGCCTGCTTACAGCTCAGTTGCCGATGTGTTGACCGGCTGTGCCTGTTGGTGCTTCACTGCCAGAACCGGTTCCGGTACCGCTTCCGGGACCGGTTTCAAGAGTCTCTGTCCTATCGGTTCCTTCGATGCGGGGGAGCATCTTCCGCTGCAGTGCGGAGGGAGGGGAGGTGGCGTGGCAGTCACCATCGCTGATGTGGCCACACGGGCAGGCGTCAGTCGGCGGAGTGAAGGCGTGGCTAGCGAAAAACCCACACGTCCACTTCCATTTCACCCCCGTCGGGTCCTCGTGGCTGAGACAGATCGAGATCTGGTTCGGGATCATCACCTGGCAGTCCATCCACCGTGGCACGTTCTCCAGCGCCAACGTCCTGGCCAAGCAGATCCGCGACTACATCAACTCCTGAAACAAGAACGCGAAGCCCTTCACCTGGACCGCCACCACCGACGAGATCCGCCAAGGTCCCGCTCGCCCAGGCCAGGGTGAAGAAACTCGTCAACAATAACTCGAAGTAACACAGCCAAGATCACGCGACTCTAGGCTGTGGGGTGAAGGTCCACTCTCTTGGGGCTAGGGTATGGAATTGCGTCAACTTACCTGCTTCGTCACTGTGGCCGAGGAACTGCATTTTGGGCGTGCAGCCAAGCGCCTCCATGTGGTACAGCCTGCCGTCAGTCAGCAGGTGCGGAATTTGGAGCGGAGTCTCAAGGTCACCCTATTCGAGCGTTCAACACGAGAAGTGCTCCTCACCGAGGCCGGTAAAGAGCTTTTACCCTTGGCTCGCGCTGTGCTGCGGTCGGTGAAGATGGCCGAGATTGTCGCCGCCAGACATACTGCTCAGGCGCGCACTATGCCGCGGACAGGTGGGTCTCCGGAGAGCCTTGGGCGAGGTGAGTGAGCGTTTTCAGAGTGGCCACCGGTCGGGTGACGGGGTTGCCTCCCGCAACGCACGAGGCCCCTGTGCCGTTGAGAGAGGTGTTCGACGTCTCAACTCATCAGCGCAGGAGCCTCGTTGGTTCCGTATCCTGCCGTACTCGACCTGCCTCACACCCTGGTCGAGTGGGTAACCATGCTCATCGTCACCCGTGAGGGTGACCGCTGCAAGCTCCCGCCTCACCAGCGTGCTCTCGTCGGCCTGGTCTACCTCCGCCGGCACGACACGCTCGCGCGGACCGCCGCCGGTTTCGGCATATCCGTCGGCACTGCCCACGCCTACGTCACCGCCGTCGTCGGCCATCTGTCCCGCCGGGCGCCCGGGCTGCTGCGGGTCCTGCGTGAGACGGATCCCGGACACGTCCTGCTCGACGGAACGCTCGCCGAGTGCGACCGGGTCGGTGACAGCCGGGCCGACTACTCCCACTGTGAGGATGGTGGTCGTGTCGTTCTGGCCACGGCTTGACTCGTACTCTCACTGGCCGCTTGTGCCTTGTGTTTGATCTGTCAGCCCGGCCGGAGCGACACTTACCGGCACTGGGCCGGCGGAGCGTGTCCCGATAGGGGCCTTGGCCTCGAAGGCACCGTCACAGTCCTGACCGCTCCACCGACCGGCGCTGACTATCGGTACGTCGTCGAACAGGAGCACCGTGACCACCCTCGGCATGCCTGCTGCCTTTCCTGCTGTCCTCGCTGTCGAGGCCGCGGCCGAGCCACGCGTGGTCGTGCTCGGTGTCGACACGCACAAGGACGTGCACGTCGCCGCCGTCCTCGACCACCTTGGCCGGCTGCTGAACAGTGGAGAGTTCCCAGCTACCGCGGTCGGCTACGGCCACCTTCTCGACTGGGCACGCCAGTGCGGGACGGTGCTGCGGGCTGGGGTGGAGTGCACCGGCTCCTACGGTGCCGGCCTGGCCCGCTACCTCGCGACCCAGCAGGTTGCGGTGGTGGAAGTCAACCAGCCCGACCGATCCACCCGGCGCCGCCGCGGCAAAACCGATGCGGTCGACGCCGAGGCTGCCGCCCGGGCTGCGCTGTCCGGCATCGCACGGGCACTACCGAAGAGCGGCGACGGACATGTGGAAGCGCTGCGCATGCTCCGGTTGGCCAAGAAATCCGCAGTCAAAGCCCGCACCCAAGCGCTCAACCAGCTCAAGGCCGTGCTGGTCAACTCTCCCTCTGCCCTGCGCGAGGAATTGGAGCCGCTCTCGACTTCACTACTGCTGCGCCGGTGCGCAGACCTGGCCGACACCGGCGAGGGCAACCCGGCAGCCGACACAGCGGTCTTCACGCTGCGACTGCTGGCACGGCGCGTCCTGCAGCTTCGGCAGGAAGCCACCGAGCTCGGAAGGCGGATGACCATAGCGATCCGGTCTACCGCGCCCAGCCTGCTGGAGCAGCTCGGGATCGGACCGGACAGCGCGGCGGCCCTGCTGATCACTGCAGGCGACAACCCGGAACGGCTGGGCAGCGAGGCGTCCTTCGCCGCCCTGTGCGGTGTCAGTCCTGTTGAGAAGTCCTCAGGGAAGAGCCAGCGCCGTCGGCTCAACCGCGGCGGAGACAGGCAGGCCAACGCCGCACTGCACCGCATCGTCGTCACCCGCATGAGACAAGACGAGCGCACCCGCCTCTACCTGGAGCGACGCACCGCCCAAGGAAAGGGAAAACGCGAGGTCATGCGCTGCCTGAAACGCTACGCAGCCCGCGAGGTGTATCACCTGATCCGCGCCGACATGATCACACGCCACCAGCAGCACGATCTTTCAGCAACCCTGATGACCGCAGCTTGACGAACATAGGGGCATCAAGCACCGCCGCCACGGCGTGAACGTGCAGGTCGTTGCCGATCCTGCGGGCAAGCTGCTGTGGATCTCGCCCGCACTGCCCGGCCGCACCCACGACCTGACCGCGGCCCGCACCCACCACATCATCCGGATCTGCGAACGCCAGGGCGTGCCCATCCTCGCCGACCGCGCCTACATCGGGGCTGGCTCCTGGGTGACCACGCCGATCAGACGTCTTCCGCACCAGGACCTCACCGCGACCCAACGGACGAGCAACCGGGCCCTGTCAGCGGCACGAGCACCGGTCGAACGAAGCGTCGCGAGACTGAAGTCCTGGCGCGTCTTCCGCAGAGCCCGCTGCAGCCCCAACCGCATGACGGTCATCGCCGCTGCCATCCTCACCCTGGAGCGTCAACGCTGAAAACGCTCAGTGCAACAAAGTCGACGGTGCTTCTGACGCGGCAGCCAGCAGGGTATGCAACATCGCCGCGTGGACAATGACGGGAGTGGTCCGATATCGCCGCGCAACGAGCTGAAGCAGTGGAGCGGTACGCGTCGATGCGCTTCGGGTGTGCGCTGGCTGTCCGTCACGGTCGGGGATGGGTGGGGTGGTTGTCGGCCCTGGATGCAGGACGCCCGTGGTTGATCACTGGGGAGCCACGGGCTTGGTCAGCGATACGACGTTGCTGCTCGACCTCGACGGGGCGTCCGTCATACGGGTCGAACGGTACGAGGACGGTGGGCGCCGGGTCCACCTGGCCACGGCGGATGCCTCGGCCCGGGCCTGCCCGGCCTGCGAGGTCTTCGCGTCCCGGGTGAAAGGCTCCGCGACCACCCAGCCCCGGGATCTCCCGTACAGCGAACGCGAGTTGGAGCTCCTGTGGCACAAGCGGCGCTGGTTCTGCCGCGAGCCGGCCTGCCCCAGCAAGCCGTTCACCGAGCAGATCCCGCAGATCCCGGCCGGCAAGCGGCTGACCGGGAGGCTGCGCAGTGTGGCCGGGCGCCGGATACGGGACGCCGGCTCCACAGTCGTCCAGGCCGCCCGCGATCTGCACCTGTCCTGGCCGACCGTGATGAACGCCTTCAAGGCCGCAGCCCGGCAGGTCGTCGAAGCACCACTGTCCTAGCCGAGATCCTGGGCATCGACGAGACCCGGCGCGGACGACCTCGCTGGGAACAGAATCCCGACAGCGGCAAGTGGCAGCTGATCAGGGACCGGTGGCACACCGGGTTCGTCGACGCACACGGCTGCGGTGGGCTGCTCGGCCAGGTCGAGGGCCGCACCGTCGCCGACGTGCTGGCCTGGCTCGCCACCACACCCCTGACCTGGCGCAAGAACGTCCGGCACGTCGCCATCGATATGTCGTCCACCTCCGCGCCGCCCTGCGCACCGGCCTGCCCCATGCCACAGTCGTGGTCGACCACTTCCACGTCGTGCAGCTCGCGAACAGGATGCTGTCCCTGGTGCGGCGCCGCACCACCGCCGAATGGAAGGCTCGCCGACGGCTGGTCGTCCAGCAGCGGGTTCCAAATGGTCGCGACTGCTCGTCGGTGAAGGTGGCTTCGCAGTTTGTTGCCGGCCCGGGAACAGTCCGACGCGGCCGCAACACCCTGAGCCGAGAGGCAGCGGGTCAAGACCCGGATTCACCTGATGGACGGGTCAGCCCAGGGCGGTTCTGATCCGTAAAAGTTCGCGGAACGATCAACTCTGGATCGACCAGCTCAGCAAGATGCTCAGGCTGCCTGGCCAAGAACTCCTCGGTGAGCTTCTTCGTCAACTGCTCGTTTGGCGTACTTCGCGCCCAGGACCCCAAACAGTAGCGGCATGCCTCCAGCGGCTCCTGCCTTCGGATCAAGTTGTCCAGGTCCTCGTAGAGGTTCGGGTTACCGTGGATGGCGACACTGTCGGATTCGCGGTTCTTGAAGGCAGTTCCATGAAGCGCTAATCTCGGCTCCATCCATACTGACGGCGCACACATGTAGTAGCGCCCCTCGTAGACGGTGTGACAGCTCTCTAGGTGTGCGAGATTGCAATTCTGGAAGACCATCTCGACGAGCTCTTTGCTTCGGATCTCTTCGATGAGCGACCGTTCGGCGAACTCCGGCGTCTCCTTGCGCCAAACGAAGATCTGATGTTCATCGGCGAGGTGCTGGATCGACTCCCAGTCGAAACGATATTTGATGTTCGGATAGACGCTGATCCACATGCCGTCGATGAGTTCCCAGAGCTCGGTGGGAGCCTTATGTAGAAGCACGCCGTTGGTCACCAGGATGATGCGCTTCGCAATCTGGAGCTCTTTCGCAATCTTGAGAAAATCTACGAGCTGAGGATGCAAGAGAGGCTCGCCGCCCACAAACTTGATCTCCCCGGCCTGCAGGGCGGTCGACAGAACTTCTATATCTCGTGTAAATGATGCGAGATCTGCGAACCCGGGCGGCAGAATCGACGAAGCGTGGTCGCAGTGGGTGCAGCGCAGGTTGCAGTGCTCAGTGAGGTTGAACTCTATAGCGGGTCGCCAGACCTTGTTGAGCGGCATTTCCGAGCCTCCATCTCTTTTCGTAGGTACGCCCTAACGCAGTACTCTAGACTGAGGCGAGAAGCTGGATCGAATCCAGGTAGAGTCCGCCGCCGAGGAAAACCAGGAATAGATCGTGGAGGCCGGGCATTGGCCGCAACCTGCCGCGCACCGTTCTGTATTCCTGAATATCGCCTGTAGCGGAAACGGGGACGGTGCCCAACAGCGGACCGTCCGGCGCATCAACGCGCACCTCGATGAGTGGCTCTCCTCCGTCGGGGTAGTCCAGTTCCGCTGCGGCGGTTCTCAATGCGACCTCATGTACGCCATTCATATCCACCTTGCGGAATCCGATATGGTCGCCGCTGCGTCGGGAGACGACCGAGTGGTGGCCTCCGGCCCTTGCGAGGTTCCTTGACTTGGGCACCTCCCAATGCGACACGCCTCGGCTGATCCGTTCCTCAGGACGCGGACCGGTCATACGCCGCCATGTGCAGTACGGACCCCGCCGACGAGCGACCCTGCCGCATCCGACTACGCGGTGGTCGTCATCGGGAACGAAGTACTGGATGCACGCGAGGGCATCGACCGACCCGGTCTCGCGCTCCCTGAGAGCCAAGCCGAACTCGTACGCCGGACGGCGGCAGCCTGCCCAGGACGCACCGGTCCGGCGTCGTTGATCCGATAGGGAGAGTACAGTCCTTAGCTCGGTTGGCCACCCGGGCGCACTGATTGATTGCAGTCCCTTATAGATCCGGACAGAGGATCATGCGTGCGGTAACTTTTCGGTAAGTCGATTTCCGAGTTACCTGTCCACTGAAGTTCCGACATTGGCTGGGGGTTGAGTGAATATCACAAAAGCGGTTGCAGGCGCCTGGTCAGCGCACCTAGGCGTGTCAGAAATCGGCTCGGAGGAGAACTCTTTCGAACTCGGCGGGAACTCGCTTATTGGCTGCCCGAACATGTGACACCGTCTGTCGGAAGGCTGGCACGTGAGTGCGCATGGGCTTGGACCGAATTTGCAGATCGAGCTCAGGGGTGATCCCCTCACTGCTCGGGCCACCTGATGCTCTGCTGTGGCAATACCTGAGTCATCGAGGTTGAACACCTCGATGGCCGATGGCCGGGCTTAGATTGCTTAGACACGCCTAGGTTAAAGCTGCTTGTACGAAAGGGGCCGAAGTGAATCCGGTGACGAAGCTGCCTACAACCGAAGCCGCGCTGCGGCAGCACGAAGCTGAGGAAGTGTGGGCCGCGATCGGCCGATTGGTCGGCGATCAGGATATCGAGTCGTTGACGCCGGATGAGTTCGTCGATCTGGCGCTCGCTGCCACACCGTTGTTTCCCGCCGACTTGCGCCGGCGCATTACTGAATACCGACGTTACGCTCCAGGTGGAGACGTACTGCTCCTGCGCGGGCTGCTCCCGGACAGCGTGGCATTTCCCGCCACCGCCAGCTCCCCGTCGCAGCAACACTCTGGCCCGGCGCAGCGGGCCGCGTTGCTGCTCGCCGGCGTGATGGTCATGTTCGGAGAGCCTTTCAACTATTCGACGCTCTACGGCGGTCGGCTCGTGCAGAACATGGTCCCGGTGCCGAGCATGGAATTTACTCAGACCAGCCAGAGCAGCACCGGAATGCTCGATTGGCATTGCGAGGACAGCTTTCGCGATGATCGGTGTGACTACGCTGGCCTGCTCTGTCTCAGAGGCGATCCGTCAGGGGCATCGATGTACGCCCAGGCGAAGGACGTTCGACTGTCGGCTGATGCCATAGCGACGCTTCGGGAGCCGCGGTTCCACGTGCGCCCGGATCCGGCGCATGTCCTGTCCGGCGACGTGCAGATGCGTCGAATCGCCATACTCTCAGGGTCGGAGTCGGCACCGGAGATCGCTTACGACACGCATCACCTCGCGCCCATCGATGACGACGACCTCGAGGCTGCCAGCGCGCTTCGCGAGCTGGGCGCTTGTTTGGACAAGGTCGCTGCCTCGCATGTGATGGAAAGAGGCGACCTGTTGATCTTCGATAACAAGCGGGTTGTGCACGCGCGCACACCTTTTGATGCGCGCTTTGACGGCACGGACCGCTGGCTGATGCGCGTCATGGTCTGCGGATCGGCCTTGACGTTTCGCCGCTGGGGCCAGCGCGTACCGGACTAGCCGGATCACATGTCAAGAGCATTGATCACCACCGGTAGAGCATAAGGAGCTCGTGGCCGACGTTCCGATGATGAGGTTGCTCGCCCGGGACGCGCAGACGATAGGAGTACATCTGATGGCGATTCAGCCCGAAGTGCGGTTCACGGCGGATGCCGACGCGAAGCCCGCGCTGCCGCGCTTGCCGGAGTATCGAACGAAGGCGGTGAACTCCTGGGACGAGTTCAGCCCGCTTCGGGAGGTCATCGTCGGGGATGCTACCGGTGCGCGGATCCCGATGCAGACTGACGTCTCCGCGTGGCTGAACGATTACCCCGAGCTCTCGCGCTCCGAACGGGAACAGGTCGGAGGACGCTTTCCGCAGCGGGTGATCGAGGAGACCAATGAGGACTTGGCCGACTTGGTGACGACCCTCCGCGACCTGGGCGTCGTCGTTCATCAGCCGCCGGCGGTCGACCATGAGCAGGAATTCGGCGGACCGGGTTGGCGCAGCCAAGGCCGTCACTCGTACTGCCCGCGCGACGTTGCCCTGGTCATCGGTTCAACCGTCATCGAGACGCCCAGCCCCTCGCGTGCCCGCTACTTCGAGCTGGCGAATATGAGGGACTTGTTCCAGGACTATCTGGAGCGTGGTGCGGCCTGGCTGAGCGCGCCCAGGCCGCAGTTGCGGGATGAGCTCTACCTTGCGGACGCGGCGGGCGGTCCTGCGCTGGGCGAGGCTGAGCCGGCCTTCGAGGCGGCCAACGTTCTGCGACTCGGACGTGACGTCTTCTATCAGGTGTCCCGCAGCGGCAACGAGTTGGGACTGCGTTGGCTGCAGTCGACCTTGCAGTTGATCGGCGACATCCGCGTGCACCCCTTGCGCGGCCTCTACCAGGGGACGCACATAGACAGCACGATCTGCTTCCTGCGCCCCGGCCTCGTTCTGCTCAATCCCGAGCGAGTCCGGCCGGACACCATACCGGAAGTGCTGCGTGGCTGGGACGTGATCTGGTGCCCGCCCATAAACGAGCCGGTTGCTCCCGTCCTTTCCCGTACGTTGAGCACGCCATGGGTGGGGATGAATCTCCTGATGATTAGTCCGCACATGGCCATAGTCGATGGTAACCAGCCTGAACTGATACGCCTTCTGGAGACTAAGGGCATCACAGTCGTGCCGCGCAGACTGCGTCACTCACGCGTGCTCGGTGGCGGGTTCCACTGCGTGACGTTGGACACAGTGCGAGATGGCGGGCTCGAGAACTATCTGGATTGATCGGGATAAGCAGTCTGTATCTTGAGGAGGATTCCATGGTTGCTGGAGATTCGAACCGAAGGCCGTTGCTGAGCCTGAGGGAGCTTAGCGCGGAAGACATCTCGGAAATCGGCGACATCGCGTATCGATTCGGTCAGGCGCCGCAGGAATTTGCTGGAGCATTGGACGGAACGCGAGTGGGCATGGTGTTCACTGCGCCGTCGACCAGGACCAGGATCTCGTTCTGGTGCGCCGCGCTGACTCTCGGCTGCGATGTGCTGCACCTCGGCCCGGCCGATCTCCAGCTCTCCACCGGTGAGACGTGGAGCGATACCGGCCTGATGCTGGCGCACTATCTCGACGTCATTGTTGCCCGCACTAATGGTCCACAACGTGAACTTGCTGAACTGGCTGTCCACGTTCCGGCAACAATAAATGCGTTGACCTATGAGGAGCACCCCACGCAGGCGATCGCAGATTTGTGCGCGTTGCGCGAGCACTTCGGTGATATTGAGAATCTTCGCCTCGCATATCTGGGTGGGGTGAACAACACCGCTCGTGCTCTGGCGCTACTTGTCTGCAAGTTGCCGTTCGCGAGCCTCGATGTGTACAGTCCGGCCGGCCTGGGCTTCTCGGCAGGGGAGATCGAATCGCTAAATGCCGTGCGTGGCGAAGGTGTGGTCCGTCAACATGATGAAGTGCCGACCTCGGCGAATCCTGTCGACGTCGTCTACACCGCACGCTGGAATTCAATGAGCGAGGCCCAGCGGGACCGTGACTGGCTATCCCGGTATGCGCCGTTTTCCGTCACCGCGGACACCGTGAAGCGTTTCAGCGGATCAACCGAGGCAGTATTCATGCATGACCTGCCTGCGGTTCGAGGTCAGGAAGTGACGTCCGATGTCCTGGACGGGACGAGCGTGACCTCGCTCGTGCGGAGACAGGCGCATTATAAGGAATCTGCCGCGGCATCCGCGCTGCTCTGGTCGATGGGCGGATCGTGAGAGGACCTGCGGTATGCGAATGACGGATTCTCTCGCGAGCGTTTTCGAACGGCGCGAGTCGGAGGTGTGCAGCTACAGCAGAACGTGGCCGGTGGTGTTCGACCGGGCGGAGGGTAGTCGGCTCTATGGCGTGGACGGCGTGCCGTACCTCGATTTTTTCGCCGGGGCCGGGTCCCTCAACTACGGTCACAACAACCCCGTTCTCAAGCGGGCGCTCATCAGCTACCTGGAGCATGACGGGGTAACGCACGCGCTCGACATGTGGACTGCGGCCAGAGAGGATCTGCTGAAGACGCTGGAAGAGAAGATCCTGGCTCCGCGCGGGCTCGACTACAAGGTCGTCTTTCCCGGTCCGGCAGGCGCGAACGCCGTGGAAGCGGCGCTCAAGCTGGCGCGCAAGGTCACCGGAAAGCAGGGGCTGGCCTACTTCCGCAATGCGTTCCACGGCATGACCCTGGGCGCGCTGTCGGTGAACGGCAATCACGCAACCCGGAGCAGCGCCGGGATTTCACTGTCGCACACGAAGGAACTGCCCTACGACGACGGTCTCTCTGATGTCGCGGACCTTGAAGGGCTGCTGGCGGCCTGCCCCGGCGGTCTCGCCGGAACGGCTGCAGTCATCGTGGAGACGGTCCAGGGCGAAGGCGGGATCAACGTCGCCCGCGGCCAGTGGCTGCGGGCACTGGCCGCCGCATGCCGGCGCCATGACGTGCTCCTCATCCTCGACGACATACAGATGGGCTGCGGCCGCCTCGGTCCCTTCTTCAGTTTCGAGGACGCCGGGGTCGAACCGGACATCGTTTGCCTGTCGAAGAGCATCAGCGGCTATGGGTTGCCGATGGCACTCATGCTGATCCGGCCTGAGCTCGATGTATGGAAGCCGGCGGAGCACAACGGCACCTTCCGCGGGTTCAACCTGGCCTTCGTGACCGGCGCCGAGGCGATGCGCGCCTACTGGAGTGATGACGAACTGGAGAAGTCCACCAGGACCAAGGGAGAACGAGTCGCCGACGGCCTTCGGCAGATCGCGGTCTCCTATCCCGGGGCGGGCTTGGCGGCCCGAGGCCGGGGCCTCGCCCAGGGGCTGCGCACCGCCGGTGGCGAGATGGCCGGCCGGATCAGCGCGGAGGCGTTCGAACGGGGCCTTCTCGTCGAGACCTGCGGCCCACAGGGCAAGGTCGTGAAGCTCCTGCCGCCGCTGTCCGTCACCACCGGCGAGGTCGACCAAGCGCTCGAAATCCTCGATGCGTCCGTGAAGTCGGCTCTCGCCCGGCTCGCCTGAGCCGGGCCGACCGGCTCACCCGATGAGCAGCTTCCGGCGACGGTACCGGTATCGAATGCGAGGAAGAATACTTGTCCGGTGACGGCGGTGTCCTGGTGCTGACCACCCGCGAAAAGAGCTGGTGGTTGAGCATGCAGGAAGTTATTCCCGCCATCGAGCGGGTCTGGACGGAAATCGGCTGTTCTGAAGGCGAGAACGTCCGCATCATATGTGGCCCCCTACGGCGAGAAGCTGATCTTGGTCTTCAAGCCTCGGCTTCCCGACTCAAGGGCCTCGTCATGACCGCGGTCACGCCGTGGACTGTGAGAACAGCGCTTTTCCTGCGACGCCAGTTGAACGTGACAGCGCCCATGGTCGTCTATGTCTTCGGCGACTCCACGGAAGGGTTTCACGCCTTCGGTGCTCTTACGGATTTTCTTACCGAGAGGGACACGTTCGTCGTGTCTTGTGAGGCGGAAGCGGAGGCGACCCGCTGCTCGTTCCCGAATGCCCAAGTCCGCGTGATTCCGATCCCGCTCGTGGACCAGTTCAAAGTAAGCGACAGCGATCATCATGCGCGGCTCGACACGCCTCGGCTGGCCTACGTAGGACGTGTCTCCGAGCAGAAGAACCTGCACACTCTTTTGTTCGCCCTGTGGATATTGGCGGCGTTTGGGCGCGAGCCGAGAGTCGCCCTGGACGTGTACGGAGGAGAAGACAACCTCGGCAGTCCGAATATGGGCCTCAAGTACCCGAACTATGCGACGTACCTGCAGGGTCTGTCCGAGCTGTTGGGACTGAGCCGAACGGTGACGTGGCACGGGCTCAAGTCGCGCGACTGGTTGTTTGACAATGTGCACTTGGAGCCGCACATCCTTGTGTCGCCAACGCTGCATTCGGACGAGAACTTCGGCTCATCCGTACTGGCGTCGCTGGTCAACGGACATCAAGTAGTCACGACCGCATGGGGTGGCCACCTCGGGTTCCAAGAATGGTTTCCTCAACAATTGACACTGGTACCTGTTCACCGCTCGACCATGGGTCCGGTCGTCAATCCCGTCTCGCTGGCGCACGCCATCCAAATGGCAACGCACAGGATGAGGGGGATAACCGTGGACGCCGCTATCCTCCATCGGGCACGTGCGGAGTTCTCGGAGAAGGGCGTAGCTCGGCGTTCCCATGAAATACTCGATCGGCCCACGGGCGGCTCCGCTCCGCTGAAGAAGTCATCGATCCAACATGAGATCGATGAGAGGAGGTCTCTTTTCGGCGCCACCCGAAAGATTTATACAAGCTACGAGGATCCGATTGCGCAGGGATTCTTCGAGATCTACGGCATGAAGGAACAGATCTTCTTCGACAAGCATGCCGACTACACACTCGCTCCGTGGGTGAGCTACTCCGACAACGTCTTGTGCATAGATGATCCACATCGCGGCCGTCAGAGTTTTCTTGTCGACGCGCGAGCGGCCGAGCCCATGGACGTCGCGATGTGTCCCTCCATGGATGTTTGTCGCCTGCCGGAGAGTCTTGTCTCGGCCCTTGTGGCTCAGGGGTACGCCTTTCCGATTCCGCTGAACCACTCGGCGAAGGTGGGAGAGAACTCGGGAGTTGTCCGGCGGACGCTTTGAACAGCGACCGGTTTTCATAATTCAACCAGCCATGTTGGATCGAGTGATGAGGATTTCGCTATGACATATCGGAGCGATCGGCTCGTCGTATCGGTGTTCTTCGGCGATCACGACTCGAACGTGACCGTCGCCACCAAGAGTCGCACACTGCTTCACCTCGAGGCCGAGCGCGTACTCGGGACGAAGCATGTCACCGCCACTGCGGAGCAGATGGACGAAGTTGTCTGGGCTGCTCTTCGCTATCTCGGTGCCGACGAGGACGCCGTCGACGAGGTGCTCGTCGCCAAGTGGAGCGCCAAGTACGATCTGACCCGTCCGATAAGCATCGGCCGTCGAGAGTTCACTCCGGTGATCACCGGTCACCATGCCAACCACATCGGCACCGCCCTGCCGTCCGGCTTCGATCAGTGCCTGGTGCTGTGCGCCGATGGCTGGTCGGAGGACGGAGCCACCTCGATGTACCTGGTGGATCATGGAAGAGTTGACCGGGTCGCCATTCTCGAGAAGACCTTTCTGACCGGACGGGTGTACGGAACCGCCACGCAGATGACGGTGCAGCCCGACTTCATGGCCGCTCACTCCTCCGACACCGGCAAGATGCTGGGGCTGTCGGCGCTCGGTCGCCACGATCCCGCGCTGGCCGCGCGGATACGAGCTGATCTGGACGAATTCAACGACGCGTTCCCTGAAGGTGTCGAGCATCTCCGCCGGCGTTACGGTCTCAGTGACGTCTACTCTCGAACGCCTGATGAGCCACGGCGCCACTTCGCGGCCACCGTTCAGAAGGAATGGGAGGACGAACTGCTGGAAGTCGCGGCCCGTTTCCGTCCTCTCTCGTCCCGTCTAGCCGTGGTCGGCGGCTGTGCGATGAACGTCGTGGCGAACGGTCGTTTGGCGAACAGCGGTCTGTACAGCGACATCTTCATCCCCGCCATGCCGTCCGACGCCGGCCAATCATTGGGTGCCGTATGGAATCGCTATCCCGATACGGTGACCTCGAGCCCCTACCTTGGCCGCCACCACGGAGTCGAGGCGACCAAGGCGTCTGTCACCTCGATGGCCGATGACCTGGCTGCGGGTTTCGTCATAGCCCTCTACACCGGCGCCTCGGAGTCAGGACCCAGAGCGCTGGGCAACAGGTCGATCTTGGCTGTTCCGCGCAGTGATGAGGTGCGGATACGGGTGAGCGAGCAGATCAAACGTCGCGAGTCCTATCGGCCGGTCGCGCCCGTGATCCGGGCCGAGGACCTGAAACGCTTCTTCGACGGCAGCTTCGATTCTCCGTACATGACGTATGCGTACGTCGCGAAGGGGGAGACCATGGATCGGGCCCCGGCCATCGTGCACGTGGACGGGACGAGTCGGGTGCAGACGGTCGCCCCTGACCAGCACCCCCTTCTCCATGCGGTCCTTACGGCTCTCGAGGAGCGTGGCGAGGCACCGATGCTCCTGAACACGTCGATGAATGTGGCCGGTAGTCCCATGGTCGACACGCCCGAAGAAGCGGCAGGGTTCCTCGCTGAGACGGCTGTGGACGTGCTCTACCTCGGCGATCAGCGTCTCGTCCGCCCGTGATCTGTCGACTCTCGAGGTGAGGCACCTGTCTTGGTCCCATTCGAGCAACAGCGCGAGATGCTCTACCTAGGTCGGCAACTGCTCGGGCAAGGCCACGCTAGTGAAGCTGCTGGAGAAGATGTACCGCCCGAGTTCGGGACGCACCCTGATCGACGGCGACCTGGCGAACCCCCGACCGGCTCGAGACGGCCATCGCCCACGCCGACGTGCAGGCTCTGGTCGACCGGCTGCCCGACGGCCTGGACACCCAGCTGGGCCGGACATTCGGCGGCGTGGACCTGTCCGAGGGCCAGTGGCAGGAGCTCGCGCTCGCCCGTGCCTTAATGCGCGCGGCGCCGCTGCTGTTCGTGCTCGACAAACCGACAGCCTTCTCGACGCCCCGAGCGGACATGTCATCTTCGAGCGTTACTTGGAACGCGCCCGCTTCATCGCGCCCGGCGGCGTCACCGTAATCGTCTCCCACCGCTTCTCCACGGTCGCGGGCGCCGACCTCATCCTCGTCCTCGAAAAGGGACGGTTGTTGAATATCGGCTCGCACGACGAACTGTTGGCCACGTCTACCAAGTATTCCGAGTTGTTTTCTGTGCAGCAGACCGCGTACACGTGGTAGGCGGGTGGGAATGCGGGCAGGCCGCCTTGTGAGCGCGCACGCGAATCTGTATCATGTGGCTATGGGCATAAAGAACTACCTTATCGAAGGCGTTTCCTGCACTGGCAAAACCTCGGTGTGCAACGAATTGCAGAGGCGGGGATATGTTGCCATCAACGGCGACCGGCAGCTGGCCTATCAAGGGGATCCGGAAACCGGCAGGAAAACAGACGGCCATGGGCACGAAAACCACATTTGGGATATCGAGAAAGTGAAGGCCATCGTCGCCGACAAGGGGGCGCCGGTCACGTTCCTCTGCGGAGGTTCCAGGAATTTCTCAAAGTTCACGCACCTCCTTGATGGTGTATTCGTTCTCGAGATCGATCTCGACACGTTGATCCGCCGGCTTGACGAGCGACCGGACGACGAGTTTGGTGCAAAGCCGGAGGAACGGGAACTCGTACTGCGGCTGCATCGAACGAAGGAGGACGTCCCGAAGGACGGCATTTCCATCGATGCCACGGCGCCGCTCGCGCACGTCGTCGACGAGATTATCCGTCAAAGCGGTGCCGGAGGCTCGGAGTAACGAGCTCACGCCGCTCCTTGCCACGATGGTCGGCGCCGCTTCGTCCGGGATGCGGGGTCGCCGGCGGGTTGAACCGCACCGGGATGGTGGCGCAGACCCGGCGATTTCGGTGCGGTTCAGGTCGGTTTTAGGTCAAGGAAATAGCAATGGCTCAGAATAAGAGATCTGTCTTTTTTATCGGGTTTCATGGAGCTGATGGCATCTCCGTCGGCGGCCCGCGCGAGGCCGAACAACGCGTCGATCTGGAGTCCCTCCCCCTCGACCAACCGGCACCCGCCCGTGTCGATGAGCTGACGGTGCGCGCCCGCACCTCGGCCGACCTGCGCAGGGTCACCGTACTCGATCATCTCCTGCCAGCTGCTCCCGTCGTTCACGTGGTCATTGAGGAAATGCCGGATTGGCGCCAGCCCCCGTTGCCCTCACCGGGCGACGAGACCATCTGGTTCCACCTGCGTTCGGCTGCGACGTCGAGGGAAGGCGAGCGCGGCTGGTGCGTCCGTACCGCCTTCGACCTGGATGCCGACGCGGGGACCGTGGTGGCGGCGATCGTCCGGATGCTCGAGGGCCACCGCCTCAACGGTGGCGCGCTGCTCGCGGCGCCTGCGGGGCCGGGAGCCTTGCAGAAGCAGAGTTCGTTCGCGACGCCAGACCTGCTCGAGCCCTTCGTCAAACGGACCGAATTGGTCGCGATGGACCTGTTCAGACAAGCAGGTCGGCACCAGGGCGCACCTCTCGACGAGCGTTCGGTCAATCCCATCGGCTTCGACCCCGGTGCGAACGGCCCCATCGCTGTACTCGCCTGGACCGAGTGCGGCCCCGCTCTCACCGCGGACGGGCATGAACTCCTGCGCCTGCACTCCGGGTCGGCCCTCACGGACGCCGACATGTCCAGGCTTCGATGGTTACGTGGCATACGTCTTGCACCGCCGCCCTCGCCGCCGGACGACGGCGCAGCCCTTGCGCGCCTCGTCGTCTCATGTGCTGCCGCGGGAATCCCCTTGACCGCATCTCCCTCGCATCGCTGGTCTGCCCTGCTGGGCGAGACGCTGGCACAATTGATCGCCGGCGTGAAGGACGAGGAGCTCTGCGACCCGCTCACCCGCGAGGAGCACAGCATCCGCCAGCGGCGACATGCTCTGCGCCACTACGGGATGCGGCGATTCTGGCTGGAGACGTTGCGCGAGCGGGGGCACATGCAGGCCGCGCCTCTGCAGCCGTCGGTTTCGGTGCTGCTGTGCACCAAGCGCCCGGAACTCGTGGACTTCGCCCTTCGGCAGATCGCCCGTCAACGCGGCGTGGACGTGGAAGTCGTCCTGGCCCTCCACGGGGTGCCACAGCCCGAGGAAGTGGCGAGAAGAGCGCTGGAGAACTCCGGTCTTCGGATCGTGCCGGTCACGGTCCCCTCGCACTACCTTCTGGGCGAGGCGCTCAATTCGGCGGCATCGAGGGCTTCCGGCTCGTACATAGCCAAGATGGACGATGACGACTGGTACGGCCCCGACCACCTCGGCGATGCGCTGCTGGCGCAGCTCTACTCGGGCGCTGACTTGGTCGGGTGCCCAGCGGAGTTTGTCTATCTGGAATCGCTGGACATGACCGTGCGCAGGCGGCGTGGCAGGACGGAGGCGCCGTGCGCCCTGACCCCGGACGGGCTTCTCCCCGGTGGCACTCTCGTCATCTCCCGGACGGCACTGGAGGGTGTCGGCGGGTTCAGAGCGGTTGCGCGGTTCGAGGACACCGAGCTGAGTAATGCGGTCCGAGCTGCCGGCGGGCGGGCCTACCGCATGCACGGCCTCAATTACCTCTACCGGAGGCGCGCGCCGAGAATGCACACCTACACTGCCACGAACGAGCACTTCCTCAAGGAGAACAGCCGGCGGTGGCCCGGCCGTTTCTTCAACCACCTGATGGAGGCGGACTCTACCGAGCCCTACGGCTGACCACGACCTGAGACTCACTGACCCAGCAGCTTCGGCGGTGGGGCCCGTATCTGATTTGTTGGGCGTTGGTCTACTTAATGTATCGGTGGTCCAGATGTATCGGTGGTCCAGCAGCGCGACTTAAGTATCGCGTCGGGGTTCCACTCGTTCGGGTTACTGCTGGTCTGGGTGAAGCCTGCCGTCGAAGGTGGTCTCGAAGGCGTTGAGCTTGTTCTTTATCTACCAGGACCTCCGGGAGTGTGATGGGGACAACAGATGCGCGAGGGCCGAGGCCGGGCAAGAGCACGGTCGTTCTGGCACTGCGCCGCTACGGCCGGGAGCTGCTGCGACTACGATGGCTGGCCCTGCCCGCGCTGCTGCTGCCGGCCGTGGGCATCATCGGCACCCGCTACGTCGCCCCCCTGCTGGTCGCCAAACTGGCAGGACAGGCCGTCGGCGACGGCGGTCTCACCCTCAGCTCGGCGCTGCCGTACGTGCTGGGCTTCGGCGTGACGTTGCTG
Organism: Streptomyces cahuitamycinicus; assembly: GCF_002891435.1. GTDB lineage: Bacteria > Actinomycetota > Actinomycetes > Streptomycetales > Streptomycetaceae > Streptomyces > Streptomyces cahuitamycinicus. Next base: position 22,435 of record NZ_POUC01000008.1, read on the forward strand.
CTCGCCGAGGTCGTGTCGCGGGTCGGAGTGCACTGCCTGAACCGCGTGGACGCCCTCGGCATGGAACACCTGTACGTGAGCGGCATGGATGAACTCCTTGCCAAGGACGCGGCGTTCTTCCACGACAACTTCGCCGGCTCCCTGACTAAACGGGTACTGAGCTTCGGCAAGCGCTTCGAGGACTTCGTCGACACGGTGACGTACCGGATCGTGGGCAGTCTCGTCCCCCTGCTGTTCGGTGCCGTGGTCCTGTGGAGCTACGAACCGATGCTCGTCGCCGGCCTTCTGGTGATGATCGTGCTGACCGTGGTGACCGCGACACCTCTGATCCGTCGCCGGCAGAGGCTCGTCAACGACCGTGAGGCGGCGATCGCCCGGGTCTCCGGCCACGTCGCCGACAGCCTCATGAACATGGAGACCATCCGTGCGTTCGCGGCCGAGCGGCGGGAGGCCGACGAACACCGCAGCCGTGTCGCGGACTCCCGGCGCCTGGCGCTGAGGTCCTGGGACTACGCCAACCTGCGCGTCGACACCCTGATCGCCCCCATGTCCGTGCTCACCAACGTGCTGGGCCTGTTGGTCGCCATCGCCTTCGGTGGCCCGGGCCAGGGGGTGGAGGAGGTCGTCGTCGCTTTCACCTACTACTCCAACGCGACCCAGATCATGTTCGAGTTCAACCAGATCTACCGGCGTCTGGAAAGCTCGATGACCGAGGCCGCGCAGTTCACCGAGCTGCTGCTGGATCCGCCCACCGTGCTCGACCCGACCGAACCCGAACCGCTCGCACCGCAGGACACCGGCATCCGCTTCGAGGCGGTGACCTTCGCCCACGAGGGCGCGAAGCCGATTTTCCAGGGTCTCGACCTGGACGTGCCCGCAGGGGCACGGATAGGTCTGGTCGGCAGGTCCGGCGGCGGCAAGACCACACTCACCCGGCTCCTGCTGCGGATGTCGGACATCGACGACGGATGCATCCTGATCGGCGGTCAGGACATCAGCCGGCTGCGCCAGACCGACCTGCGCTCACTGATCGCCTACGTCCCGCAGGAACCCGCCATGTTCCACCGCAGCTTGCGTGACAACATCGCCTTCGCCCGGCCCGGCGCCACCGACGCGGAGATCCACGCCGCGGCCGCCGCCGCGCACGTCACGGAGTTCGCCGACCAACTCCCGGACGGCTTCGGCACCCTGGTGGGGGAGCGGGGAGTGAAACTCTCGGGCGGCCAGCGTCAGCGCGTCGCCCTCGCCAGGGCCATCCTGCGCGACGCCCCGATCCTGCTGCTCGACGAGGCGACCAGCGCGCTGGACTCGGAGAGCGAGCTCCTCGTTCAGGACGCCCTGTGGCGGTTGATGGACGGACGTACGGCCCTCGTGGTCGCCCACCGTCTGAGCACCGTCGCCGGCATGGACCGTCTCGTCGTCCTCGACCGCGGAAGCGTCGTCGAGCAGGGCACCCACGAGGAGCTGCTCACGGCAAACGGTGCCTACGCCAAGTTGTGGCAGCACCAGTCGGGCGGCTTCCTCGGCGAGAGCACCGAGTCGGCCCCCGGTCACCCGGCCCCAGGAGCCGGACCCATCGGGCTGCCCGGACCGGCCGACCCGGCGCCGAACGGGGACCACAGGACGTCGTCGCACGCTCATACGCGCAAGGGGTGAACTCCCTCCGGGACTGGCGCAACGGGCTAGTAGTAGTGCTTGGTCAGGTTGATATCGGCTCTGGCATGTCGCGGTGACAGGTGGGGCAGGCGGCCGGTCCAGACGGCGAGGAGGAACTGCATCTCGCGGACGACCTGGTAGAGGGTCAGGCCGGCGCCGTTTCTTTTGGGGTCCGGGCCAGTCGCTGGAGTGTGCAGAAGACGTTGGCGGCGTTGCGGTAGGTCAGTATGTCGTTCATGCCCCGCTATGGCGTACGCGGTGAGCCGTCACGATACAGCAGGCGCTTAGAAGGCGCCTGCTGTATCCCACATTGATCCCCTCTGACCTGCGCCTTACCGACGTTGTGACGGGTAGTCAGGCATTTTGTGGGACGCATGTGGGATCTGGCCGTTCGAGTGACCCGTGGGATGCTGGCACCTTCCCGTGGTCTCGATAGTGCTTCTCACTCCATCTTCACACTCTCGAAGCCTCTTGCGGAAACAATCCCGTACCTCGTCGGCGTTGGTGATCTCCGAGCCGAGGAGGGGAAGGTGTCGGGCCTGAAGCTGTTCCGCACGGTCACGACCAATAGCGGCATGACCGAGGTCATGCCGCGTCTTGCTGAGATCGAGGCAGATGTGCAGCGTCTCGTCGAGGCGCACATGGAGACGCTGCTGGGAGTCCGGTTCCTGGCGAGCGAGTACAGCACCGGGCCGGTGCACGGGGGCCGGATCGATTCGCTCGGGTTGGACGAGAACGGATCGCCGGTCATCGTTGAGTACAAGCGTGGTGTCGACGCCGGCGTCATCAACCAGGGTCTCTTCTATCTGGCGTGGCTGATGGACCATCGCGCCGAGTTCGAGCACCTGGTCCGCGACCGCCTCGGGGTGACGGCCGCGTCCCAGGTCCTGTGGAGCGGCCCGCGCCTGATCTGCATCGCCGGCGACTTCACTCGTTATGACGTGCATGCCGTGCGCGAGCACCGGCGCTCGATCGACCTAGTCCGCTACCGACTCTTCGGCAGCGACCTGCTCGGGCTTGAGACCGTGGCTTCCGTGAGCGGCGGCATGCAGATGGCCCGCCGGGTGCGGGGCCGGACGGTTGCCCGGGTGGCCGATGCCCAGCATGCGTCGATGGTGGAGCTGGCGGGCGCGGTCGACGAGGCCCTGCTCGGGCTCGGGGACGGTGTGCACCGGGTTGAGCGCAAGCAGTACCGGGCGTATCAGCGACTGCGGAACTTCGCCTGCCTGTGTCCGCCGCAGCGAAGCAAGCTGCTGGTCTACCTGAAGGTCGACCCGAAGGACGTCCACCTTGTTCCGGGCTTCACCCGGGACGTGTCCGGTCTCGGTCACCACGGGACGGGTGATCTGGAGGTCCAGCTTCGTACGGCGAGGGACGTGGAGCGGGCGCAGGATCTGTTCCGGGCAAGCTACGCGGCGGCGTGATCGCCTGCCGCTGCCTGCCTCTTGGAGGCTGCGCTTCGTGTCGTGTCTGCGGTCGTGGGTGGAGCCTCTCGACGTGCCGGCAGGGCGTGGCGGTGGACTATCTATGGTGCGCGGGATCGCCGGTTTGGCCAACCGGCGATCCCGCGCTATGTTGCCCCGCTCATTGCGCCAATGATCAGCGTGAACGGCTGGCGGCTAACCCGGCCGTGGCCGCCGGAGCCATCACTCTAAGGGCGACAACACGGCCTCGTGGCGATCGGTTGCCCAGCGACTTCGATTGGCGCCAGAGGGTACAGATTTCATGCACGGAGGCGATGGGGCTACCCGCCCCATCGGCCTTGGAGCACACTGCACTCACGATCCGAAGGGTGATGGCTTCTACCGGTCACCAGCTCGGGTGTCCCGTATGGTTCGGTGCTGTCGCATGCTGGCCTGTCCGTGGAATCAGGGGACGCCGATGACACAGCAGCTGTGGAGCAGCCAGAGGCATCAGACCGCAATCGGCCGAGTCGGTCTCTCACTGCCGGCCCGCCGCGCGGTCGGCGACCTCCAGCTGGAACCCGAAACGGGAGTGCTGGACTACGGGTGTGGGCGTGGCGGCGATGTACGGGCGCTGCAGGACCTCGGTCTCGATGCTGCGGGGTGGGACCCGGTGCACTTTCCGGACGGGCGGCGCGAGCCGGCCGACGTGGTCCTTCTCACCTATGTTCTGAACGTCATTGAGAATCCGGCCGAACGACGGGAGACGCTCCTACGGGCATGGGACCTCGCCAAATCGGCGCTCGTGGTGTCCGCTCGGTTGAGGTGGGAGCGCAACCAGATCAAAGGTATGGAGTACGGCGACGGCATCCTCACGCGGCGCCGCACCTTCCAGCACCTTTACGCCGCCGGCGAGCTTCGCGACTACGTCGAGGAAGCCACGGGCGTCCGCTGCGTGTCGGCGGCGCCAGGCATCGTCTATGCCTTCAAAGACGATGCGGCCCGCCTGAGTTACCTGGCCCGCCAGGTCACCCCCGACGGGGGGTGGCTGGCGTCCGAAGACACCGCCTCGGCGATCACTTCGGTCGTCGCTCATCTCGAAGATCGCGGCAGGATGCCTCAGCTGGAGGAAATGCCGCAGCCCATCATCAGCCTCCTCGGCCACCTGCGCCCCGCTGAACTCAAGCGCCTTGCCGAGCAGGAAGCAGACCCTGTGAAGGTCGAACGAAGTGCCGAGCGTGGAGCCCTCGACACGCTGCTGTTCCTCGCGCTGGAGCTGTTTCACGGCCGAGGCCCGGTCAGCAGTCTGCCCCTGCCGGTGCAACTGGACATCCGTGCCTTCTTCCCTTCGTACGCCGAGGCGTGCCAGCGAGCGGATCGGCTGCTGTTCAAGCTGCGCGACGACGCCTACGTCCGTCGTGCGATGAACGGATCGATCGCCGGCAAATTCACCGCGACCGCCCTGTACGTGCACCGCAGGGCACTCCACCGGATCCCAGCCGTGCTGCGCCTTTACGAGCAGTGTGCGAGCATCGCTGCCGGCCGCCCTGGCGAGTGGTCCGTGGTCAAGCTCCGCCACCAGGGCCGCGGTGTCAGTTGGCTGGACTACCCCGAGTTCGACACGGATCCTCACCCGCGCATCGCAGCGTCGTACGCCGTCGACCTGAAGACCCTCAAGTCCTCCTTCACCTCCTACGCGGACTCCACCAACCGCCCTCTACTTCACCGGAAACACGAGTTCCTCGCCGAGGATGATCCCGACGCACCCAAATACCGGCGGCTCACGGACGCCGAGGTACGCGCTGGCCTCTACGAGAGCCCGCACCTGATCGGCACGGAAGAGGGCTGGGAACGCGAACTCGTACGCTGCGGGCGGGCGTTGCGAGGTCACCGGCTTGTACGGCGCACCACAAGCACCTGAGAGTCGCGCCGACTATCGGCACCGGAGCGATTGTCAGTGCCGTGTGTCACGCTCCACCCATGACCACTACCCGGATGGCGGGCTCCTGCCTGCCCTCGTACCGCACGCTGTCAACCCTCGCGCTGTCCGAGCCCGAGGAGCACGTCCGCGAACTCACCGACTGGGTGGAGCATGCCTCCGCCGTCTCCAGTGTTCCCGGGGCGCAGAACAGCTGGGACACGGCCTACAAGTGGCTGCGCCTCGCGCAGGGCCTGCGCACGGTGACGTTCGACATGTCGTACGACGACGGCGGCATGTGCTCGGCCGGCCTCGACTTCGACGCCGTCTGGACCGAGATGATGGAGGAGTGGCAGCAGCACCAAGTCCGTCTCGGCTACCTGCGCGCAGCACTTGAAGGATTCGTCCGGCTGCTGCACCCGGGCACCACGGAGTCTGGACTGGCCGTCGAGGCAGCAGAACAGCGGCTGCACCACCATGGCGACGCATGGCTGGTGCACGCACGCGCGGTCGCCGACCATCTGCGGGCGCATGCCCCGGACGGAGTGCCGGGTGCCGGCACGCCGGTGGCGGCAGCGGTGACCCAGGCGATTGCCCTGCACGAGATGGCCGTCCGGGGCCGTGCCGCCATCCCCGAGCCGGAAAGCGACGCGGACGGGAAGGTCTTTCCCACCGGGCACGGCGAGGTCTGCGCGGTCAAGGAAGCCTCCACGGTGCTGCTGCTGGGAATCCAGCTGCTTATGGCGGCGGCGGTGCAGGAGGACCGCGTCGCCGTCTTCGACGACAAGTACCTTCTCGACGGCATGTGGATTCCCGACGCCTCGGGCGGCAGCCGGTGGGTGGATGAAGAGATGCCCTACGGCGAGTACCTCGCCGTTCTCCACCTTCAGCCCGGCGAGCCGCCCGAGCTCTGATTCCGCCACGTGCAGTGCCCCGCGCCGATCACGTCGGCAGCCCAGGGGTAAACGACGGGTGGGCCCGGAGCCATGGCTTCGGGCCCACCCGTCGTGGCCTGCTCGACACATATCAGGTCATGCACCAGCCGGAGTCGCATGCACCTTCATCCTCATCGGCGTCGCCTTCCATTGAGCTCTCGTCGGGGATGGCTTGTGTGAGCGGGATCCCGTACCTCGTGAGATACACGGCATCCCGCCCGAGTGCGGCCCGCCGTCGGTTGATTGTCTCCTCCAGCCGGACCGACTGAGCGAACAACTCCGGCTCGTGCCGACGCTGGTGGCGCCAGGCGCCGACGGTGCGGAAGGGGCAGAAGAAGCAGGAGCTCTTGGGCGGTACCGGCAGGCCGGCCTCGGCGATGATGCGCTCGCAGTCGTCCCGGCGCAGCCCGAGATCGAGGAGAGGGTATTCGATGACCTCGTGGGCTTCCCGCCGCCGGCGGTTGGCGCGATGGATTTCGTCGACCGAAATGCCGATGCCGACCGCCGCCGGCTCCTCTGCGGTGGCGCCATGCTCCCGAAGCCACCGCCCGACCACCTTGATCTTGAAGTCGGCAGTGCAGTTGCGGCGGCCAGGAGCACCGTTGGCCATGCGGACCGGAATGGGGATCGACCGGGTGTCCGGCCGGTTCAGCCGCTGCATGAGCGTTTCGCTGGCCCCGTCGCGTCGCCGGCGCTTGAGCTCGTGGATGTCCAGTCCCGCACGCATGGCGTACGGGATGGCGATCTCACGGACGTACGCGAGGGTTGCTGGATGCTCGCTGTCGTCCCCGACGTTGGCGAACAGGAAGGTGCGGAAGTCGATCTCTCCGCGAGCGGCCAGCACGAGCAGGGCCGTGCTCTGAACTCCGCCTCCGTAGGAAATGACCTTCATGGGAGGGCGGTTGGGCTCGCTGGATGCGGCTTGGGGGAGGAGGTCTGTGGGATCGACGTGATGGTCTCCGGGGGTGCGCTGCAAGATCGACATATGAGAGACAGTATGTATGGGATTTGATCAAAGCAAGTGTTTCTCTCACTGCTGTTGGCGAATATAGAGGTCAACGGGGGAGTGGTTCGGCACGGGCCGGATGTGGTGATGGGCTACGGCCGGGGCTTGATGGTGACGGAATATCCCTGGGCCAGGACGGACGCCAGAAACTCCGCTGCGGCGCCGTGGTCAGCGCTGGTGAACGTCTGTGCGGCAGGCGGTGGCTGTCGAGGCGGGCTTGCCTCGGGGGTGCTCCGCCTTCGGCCACGGGGCTTCTGAGGAGCGCGCTGTCCTGCACGGAGCGCGGCGACTTCGGAGGCCACGATGGTTCGCTGCCGCTGTCGCGCGTCGTCCAGGATCGTTTCAAGGAGCCAGAGCGGCGAGCCGGAGACGAGCAGGTCGGCCTCGGCGATCCGCTGCCGGTTCCGCCACCGAGAGATGGTCTGCGCGTTCTGGCCGAGCACGCGTGCTGCCTCCTGGATACCGACGACGACCGGGAGGTTCTCCCTGTCCTCTGGGTCGTAGCCGAGAGGGATACCAGCCTTGTAGGTCGCTAGCCGTGCTCGGTCGGCTTTGCGGTCGCCTTCGCCGTCGAGTCGCATGGCTGTGCTCAGCAGCCAGTAGGGGTTGCCCGATGCGATCAGATCGGGCTCGTCGAGCGTGCCCGCTGTCCGCCATCGTTGGGATGTCTGTCGCTCCACGTGGAAGAGGAAGGCAATCTCGGCGTGCCCGAGGAGGAACGGGACGCGTACCTCTGCCATGAGACGGCCTTCCCCATCACCCTGTGCTCGTGTTCGTCGGCAGTGTGCTGGCAGGCCACGCCGTGGCTGTGATCTTAGGCGTGCTCTACGCCCGGTCGCAGCTCCCACGAGCCCACTTCGGTGTAGTACCGGCCGAAGTGCTGGAGCCAGGCCGCGAGCGTCTCCGTTGTTCTGCGCGCCTGCTCCTCAGTGTCTCCTGTCCGCTCGGCGATGGCCCGCTGCAGCTCGACGTTGCTGAGACGCTGTTCTGCGGTCAGCTGACCGAGTTCCGGAATCGCATGCAGGCGGGCCTCGACCTCAGCGTTGAAGGCGTCCTCCGAGAGGCCGGCGGGAACATCGAGCATGGCCAGGTCCCGCACGATGCCGGCCTCGACCAGCGAGGTGAACCGCTGCCGCCCGCTGTAGAGGGCGTAGACGTTCTCCGGTCTCCTTGTCTCCGGGAACCAGTACGGCGCTGCTTCGTCCTCGGACGGCGGAGTGACGCGCTCGCTTCTCAGGAGTTCAGCCTGCTCCCGTACGAGGGCTGCCGTGTGGCGTGTGGCTATGGTCGAGCGGGCGTTGATCTGGCCGAGGACCCGCTGTACTTCGGGGTGGTCGATCGGCACCTCCAACAAGAGTTCCACGTTGGCGTTCGGTACGCGTCCAGTGGCTTTGCCGGTCAGGTTGGCCGAGCCGACCAGACAGCGGCCGTCGGCACGGTAGAGCTTGGCGTGGAGGGACGGACACAAGGCAATGGAAATGCGTTCGTCACTCTGGGCAGCTTCGATGATCTCCGGGTCGGAAACCCCGGCGGCTACCTCCGCCGGGGTCCAGCGCGTGACACACGTGATCTTCTGGACGGAGGAGGGCACCGCGGCGATGGTCTCCTCGAAGATCGCCTTCTTGATGAAGGGGGCGATGATGACCACCTCCTCGGCGGCGTCCTCCATCATGTCCGCGATCTGCTGCCAGACATGGTCCGGCTGCGTCACTCCTCTTCGCTCCCGTCCTCGATGAAGTCACGGGCGTACCGACCCCAGTCGCTTCGGGCATCCGCGATGACCCGGCGCGCCTTCTTGCTGGGGATCTCGTCCTCCATCCGCGCCCAGGAGAAGATGAGCAGCTTGAAGGTCTCGGTCGCACGGGCAAGCCGCTGGCGGAGCTCTGCTTCGTTCGCGTCCTCGGGCACGTCCTCAAGAACGGCCATCAGCTTGCTGTGCAGGGGGTGTTCCGTATTGAAGGACACCTGGAGCATGCCGGCGAGCAGGTCGATATTGAAGAAGGCGGATGAGTCCTGGGGACTGGAGATCCAGCGGACGCGCCAGTCGTTCTCCATGGCCTCGTCCACCAGGGTCTGGGCGGTGTCCTCGTCGACGTGGTGTCGCTCGGTCAGCGCGGTCAGCTGCTCCTGGCGCTTGTCGGCTTCCGTCGCCTCCTCGGCGAGGAGGTCGGTCGTACCCGTGTGCCCGTCCTCCTGCCGGCGCTTGACGGCGTCCGTGGCCTTGGAGGTGACGTTCTCGTCGTACCGCTTCTTGCCCTTCCGGCCGCCCAACGTCTGCTGCCTCAACTTCAGGCGCATCTTGCTCAGGAGGCCCTTGAGGTACTGGGCAAGATCGATCAGCGGCAGTCGGGCGTCGCCGAGTTCCCGTAGACGATCCTTGAACTCCTTGGGGGTTTCGTCGGGGTCCTGCTCAGCCGACCAGTCGAAGTCGGCGAGTGACGAGAACACGACGGCGGTCTGCTTGTTGTTGGTGACGCCGAACACCTCGTCGAGCTCGGGCGGGAAGTCCACCTCGATGCCCCACCACCGCTCCACGGGGTTGTAGCCGATGGCCCATGAGGTATCGAGGTCGAGTTCGCGGCCTTTGCGGACCAGGGAGACGCCGATGTTCCGACGGGCGTGCTGTCCCCACGTCTGGGCACCAGCGTCCCGGTTCGGGTTGGCCGTGTCGGGCCACGGATGGCCGGAGACATCGGAACGGCGGGCTTCAGGCCGGGCGATGGATGCGCGCACCGTTACGGTGTGCTGTGTGCCATCGACCGTGACGGGATAGCGGTAGACCCCGGGCTCCGCCTCGTTGCCCATGTGGAAGGGCTCGAACATGGGAGTGCTGTTGAACGGCGCCGGCGTTCCCGTCTTCGCCATGAGGTACAGAGGGTCGTTGGGTTCGGCGTAGTAAGCGCCGTTGTCCCCTTCGAGGACCTTCCCGTCGCGAACGGGCGCCATCTTGATGTCCACGGAGCCGTCGTTCAGGTAGTGCCGGTACACGCGGCCGATCAATTCGGCGGTGTTGCGCAGGGTGGCGCCGGCACTGTGCCATTTGACGCGGTCCAGGTTCGTCCAGACGACGAGGGTGCCGCTGGTGCCCAGGGGCACCTCGCTCAGGTCGTCCCAATACTCCGGCACACGGCGAGGTACGGGGTCGGGAACCTCGTCCTGGCCCTTGGTGATCTCGTCCAGGTCAAGGTAGGTGTACAGAGCGTTCGCAGCGCCGTTCTTCCACGACCAGACTTCGACCTTGGTGCACTGGGACATGCTGGAGTTGGGCAGGCCCATGCCGAAGCGGCCGATTCGGCTGCGGTCGTCGCCGAGACCGTCGCCGTACTTCAGAGCGCGCCGCAGGAGTTCGCTGTCCATGCCCTTGCCGTTGTCGAGGACGGCGATCTTGTCCACCCGGTACCTGGTCCGGGCGGCACCCTCGATAGGACTCTCGCAGGCGAAGACCTGCACCAGCGTGGCTTCCGCGTCGATGCTGTTGTCGATCAGCTCGGCGAGCGCGTAGGCGGTGTTCTTGTAGCCGCTGTCGCGCATGGCCTTGACGGTCAGCGAAGGGCTGACGATCCGGTAGTTGTTTCCTTCGCCGCTCACGCTGTCTCCCATACGTCTTCCCAGTTGGTGAATGCTTCGGCGACGTCGCCGAACCCGGGGAGCTCCGGGTCGACGACGGTGACGATCTCGCAGGTTTCGGTTCCGCCGGCCTTGGGGCCGCGGATGACCCGGCCGACCATCTGGCTGTAGAGCACCAGGGACTTGGTCGGCCGGGCGATGACGGCGGCGCTGGCCGCGGGCGCGTCGAAGCCTGTAGTCAGGACTCCGAAGTTGCACAGGATCATCGGGCGCCGCGCCGCGCTCTTGAAACGACGGATAGCGTCGCTTCGGTGCCGCGGCGAGGACTCGCCGGTCACGAATACCGCGTCGAGGCCGGCCGCGGACAGCACGGACGCGATGAGTCGGCAGTGCTGCACCGATGCCGCGAACACGAGGATGCGCCGGTGCTGCTTTTGGAGCAGCTCCATGATCGTCTGGACAACCTTGAGGTTCCACTGCTCGTCCTTCGCGAGCTCGGCGATGATGTTGTCCGGGATCTCGAACGCTCGCGCCAGGTTCTGCTGATCCCGGGCCGACAGATGCATGCCGGCTTCCGCGGCCACCGTGCGCATGATCGGTTTGGCCAGGTAGCCCTGGTCGATGAGGGCTGTCACGGGATTCGTGTAGCCCTCGATCTCCAGCATGACCTTCTGGCGGGAGAAGAAGTCGGCGAGTTCCTCGTCCTTGGCGATGTCCGCCCACGTGCGGCCCGGGGTCGCGGTGAGGCCCAGCAGGCTGGAGTCGTGACGTACGGTCAGGTCGTCCACCACGCCCTGAAACGTGGGGGCGATGATCTGATGTGCCTCGTCGAACACGGTCAGAGTGCTGCGGGCGGCCAGGGTACGCAGGAACTGTGGGTCGGATTTGGCGGTTGAGACGGCCTTCTCCAGCCCGAGGACGACCAGTCCGTCGGTCACGTCCGCGAGGTCCGGGGAAGCGCTGCCCCACACGCGGAGGACCGGCAGGGGGCGGTCGCCGACCTTGCTCCAGGCGCGCTCGAACTCGGCCGCGGCCTGCTCCAGCAGTTCCTGCCCGTGGGCCAGCCACACCACCAGGGCGGGCCCGTGCTGCCGCAGGTGGTCGCAGATCATGCTCATGCCGGTCCGCGTCTTGCCCACGCCCGTGGGCAGATGGAGCACGGCCCGGCGGGGGCCGTCGTACAGCAGCTCCTTGACCCGGCGCGCCGCGCGGAGCTGATGGGGGAACAGAGCGTAGTCGGGTGCTGTCTCCCGCTTGAAGGGCGGCAGTTGAGGCTGTGCGCGCTCGACGGTGAAGCCGAAGAATTCCAGAAGCTCCCTGCGCTCGTCAGGAGTCCACTTCAGCGTCTGCAGGTACTCCAGCGGTTGCTCGTCACCCAGCGACCCGAGCCGTTGCGCCAGTTCCGCCTGCTTGGGCCCGGGAATGAGGCCGAGCAGTACGGCGCGCTCGTCCTCGTCCGCGACCAGGAGCTCGGCGTCGATCGCGATCGCAGCGACGGCTCGCAACCGCTCATCACCCGCCGTGCCTCCTTCGACGAGGTCGAGGAGGCCGCACAGCTCCTTGCCGAGGTGCCGGCGGATGTAGTCCATGGGGGCGTTTGCCAGGACTGCCTCGAAGGGCATTCCCGGTGACCACGTCGTCACAGCCTCACCTGACCGATGCGGCTGACGGAAAGCCGTGAGCCGCTCGCACAGGACCGACCATCATCGTGAAGTTCCTCCCCCAGCTCGACGCACACCAAGCAGCGCTTCAACGTGCAGATACTGCGGCGTTGCAGCGTGCGGACCACCCTAAACGGGACCACTGACAACAGGAGCACCATCAGACTAAAAGCCCAGCCAGGGGCGGCAATTGGCCACGTAGCTGCCCGACTTCCCGGCCACGAAAACGGGTTTTGCAGCATGCGGCTTGCGCGTGAGGCGCGCAATATAGAACATTCATTCGGTAAATGGCTTGCGACACCACGCGTTCGAGTGATTCAAAGAGTGGATCTAGGCTCGCGGCTAGGATCACGGCGAGCTACTGGTGGAACCCCGGATGCGGGGCGAGGTTTCCACCAGCAGTACATTGGTGTGTGACACGAGCGAGGTGGGGTGGCAGACGATGAGCGAGCCGAATGGGCCGGATACGTCCTATTTTGACTACAACGCCACCGCTCCGATCCGGCCCGAGGCCCTCGCGGCTGTCGTCGAGGCCATGCAATCGGTCGGCAACGCCTCAAGCATGCACCAACCCGGACGGCAGGCGGCTCATCGGGTCGACGCCGCACGCTGGCAGCTAGCCGACCTCCTCGGCTGCTCGCCCGGCGAGATCATCTTTACCTCCGGGGCGACAGAAGCGAACAATCTGGCCCTGTGGGCCGCGTTCACCGCCGGAAGTCCCCTGGTCACAAGCCCTGTTGAGCATCCGGCTGTGCTGGAGACGGCCCGCGCGGTCACCGCCGGGAGCCCCGAGGATCTTGTGCTCCTGCCGGTCGGTGGCGACGGCCTGGTGGAGCTCGACGCCCTCGATCAGGTCTTCGCCGTGCGTCGTGGGGGAGTGGTCTCCTTGATGGCGGCGAACAACGAGACCGGTGTCCTCACCGATCTCCGCGTCGTGGCCAAGGCGGCCCGTGAAGCCGGTGCACTCGTCCATACGGACGCCACGCAGCTCATCGGTCGCCTCCCCGTGGACGTCGCTGAACTCGACGTCGACCTCTTGTCGCTGTCGGCCCACAAGTTCGGCGGGCCGCAGGGAGTCGGTGCCTTGTATGTGCGGCGTGGGTCCCCACTTCCGCACCGGCCGCTCCTCGTGGGCGGCGGACAGGAGCGGGGCTGGCGCGCGGGCACGCTGAACGTGGCAGGGATCATCGGCATGGGAGCAGCGGCCGAGGCTGCGGCGCGCGGCCTCGGCGAGGAGGCTGAGCGGGTCGCAGCCCTGCGTGACCGCCTCGAACGCCTGGTCGTCGGCAACCTGCCCGACTGCCGTATCAACGGCCGGCGCGATCAGCGCCTGCCCGGTGTGACGAGCATTACTTTTCCTGGGGTGCCTGCGGACGCGGTCCTGGCGGCCATGCCCGACGTCGCTGCCTCGGAGGGCAGCGCGTGCGCGTCCGGCGCTCCGACGCCGAGCCACGTGCTCCTGGCGATGGGGCTGTCCCGGGCGGATGCCGACAGCACGATCCGCTTCTCGCTGGGTTACGCCACCACGGATGCCGAGATCGAGCACGCCGCGCAGGCCGTCAAACGCGCCGTGACGCAGGTTCGGGCCGCGCTGGCCGAAGCCGACGGTGCCCGCTGACCGTTACCCCGTTTACCAACCTCGTTAGAGCAATCGCATTGGACACAGAGAGGTCCCGGATGTCAGACAGCCGGCTTGGGGAAGCCGCCCTTTTTTCCTTCGCGCGACACGAAACGTTCGCGCCCCGCTTCGGCTGGCTGCACAAGGCGTACGTGCAGGTCAAACGCGATCAGGGTGCGTTCCTCGCGGTCGACGCGCCGGTGCGGTTCGGTGTGGGCAAGAACATGGTCTACTCCATGCGCTATTGGTCGCGGGCGTTCAAGCTCACCCGTGAGCACTCGCCCACGAAGGGCACACAAGCCAAGTTCTCCTATCCCACCTGGGAGGCCCGGTGGCTCCTCGATGAGGACGGTGCGGATCCGTATTTGGAGGAGAACGGCAGCCTGTGGCTGCTGCACTGGTGGTTGGTCTCGTCCCGTCCCGGGGCCAAGAGCTGGGCGCCGGCCTGGTACACGGCCTTCCATCTCGCGCCGTTCTCCCGGTTCACAGTCGCGGACATGACGCAGGTGGTTACCCGGCATGTGAACTTCTCCTACGACAAGAGCCCGGAGGAGGCGTCGATCGTCAAGGACATCGAGTGCCTCACCAAGATGTATGCGCGCAGCGCCCCGGAGAAGGCGGGCTCGCCGGGCAGTTACGAGGACCTGCTCGCCTGCCCCTTCCGTGACCTTGACCTGCTCACCTTTGTCGGGACGCGCGGAAATGCCGAGTGGCAGTTCACTAGTGGGCACCGCACCTCGCTGCCCGCCCGGGTCCTGGCCTATGCCTGCCTCGACTACGCCGCCAAGTTCTCCCGCCAGGCCAACTCGATCTCAGTGGCCCGCCTCGCCAATGAGCCGGGTTCTCCGGGGCGCGCCTTCCGCGTCCGGGAGAACGAGATCGTCATGGCGCTGCAGAAGGTCGCCGCGGACCACCCGCAGCTCGACCTGACCGAGGCCGTGGGACAGCGCAGCCTCGCCTTCACGGCCGACCCCTTCGATCTGGCCTGGGAAGTGCTTGACGAGCAGTACGACTTCGTCACCCGCCGCCCCGGCTTTCCCACCCGCCAGGAGTGGGCCGCCAAGTTCCCCAAGCTCGCCGAGTCCGAGCAGAAGGAACTCGCCACGAAGGCCACGGACGCCACAGACACGGCCGACACCACCGAGACACTCTTTGCTGAGGAGACCGCGTGACCACCGCAACCCCCACGCGGACCCCGGGTAGCCCGACGAGCTCCGCCCCGCAGATCCCCGCCGGCATCGAACTCGTCGGCTCCCAGATGCGCTCGACCAACCTCGAGCGAGACGTCGAAGACGCGCTGCACGACCCCTACGTCGGCGCCCGGGCCGTCGACGTCCTGGAACGCATCGCGAGTGCTCTGGCCGACCAACGCCGTACCCGCGCCTGGTCGTTCACCGGCCCCTACGGCTCCGGCAAGTCCACCCTGTCCAACATCATCGACGCTCTGCTGGGGCGGGATGCCAAGCGGCGCGGCGAGGCCGAGCGCATCCTCGAAGAGGCCAGCCCTGCCCTCGCTCAGCGCCTTGCCGCAGCCCGCGATGCCATCGCACCCGAGGGGTTCCTCGGCGGCGTGGCCACCGCGCGCCGCGAATCCGTAGTTGCCACCCTCTCCCGCGCTCTGCACACGGCGGCGGCGCGACGCTGGGGCAAGCGCGTCCCGAAGGCCATCGCCGCCGCCCTGGAGGCGTGCGCCGACCCGGACCGGGCCGGGGCCAAGGAGATTCTCGGCGCCGTCACGGCTTTGACGGCGGACGGGCGGCAGCCTCTGCTCCTCGTCATCGACGAGTTCGGCAAGACGCTGGAACATCTGGCCGGCCACAACGAGTTCGCCGACGCCCAGCATGATCTGTTCCTGCTGCAGGAACTCGCCGAGAAGGCGGCTGGCCCAAACGGGCTGCCCGTCTACCTGATGACCTTGCAGCACCTGTCGTTCATGGACTACGCCTCACGGTCCAGCGAACTCAAGACCCGCGAATGGGCCAAGATCCAGGGGCGCTTCGAAGACATCACCTTCGTCCCTCACCACGGCGACTCCCTGCACCTGCTGCGCCGCCGCCTCGACCGCTCGGCCGTCAACTCTGCGGGACAGTCCCTGATCAACGCCTGCGCCGAGGCATCCGCGGACATCTGGACCCAGCACGGTCTCGGCGTTCTCGCCGAACTCGGCCCCGACCACTTCGCCGACCTCTACCCGCTGCACCCCATCACGGCCCTGGCCGCGCCGATCCTTGCCGCCCAGATCGGCCAGCACGACCGCAGCCTGTCGGGCTTCCTCAACAGCGGGGAGCCCAACACCGTCCGCCACTCGCTGGCCCAGCACAGCAACGAGAAAGCGGAGCACGCCAGCACGGTGCGGCTGCCGCAGCTGTACGACTACTTCCTCAACTCCGGGCGCACCACCCTGCTCGCCTCCGCCAACGCGAGCAAGTGGATCGAGGTCGACTCACGCATCCGGGACGCCAATGGCCTCCCCGATGCCGACCAGGACGTACTGAAGACCATCGGCGTCCTCAATCTGATCGACTCCGACGGGGCCCTCAGCGCCACCGCCCCGATGATCCACTTCGCCCTGCACGACCCCACAGACGTCGCCGACTCCGACGCCTTCACAGCACTCGAAGAGCGGCTCGCCGACCTCGTGCGCCGGGGCTTCGTGGTCCACCGTGAGTTCAGCGGGGAATACCGGGTCTGGCAGGGCACGGACGTCGACATCGACGGCCGGCTCAAGGAAACCATCAGCCACTTGAATGACGCTGCGGTCATCAATCGGCTCGGCAGTCTCGTTCCGCAGGCATTCGTGGCCAGCCGCCACAGCCAGGTCACTGGCATGATGCGCGTGTTCTATACCGCGGTCAGCGGCCCGGAGACCAAGACCGTCGCCGCCCCGGATGAGTTGAGGGAGCCGGCCGACGGCCTCGTCGTCTTCCACTTCGGCACTGACGCAGACCGGCCCAACGTCCACTCGCCTCTGCCGGTACTCGTGGGCACCACCCCCGACCCCGACGTGGTGCTGGCCACGGCCACCTACCTCGTCGCGCTGAAGGAACTCAGCGTCCAGCAGGACATCGATCACGTCGCCCGGCGGGAAGTCATGGAGCGGCTCGTGCAGGCCGAGGCCGAGCTGCTGGAGCTGCTGCAGGACGCCTTCTATCCGCCGTCGTCTGACGCGTCCTGGAGCCTGTGGCACACCGGGATCGGCCCGGGCGAAGAACCCGCCGCTTCCGGCTTGACGGCCCGCAGCCTGAGCGGCCTGGTCTCCCTCGCCTGTGAATCGGTGTACCCCCACACCCCGCACATCCGCAACGAGATGCTCGGCCGGCACGTCCTGACCAGCCAGGCCGCCCAGGCCCGCGGCATACTGCTGACAGCCATGCTCTCCGCCTCGGGCGAGGAGAACCTCGGCCTCACCGGGTACAAGGCCGAACGAGCCATCTACCACGGTGTCCTGGCCTACCTCGGCCTGCACCGCGAGAACGGGGTGGTCCAGGCCGAGAGCCAGCAAGAGAGCCTGCTCCCTTACGGTTTCTCCCCGCCTGGCGAGGGCCACGAGCACGCTCAGCCCGCCTGGAACGCCCTCAACGAGGTACTGACCGGAGCCACCGAGCGGGTCAGCATGGAAGAGGTTATCCGGGTCCTTATGAGCCCGCCGTTCGGGCTCAAGGCCGGCGTGGTCCCGGTCTTCCTGATTCCGGCCCTGCTCATCCGTCGCCACGACGTCGCCCTGTTCGAGGAAGGCACCTACCTTCCCCGGCTGACCATCGACGTCGTTGAGCGCCTCGTCAAGGGCCCGGGACGCTTCTCAGCGAAGTACACGCCGGCCGGAGACGGCCAGCGTGGCAGCATCATCAAGAAGCTGATGGTCTCGCTCGGCGTGGAGGCACCACGCTCCAAGGCCCTGCGTAACCCCGACCTCCTTTCCGTGGCCAGCGCCTTGATCATGCGCGTGGCCGACCTGCACAAGTACGCCCGAACCACCAAGAACATCTCCGCCGACGCCCGCACCGTGCGGACCACGATCGCCCGGTCCCTGGACCCCGACGACCTGATCTTCCACGCCCTGCCGAAGGCCCTCGGTCTGCCTGAGATCCCGGCCCGCACGCGCGCCAACGCGGAAGCGGCCAACACCTACGTGGAACGGCTCACCGCGGCGGCGGACGAACTCGTCGCCATCGACAGCAAACTGCGTGCCCAGGTCGTGCGCGTTCTCGCCAAGGAGTTCCGCCTGCCGGCCGAACTACCGAAGCTGCGCGCACAGCTAGCGGCCCGGCTGAGGGGCTTCGCCGACGCGGTACTGACCCCGGAACTGCGGGGCTTCGTCGACTTCGTCCTCAGCGACGACCTTGAGGACGACGACTGGCTTGAGCCCATCGTCGTACGGCTGACCAACTCCGCCCTCGGCGACTGGGACGACCACGAGGCCAAGGTCTTCCCGCAAAAGGCCCGGTCGATGGCCGCCGCTCTCGACCGCGTCGGACACCTGCACCACGCCGGGAACGAGGTCCGCGGCAGGGAAGAGAAACTCGACGCCCAGTTGTTGACCTTGACTGACAGCGCCGGCGTGGAACAACGCACCCTGATCTACGTTCCGGAACAGGCCCGCAGCGAGGCCAGCAGCCTCGCCGCCGACGTCCTGAAGCAGGCCGAGAAGGCACTCGGGCCGGACGGAGCGAGGATCCTGCTCGCGGCTCTCGCCCAGCGTGTGACCGATGCCGCGGCAGCAGCGAGTGAAAGGAAGGCACAGGGATGACCGACGGAGCCGACACCCAGAAGGTCCGGCACGTGCTCGGTATCTCCGGCGGAAAGGACTCCTCGGCGCTCGCCGTCTACATGCGCAACCGAGTCCCGGAGATGGAGTACTTCTTCTGCGACACGGGCGCCGAACTGCCCGAGACCTACGAGTACCTCAACCGCCTGGAGGCCGCCCTCGGCAAGTCCATCGTGCGGCTCAACGCCGACCGGGACTTCGACCACTGGATGGAGGTCTACCAGGGCACCCTGCCCAGTCCGCAGATGCGCTGGTGCACCAAGAATCTCAAGATCAAGCCCCTGGAAGACTGGGTCGGCGACGACAAGGTCATCTCCTACGTCGCCATCCGGGCCGACGAGAACCGCATCGGCTACGTCAGCACCAAGCCGAACATCGATGCCGTCTTTCCCTTCCGTGAGGACGGCATCGACAAGGACGGCGTCATGCGCATCCTCGACGAGGCTGGCATCGGCCTGCCCGACTACTACGAGTGGCGCACACGCTCCGGCTGCTACTTCTGCTTCTTCCAGCGCAAGCACGAATGGGTCGGCCTCAAGGAACGCCACCCCGACCTCTTCGACCGCGCCGTCGCGTACGAGGAGAAGGTCCGCTACCGGCACACCGCCATGAAGGGCCGCAACTACACCTGGTCACAGGGCGAGTCGCTGCCGGAGCTGATAGAGCGAAAGGACGAGATCGAGGCCAAGCATGAGGCGGCCCTTGAGCGCGCAGCCAAGCGCATCAAGCCCAACCGCCCCTTGCTAGAGGTTCTTTCCGACGCACTCGACTCAGACGACGACGAGGCTGGCTGCT
Organism: Streptomyces cahuitamycinicus; assembly: GCF_002891435.1. Taxonomy (GTDB): domain Bacteria; phylum Actinomycetota; class Actinomycetes; order Streptomycetales; family Streptomycetaceae; genus Streptomyces; species Streptomyces cahuitamycinicus. The sequence goes on from NZ_POUC01000008.1 coordinate 41,759, forward strand.
CCGTCTGCCACCTCTGACGCGCAACCACACGCAGCGGCCCCAGCAACCCGAGCTGGGGCTGCTGTGGCGTTTCCGAGTTCCAATCAAGCTTGTCCCACTTGCGGTTGTGATCGCGCCCAGACTGTGTCTCGACGCATGCAGCTGGAGCTGCCAGCGGGCAGTGCCCGATGCTTATCAACGCGAACGGCCGGCGGGTCGGCCGGCCGTGACCGCCGGAGCCGCCGGCGCACTGGTGGCGAGGCGGGTCCTGTGCTCGCGGCCCAGCTGGGCCTGGCGCGTGCCGGTCTCATGGGCGAGGGACCCAGAGAGACCCGCCAGCAGTGAACTCGGCGTGTACGGGGACGCGGTGATGGCCCAGGTGGGCCGGTCCGGACCAGGGCCGGCCCAGATGGTCCAGGTGGCCAGGTTCTGACTCGCGTGTTGTGCGGCGAAGGCGTCGAGCTGGACGCCCGCGTCCCCGTCGGGGGACGTCCAGCGGATCCATCGCCCGTCCACGGTGTGCTTCCATCCGGCGTCGGAGAGCGGCTGGGTGGCTGAGGTGACCATCTTCTCGTCCACCGGGGCGCCGATGACAGTGTCCCAGCCGTCGCCGTCGGCGAGGTGGATCAGCAGATCCTGCAGCACCGGGGCGGGGGTGGCGCCGGTCGCGGTGAGGACCCACATGCGGTCGGAGACGGGTGTCTCGTAGGCGGCTACGGTCCATGCGGTCTCGTGGGCGGGGGTGTCGTGGACGCGCTCGATGCGCAGAGTCTGCGACTCGTGGATGGCGTGGGTTGTCACGACCAGGTCCGTTCCCTGTCAAGTCAGCGTGTCGGACTCAAGTCGCCCGCCAAGGACGCGACTGGCCGGGCGATCGCCTTTGGGGGGCCAGACGGTCACGCGTCCTCGCCGACTCGGACAACGTGACCACGAACAGCCGCTCCCCCCTCGGTTGGCGAGGCCAGAACGGCAATGTTCGTACCCTGTGCCGTAGGGCCACAGAGAGATGAATGAAACGACTTCGGTGGCGCTGGCAGTCCGCTCTACCACCGGATGGCTAAAGTCGAGGTTCTGCGCTTCGGACAGGAGGCATCGCGGCCGTCTGCGCTTAGGAGGTCAACGTTTGCTGGAGCTCTGGCGCATCGATAGGTTGCTCGTCACTGAGCCCTGGGGAGGAGCCCACGTGATGATGCGTGGTGGTAGGCACTTACGACCGGCACTTATGTTGATCACGGTGCTGGCCGTCTCCGTTGCTCTCGGATTCCTACTCTTGCAATGGATTCCGCATCAGCTTGCTGATCCGGAGGCGAAGCAGTTGAAGCCAGCCGAACGCCTCGTGCATCTCAACACCGTTCGTGGCACGGTGCTTCAGACCGCCGCTGGGCTCGCCGTTCTCGGGGGGCTCGTCTACACGGGCAGGGGATACGTACTGTCGCGCCAGAGCCAGGTCACGGATCGATACGCGGGTGCGGTCAGCCAGCTGAGCAGCGACAACCTGGATGCACGCCTTGGCGGCGTGTTCGCCCTGGAGAGACTAGCCCGGGATTCTCGGCACGACGTCGCCTCGATTGCACAAGTACTCTCGTCGTTTGTCGTACGTCGCTGTCCGATAGCCGAGCCAGCACCGGGCGGGCAGGCTCGGGGCTCCGAGAGACCGAATCGGACCTCTCAACCGCCGAGATCGGAGCCTGACGTCCACGCGGCGTTGACGGTGCTCGGTTCGCTCGGCCGCAGGACTCGCGTCGAACTCTCGGAGGCTGACCTGAGGGGCGCTGAGCTAGACGGCCTGGCATTCGAAGGCGGAGAGATCAGCCGATCGCTCTTGCGAGGCGCTGACCTGCGCCGATCCTTTCTACGCGAAGCCGAACTCGAAGACACAGATTTGCGCGGCGCTCGCCTTGAAGGGGCCGATCTGACTGCGGCGCGCCTCCCACGCGCTGACTTGCGAGGGGCCGAGATGAAGGGTGCAGCGTTTAGCGACTGCTTGTTGTCTTCCGCACGGCTCGAGGACGCCTGGGCATCGTCCGTCTCCCTTCGCGGAGCTGATCTCTTCTCCGCCCGGCTTGACGGAGCGCGTCTGGACGGGGCGGATCTGCGAAACGCTACCTTGATCAACGCGCGCCTTGGGCGAGCCGACCTCACGGGCACAGACCTGTCGGGGGCAGACCTGTACGGTGCCGATCTGTCGGGCACCATCCTCGTCGCCGCAGACCTGAGGCTTGCTCGTTCACTCACCCTCGAGCAATTGCGCTCTGCAGTACTGGGCCAGAGAACTCGTTTGCCGGCGGGTCTCGCGCATCTTCTGGACGACCTCGGCCCGACCAACGGTGCTGGCAGCGGCATCGTGATCACATGACGGAGAATTGATTGAGCATCGCAACTACGGATCCTGATCCGGATCCCTCCAGCACTTTCTCCGGAGCCCCGTCGCCCACTCAAGCCTTCGTCCGTCAGCCGCGGTTCCTTCCCGCATCCGTCCCTACCGATCCCGTGCCACTCCGGCCGCCTCCCGTCCACACGGACCGCACTTGGCGCCATAGGTGGCTGTCGTCGGCCCTCTTAACTTCCCCAGGCATAGCATCCTCCTGCCTCCTGCTCCTCTTCGTGGACAGCAGCATGGGAAGGGCAGTCGGGTTCGTAACCCTAGGGGTGGGTATCGCCGTCACCTGCTTTGCTTCGGTACGCGGCTCGGCCGGGGAGGTGACCCATGCGACGCAACAACGGCGGGCCTATCTCCGCTACCTTACCGACGTACGCCGCCAGCTGCATCGAACAGCCTTGAAGCAACGAGAAGCCCAGCTGTGGTTGAACCCAGAGCCATCGGAGTTGCGTTCCGTCGTGTCTCGCCGCAGTCAGTTGTGGGAGAGAACAGCCGATGACCCCGATTTCCTACAAGTGCGAGTGGGATCCGGAGAGCAACGGCTCGCCACGGATCTGGAATCTCCAACTATTCCAGCAGGGGCCGATGCTGTGTGTGTTGACGGTCTGGCCTCACTCGTTTACGAGTACGGAACCATGGCAGAGATGCCCATGGCCGTCAGCCTCAAGGCGTTTCACCACATCCACGTGTGCGGCACTGACGAACAAAGTATTCGCAACCTCGTGCGAAGTATCGTTGGGCAGGCGGTGACATTTCACGGGCCTGACGACCTCCGATTGATGATTTACGGGCCCGTGCAACAGTCCCACGAATGGGAATGGATCGACTACCTGCCGCACGCGCAGCGTCTTCCTGGCCATCAGACCCCGTCAAACACAACCGCCTTTGCCGACGACGCGGTTAGCTTCACTCGGCTTGTAGCAGCAGTAGGTGACCGACCGCCTTTTAGTAGAGACGGTTCACGGCAGCTTCCCCACATTCTGATCGTCTGTGACACTCTGCCGTTGCCTGACGAGCTGGATTGGCTCGCAACCGAAGGACGGCAAGGTGTCACTCTAGTCAGGCTTGTCCCGGACACTAGGGAGGGGGTCAATATCGGCCTGGAGATGGCCGTCACCGACGACGAACTCACCCTGGGTACACAGAACGTTAGTTACACCGGCACGCCCGACTCGCTAACCATCGGTCAGGTCATCCGACTCGCCCGCGACCTATCTCGTTTCCGCCTAGCAGAAAGCGAGAACGGTGCCTCGTCCGCTGGCGGCCACGATCGTTGAACACGCCACGAGGGTCGGCGACAGGGGGCTGCCGAACCCCGCCCGGCGAACCGAGCGCACCAGACCTCGGCATGACAGTTCGGTGCCTGTCGCCCGGCCCATGCATTTTGCTACGCCGCTCGTTGTGGAGGCGCTCAGTCTGCCCCTGGACCGTTTCCTGGTCGGGAACGGGATGAGGTGACATCCCACCTCGAACCGTGTCGCGTGGCACCCAGAACACACGCCAGTCCCCTGAACCGCCCCCTGATCGGCTTCGACACGCTGATTCAACAGGGAAGGTGCGCCATTTTTCGAACTCGATGTGCGCGTCGAGGAAGGCGTCGAGGAGGGCATCGTGGTCGCCGGCATCGGCCCGGTAGACGGGGACGGTCTCCGGCTCCGGGCGGCAGGGTTCTGACTTGGCCGTGGTGACGTCGACGGCGCGTTCGGTGTCGGTCAGGGGTGCCGGGCCGGGGCGCATCTCGGCTGTGTGGTCCTTCTCGAAGGCGAGGAGGGCCTGGGCGGGTGAGTCGAAGGTGTCGGCGACCTGGCGCAGGTGGTCCTCGCCGTGCAGGTAGACGGACTTGCCGCCTGGGTGGAGGTCTGTGCCGACCGCGGCGGTGGTGTGGCCGTCGTGGGCGTGGGCGTGGATGAGGAGCTGGCCGTGGCGGATGTCGTCGTGGATCTTCTGCGCCTGGTTGGAGACCTCGCGGATTTCGCTGCGGGTGCACCAGGGCATCGGGTAGTTCGCCCAGGTCCATTCCTCGTCGATGGCCTCCTGGAGCCGAGGGGTGATCTCGACGGTGATGCCTTCGGCGATCAGGTGCTTGGCGGCGTCAGCGGCCCAGTAGGGCTCCGTAAGGTGTTGGTCAGCCCAGGAGAGTCGGATGTGGCTGAGTAGGGCCTGCCAGTAGTGGCTAGCGAGGAGTGGCCGTTCGACTCTCTGGGGCGCCCTGACTGCTGATTGAGATGTGCGCGCCTTGTGCGGTCGCTGTTTACGGAGCGGACAGCGGGGTGTTCCTCGGGCTCACGACATGTCGTGCGGAATGAGGAGAGGGCGAGTGAGCAACCGACTCAGCCAAGCCTGGTGTGGGATCGACGCGGGCAAGGGCCATCATTGGGCGGCAGTGGTCGACGAAACCGGTACGACCCTATGGTCGAAGAAGATCGACAACGATGAGACTGCCATCCTCATGGCCCTCGGCGAGATCCTGGACCTGGCAGATGAGGTCCGCTGGGCGGTGGACATCTCCGGAACGGCTTCCGCTCTGCTGATAGCACTGCTCGCTAGTCACGGTCAGCAGGCTGTCTATGTACCTGGTCGCACGGTCAACCGCATGGCTGGCGCCTACCGTGGCGAAGCCAAGACCGATGCACGCGACGCCTACGTCATCGCCGAAACTGCCCGTCATCGCCAGGACTTCGCAACCATCGATGTGCCTGCCCAGTTGGCAACCGACCTGGCGCTGCTGACGGGACATCGGTCGGACCTCGTTGCCGACCGTGTCCGCATGATCAACCGGCTGCGCGACGTGCTCAGCGGCATCTTCCCCGCGCTGGAACGTGCCTTCGACTACTCGGCCCACAAGGGCGCCCTTGTCCTTCTGACGGGATACCAGACTCCCGCCTCCATCCGCCGCCGCGGGCGGAGCAGACTGACGGCGTGGCTTGCCAAGCGCGGTGTCCGCGGCGCCCATGCGGTCGCCACTACTGCGCTAGAGGCTTCTCAGGCTCAGCAAATCTTGCTGCCCGGTGAGGCCGTCGCCGCCCAGATCGTCGCCGATTTGGCTGCGCAGATCCTCAGCCTGGATGACCGACTCAAGGGCGTCGACCGTCAGATCCGGGAAAGATTCCGCACCCACCCTCAGGCCGAGATCATCGAATCGTTGCCAGGTATGGGCCCAATTCTCGGTGCCGAGTTCGTCGTAGCCGCCGGTGACCTGTGGGCTTACGCGGACGCTGGCCACCTAGCCTCAGCAGCGGGGCTGGTGCCCGTGCCAAGGGACTCAGGCCGTCGCATCGGCAACCTGCACCGCCCCAAGCGCTATAGCCGGCGCCTACGCAGAGTGTTCTACCTGTCCGCGCAGACCAGTATCATCCGCGAGGGCCCGAACAGGGACTTCTACCTCAAGAAGCGCGGCGAGGGCTGCAAACACGTCCAGGCCGTCATAGCGCTCGCACGCCGGCGTGCCAGTGTCCTATGGGCTCTCCTGCGCGACAACCGAACGTTCACCCCTGTCGCGCCGATCACGCGATATAAGGATCTTTGAAGATGGCTCTGTCTGGCATTCCGTGTCCCTACCACCGGTGGCTGGCAGGATGACGAGGCTCGCCTGATGCCTTCCTCGCGAGGCGGAGCTGCGCCATTCCCGCCGCCAGCGCCGGACCGACCGCGACGTCACCCGAAGATCCCTACCGACGGCCTCGCTCTTCTCACCGCGAGCGAACCGCTCGGCCGTCTCAAGACACACCCGCTGGAAGCCGCGGGTCATTGCCTCTCGTACTTCGTGGCATCGACCACTGCGGCCTGCCTGAATGCATTTCTCCTTGAGAGACATGCCTCGCAAGTACCGCATTGCATACTTCCTGATGGGCGCAGACAACTCCAGGACCGAGACATATCCACACTCAGAGCGTTTCCTATCCGGATGATGTCGCATTTACTCATATCCTGGAATGGAACCAGAATTCGCACTTCACTTCCGACAAGCTTGATTCCTTGCCGTATATAGTTGAGGAATGATGGACTTTGCTCCACATGTTCTTGCGCATCCTCTCGATGGAGTCCAAACGCCACCGAGTTGATTCTGTGTGCCATTGCGAAAGCCAAAGCAGCCGAGTACATTGTGGCTGCGCCGAAAATAGCCCGCTCGCCGCCCCCTTCCTGGGCGACTCGTGCGGATCTCCAGGACAGCAGCAACGATGACATATCGATGCTCCAATATGCGACTCGCGCCTGGTGCGCGATAGCTCGAGCGGCTGCTGACTCTTCCGGTGAGGAGAAACCAGCGAAGTGAACGGCGATCAGTTCGCTCGACTTCTCGGCGCACATCTTTCCCAAGAGAACGGTGGAGTCGACACCGCCTGAGAGGAATACAGCAACGCCGAACCGCCCATCGCTGATCGTATGGCCCTGCCCCGACCTCATATATGCCTCTAAGTATTACCGGTAATTTCTCTCGAACTCGCTTTGATCTCGAAAGCGGTCCGAGAAGTATTCATCTGCCTTGAGCGGAACTGCTGCAGGGATGAAAAGAGACGCGCCTAGGGTCTGGGGTGACATTTCGGTCCCACCTAGACAACTCAGCGGAAAGGACTCGAGATGAGCCGGATTACCTGACCTCACAGAACACGTGATATAGGTCACCGTATGATCGCTCGGGTAACACTTAAGAAGATGATCGCGCAGGGGCCACAACGCTGCCGCGCACGGCTTCCGCCCCATCGTCACAAATGCTGTGCCAAAAACGTTGGGCTGCATCACCAAACAGTCAATGTCATTTCGTGGCTGAATATTGTGAGCCACAAGGGAAGACGCTTCCAAAATTTGGATCCCGGGTGCGTAATCGATCCCGAGATCAGCCATGATGGCATCTACGGAGGAGACGCCAGCAATCACGCGGACGCTCATGTCGCCGCATTTAGCCCGCTCGATCAGCCCTGCAGTGACACTGTCGAAAACCACCGGATTTCCCACTGTAAGGTACGCCACGGGGGGATTGCTGCGAGCAGCTTGCCAGATGAGGTTGATCTCTTCCCTATAGACATCCAGCCGCCGCCCACCTCGTTGGTATATCTCTTGCAGATCTCTCGTTTTTGATGCCCATCTGCTCGGCATCAAGCGGCTCGTTGACCGCGGGAGGATCGAATAGATCTCCTGACACTGGTCCAGGACGTCGATCGCCGCAGATGTGAGATGATCCGGAACCTGTACTCCGGCACCCACGATGAATACATCTGCCGGACATCGTCCACCATCTGCGCTAGGTGTCATGACTCCGACCTCCTCGAGTCTCTCTCCGGTCCAGCGGAATCGACGAATGCGCTTACCATAACCTTTACTCTGAGCCTGCATGATCGAGTTTCCGCCACGTCGAACGTGCCGGCCTCCGCAATCTTGTTCGACGGAGAACCACCACCACAAAAGTCAAAGTAACCGCACTCAGATTGACACTTGGCCACACCACTTTGGACGGCCTTATTGACCGCGGTGAACTTTGGGCTCTCTACTATGGTGTCTATTTCGTCGTCGTGAACGTTACCGAAGAGAAAATCTCCGAATGGCTCATGTCTTGCCGTCAAGAGTTCAGGTGAGAATGTAGATACATTGCCCCGATGGTCGAAGCTCAAGATCGCCATAGGAACGTTGTCGTGGCAGCGCACTTGATTTGTGCGGAACGAACTCGCGAGCTGACGAAAGTTGTCGTACTCTCGCAAGCGGGGATACCCGCGCTGACCGATGCCTAGAGTCAGGATCTCATCGACGAAGGCCCGAAATTCGTGCTCCGAGTCGTCGTCGTGGATACTGGAGCGCTCATGTGATCCCTCGGCTTCTTCCGGATTCAGACCAACAACGGTAATGCCGGCATCAGCAAAGAACTGCCAGAACTCCCGGCCGTGTGTAAGTGAGCCTTTGGTGACGACCGCGATAACCGATGGATTCAGACCGGAATCCTGCAATAGGCGGACTCCCCGCATCACCCTATCGAACGTGCCGCGTCCCGCTCGGTCGACTCGATTTTGGTCGTGCAACTCCGCCGGCCCGTCCAGACTCACCCCTACGTTTACCTTATATTCGCTAAATAGGTCGCACCACGATTGATTGATCATCATGGCGTTGGTCTGCATCGAGAAAGACAAGTCGACATCACCCCAGTCCCTGTTCCGGAACACGTCGAATGCCTCGCGGTAGAACTGGATTGGGAGTCGCAAGGGCTCGCCGGCATGCCAGACAACTGTCAAAGCATCCCGCACATGACGAGATTTAGACAATTGGTCGGCAATGCGCTCGAGCGTAGCCATGGAAATAACTTCGCTTGATCCACGGTCAGGCAGATAGCAGTAGCGGCAGCGAATATTGCAGAAAGGTGTCGCCTGTACGACCGCAAGCTGCGTCTGCACAGATGGGGGCCCAGCTGTCATGATTGACGCCATTTCACGTTCGGCGATCTATGCGGTATCGGAGACGGCATAGATCGAGGCATACGGCGTTAGATGCGCGGAAGCAACGCATCATGCGATCTTGGTCCATGAGGCCCAGTTTGCCCACTGCCCCCACTGAAGTTCTGGGCTTTCAGGCAGGTTGTCCTCGGCAGTCTCGTCGGCGAGGTCTCGAACCGCATCACCCAGTTGGTCCAGGTGGGGTCCAATCTCCTGGTGGAAGGCATGCCGCTCAGAGTCCATCACTGCCTCCGTAGAATTTGACGAAGGTCGCTCACTAGTTATCGTAGATGGGGTCTGAGTCCCCGCAACCTGAGCCACGCAAGCACCGGTGAGCTCCGAGATGCGGGGCCTCCTGGCGGCGCCAATCAAGTGAGCGAGGCTCACATGTCGAAGATCAATCCACGCACCTCCGCCAGCAAGGGTCAGGCGAGTGGTCAATTCGGCCTCTTTTCCCTACATGGATTGCCAGTCTACCTGCAAGATCTCGGGTTTAGTGTCCACGCATCTTGCGGGGCCGTAACCCCGCCAACCGTGCATGTTCCTCACGGATCATTTAGCATGGGCAGCGATCCGCAAAGAGACCGAGCTGCTTATACTGATGAGTGTCCAGCTCATAATGCAAATACAGTAGACATTGAGTTTGGTGTGTTTCCCGTCACGGTGGCGGAGTATGCGGCTGCCGTATCCGATGGCGCCGTTCCCAGGCCATACACTTTCCGTGGGGTGACGTGGGACGATCAGTTGGTTAAACCTGCTCTCCCAGTTACGTCTGTCTCTTGGTTCCACGCCGTCACTTATTCTGTTTGGTTGAGTGAACGGCTGGAGCGTCCTTGCCGCCTACCGACAGAAGCTGAGTGGGAGAAAGCTGCCCGGGGCACAGACGGCCGGATCTATCCATGGGGCGATACCTGGGATCCTCAACTGGTGAATACGCCGGACGGCGGGCTGGGGAAAGCTGCTGAAATCGGCCTCTATCCCGCTGGGGTGAGCCCCTATGGCGCGCGTGACATGGTTGGCAACGTTTGGGAATGGTGCAGCTCTATGCCGCTGCCGTACCCATATGATGCATCAGATGGTAGGGAAAATCTGTATAGAATCTGCGACCGAGTGATGAGAGGGGGAGCATGGTACTGCGCCCCCTACAACTCCCGGGCGGCATGTCGTGGATTCGGGTATTCGGCCATGTATCTGGGAGGAGGCTTCCGCCTTGTTTTTCCAGCTGACTAGCGGGCTTCTGTGATGGTCCGGCCGGCAGTGATCGTCCAACTTGGCGCTGCTGACCTCGCTTCTCGATGGCTTGACGAGATCACGGACTTGTACGTCGAGGTATTCTCGGTGCCTCCGTTCGTGTGGTGCGATGACGAGGGATGCCACCAACGCAATCGACTGTCGAGCCTCATGATGACCGAGGGTTTCACCCTGGCTTTGGCAGTGACAGGGTCGAATTTGATCGGTTTCGTGTATGGAGCTCCTGTTCCCTCCCAGCATCAGCGGGGGTTCCTTCCAGATAGGGTCGTCCGTCGTTTCGCAGGGCCGGCTTTCCATGTTACTGATTTCGCGGTCCGGCAGGACTTTCGTTTCCTTGGGGTAGGCAGAAGCCTGCATGATTCAATTCTCAGTGATCGGTCCGAGAAGTGGGCAACCTTGGCAGTGCAGCCTCAGGCTGGCGTTTCCATCTCCATCTATGAGAGGTGGGGATGGAGGAAGATCGCTCAGCACCATCTGGACGCCGAGGGTCCGGCCCCTTCGCTCGACATATATGCCCATCGCTTGGGGCTCTCAGTTCCGAGTGTGGGGTGGTGATGAAGCGTGGTACTCGAACGTGGAATCAGTTTCGTCGATGCAACAACAAGCACTCGTTCAGAAAAACCTCGGGTCTGGATAAGTGCGGGACTTGCCGCGCCGCCATCTCCTTCAACCCTGTCATGCCACCACCCACGGCACGCTTTGCGGTACGAGGACAACGCTGTGGTTGCCAGGGAGCCATGGGTTCTTCCGTCGGCGTCCGAGCTTGACACCATCGTGAACGGAGTTTCCGCGGCGCCCGGCTGCTGCGTAGCGGTTCTATCTCTTTCGTCTGATCTCTACGATGAGTTCGATGCTGCCCGAAGTAGGGCTGAGATGGTGTCCGACTGGGATGAGGTGAATCGATATGTAAGCGGTCAGCCGCTGCAGCGAGCGATTGAGTGCGCCGCTGAACATGCTGAATCCGGTTCATCGCAGATATGGCAAATGGGTATCCGCGTTAATCCTCCGGGATTGCCCAACGTCACGGTGGACAACAAGACTGGCCGTCTCGTTGGGCTTCACTGTGACAACTGGTTTGGGGCACAGATGAAAGCTCGTGATGGTTCCCCGAATCGTATCGCGATGAACCTTGGGGATGGGGATCGGTATTTCACCTACATTAATCTTCCCCTCTCTAGAATATGGCAGCTTGGTAATGACGCCACGGATCTATCCGTTGCGCGACTAACCGGTGACCTGCTTGTCCGCTTTGTGGAGCGCATGCCGGCCTATCCCGTTGTGCGGCTGCGTATTTCACCCGGCGAGGCGTACATAGCACCTACGGACAACATCATCCACGATGGCAGTACCCAAGCGGGTTATGAGTGGGATATCTACTTCACCGTCGTCGGCCGCTTCAGAATTCCAATGCAACGGCCCGGCCAAGCGGTGGGAGAAACTTGCTGATTACAGTAAGTGTTCCGCCTCGGACGATCAAGGCGGCTGCAGACAGAGCCCACCTCAGAGAGCCCAAGCCACGCTGGCGCTTGACTCAGTCATTGAGACTCCTCGTGATCGATGCGGGCCAGGACCAGGATGTTGTCGGCGGCGGCGCTCCAGTCGGCAGCCTCCAGAGCCATGAGAGCGACGTGGGCCTGGCTGCCGGTTAGGACCACCTGCACGGCGCTCGGGTGAGTGGGGTGGGTGCCGAGGCGGACGTGGGCGTCGATGGCGGGAGTCACGTGGGGGTCTCGTCTCTTGTGCCGGTGGCAGGGCCTTGGGGTCCGGCCACCGGTGTACGCGGGGGGCTATCGGGTTGCCCGTGTGGACCGGGCGGCGTGTGCGGCCGTGGTGGTCGGCGGGCCGGCGCGGGTGGTGGGCGCCGGTCGCCGCTGCTGTGGCGGGGTGGCTCCGGTGGCGTGCTGCCAGCGGGTGCGGGCGGCGGCGATGTCGGCGAGGGCGCGGCGGGCGCCGACGACGAGTTGGAAGGGGGTGTTCGCCGGGTCGCCGGCGTATGCCTCGATGCGTCGGCCGGTGTGCTCGGCCGTGGCCAGGAGGGAGCGCTGCAGGGCGCGCTCGCCCCAGTGCTCGACGGATCCGGCCGGTTCGGCCAGCATGCGGAGGACCTCGCCTGGTTCACTGCCGTCGTCCAGCAGGCCGCGCTGCTGGGCTTCCCACAGGACGGTGACGGGGTCGACGGGCTCGTGGCGGCGGGCAAGGCCGGTCAGGCACTGCCACAGGCCGGCGTGCAGTGGCAGGGTGAGGTCGTCGGGGAGCAGCCACCGGACGGCTTCGATGTCGGAGGGGTAGGCCGTTGCGGTGGCGAGCAGCATCTGCTCCTCCTCGACGGCCTCTGCGGGGTCGGGCGCGGCGGGCGGCTGCGGTGCCGTGGTGCGGGGCAGCACGCCTGCGCGTGGCGGGAAGCGGTTGGCGATGTCGTCCACGACCGCGGCGAGCGCATCGGCCTCGGCGAGAACCGTCTGGACGGGGTGCGGGAGGGAGACGTCGTGGACGGTGTGGACGAGGCGTTCGGCGGCCGTCAGCAGGCGGCGGCGGGAGTGCTCCGCCTCGACCATCCGGGCGTAGGCGGGGGCGTGGCTGGGCCAGGGGCAGACCTGGACGAGGGTGTGCAGGTAGGAGGCGGTGAGTCCGCGCGCCTGCTCCCGGCCTGTGGCGAGCACGCGGTCGAGCCACTTGGTGTTCTTCGCGTGCTCGGCGGGGTTGGGCGGCGGCAGGGTGATGATCGCGGCGTACAAGGCGGCGTGCGTGGCGGTGGAGAACGAGTCGGCGGCGATGCCGGTCACGTTGCTGAGACGGTGCGGATCGAGGAGGAGGGCGCCGAGGAGGGCCTGCTCCACGTGGAACACCGGCTGGGGCGGTGCGATGGCGTCGAGGTCGTCTTCGTCGGGTTCGGGGGCGT
>NZ_POUC01000900.1 GCF_002891435.1 Streptomyces cahuitamycinicus
GTTGTACCGGTCGAGGCCGGGAGCGACGATCAAGGCGATCGCCACCGATCTGGGGGTGAACCCGGAGACGCTGCGGAACTGGATCCGGGCCGCAGGCGCGGGCCATGGCCGCGGCCGGACTGAAGGGGCACCAGCGGTGCCGGGGTCGTCGGTGGAGGCCGATCTCGCGGCCGCGCGAAAGAGGATCCGCGATTTGGAGGAAGAACGTGACATTCTCCGCAAGGCGGCCCGGTATTTCGCCACGGAGACGGGCTGGTGAACCGCTGCCAGTTCGTTGATGATCATCAGCGCCGGTTCGGCGTCAAGCGGTTGTGCTCGTTGCTGGGGATCGCGCGCTCGAGTTTCTACTACTGGCGCCGCACCGCGGCCGCGAGGGCGGCCCGGCGGAGTGCTGAGGCGGGGCTCGCGGCCCGGATACGCAGGGTTCACCTGGACTCCGACGGGACCTACGGCGCCCCCAGGATCACCGCCGAGCTCCGCGACGAGGGCGATCGAATCAACCACAAGCGCGTCGCGAAGATCATGCGGACCCTCGGGATCGAGGGGGTCCGTCTGCGCCGCCGGCACAGGACCACGGCCGCGGACCCGGCAGCGGCGAAAGCACCGGACCTCATCGGCCGTGACTTCACCGCGACCGTGGTGAACACCAAGTACGTCGGTGACATCACCTACCTGCCCGTCGGCGGTGGGAAGTTCTGCTATCTCGCGACCGTCATCGACCTGTGCTCGCGACGTCTGGCTGGATGGGCTATCGCCGATCACATGCGAACCGAGCTCGTCATCGACGCCCTGGCCGCCGCCGGGCGGACCCGCGGGAGCCTGGCCGGGGCAGTGATGCACACCGACCACGGCTCGCAAT
>NZ_POUC01000901.1 GCF_002891435.1 Streptomyces cahuitamycinicus
GGACTAGGGGGGCGGGCGGCGTAGAGCCTCCCTCATGACGTCAGTTGGCCCACGGCGGCGCGATGCGGGTGCCGTCGGCCAGCCGTGCCTCCAGGCCGATCGAGGTGGTGACCCAGGAGAACGCGGTCCGGTCGGTCGGGTTCTCGACGGCCAGGGTGGCGCCGGGGTTGATGATCACCGTGTCGCCCGCGGCGATCCGCTCGGTGCGGCCGTCGAGGGTGATCAGCAGTTCGCCGTCGAGCAGATGGAAGATCTCCTCCCGGCTGACCGTGTGCGCGGGCGCCTTGAGGCCGGCCGGGATCTCGCCGCGCCAGGCGCACAGCTCCTTGCTGCCGCTGTTCGGGGTGGCGTACGAGACGAATCGGGCGCCGTGGATCTCGTGGATGACGGCTTCGGACGAGCGGACGATGGGCATGAGACCTCCAAATGGTCAAGCAGATTGACTATATGGTCAAGCAGCTTGACTATCACGTCAAGGGTGTTTCAATGCATGCGTGCAGAACTCCGAGGCCATGGCCCTGTCCGCCGCCCTGCTCGCCGCCGCCGGCGGGCTCACGCAACGCATCAACGAGGGCGTGCTCGCCCGCGGATTCGAAGGGGTGCGCCCCGCGCACGGCTTCGCCTTCGCCCGGCTCGCCCCGGACGGCGCGACGGTCACCGACCTCGCCGCCCATCTCGGGGTGACCAAGCAGGCCGCGAGCCAGCTCGTCGACGAGATGGTGCGCAAGGGGTATGTCGAGCGACGGCCGCACCCCGGGGACGCGCGGGCCCGTCTGGTCGTGCTGACCGAGCGGGGGTGGGGGTGTGCGCGCGCCGCGGAGGAGGTGGCCGCGGAAGCGGTTCGGGAG
>NZ_POUC01000902.1 GCF_002891435.1 Streptomyces cahuitamycinicus
CCGGTCGGGACGGCGATGAGGAACGTCATGAAGGAGAAGAACGGCAGCAGCACACCGCCGGTGACGTACATGTGGTGGGCCCACACCGTCACGGACAGACCCGCGATCGCGATGGTCGCGCCGATCAGACCCGTGTAACCGAACATCGGCTTACGGGAGAAGACCGGGATGACCTCGGAGATGATCCCGAAGAACGGCAAGGCGATGATGTACACCTCTGGATGGCCGAAGAACCAGAAGAGGTGTTGCCACAGCAACGCGCCGCCGTTGGCGGAGTCGAAGATGTGCGCCCCGAACTTGCGGTCCGCCTCCAGGGCGAACAGGGCCGCGGCCAGGACCGGGAAGGCGAGCAGGACCAGGACACCGGTCAGCAGCACGTTCCAGGTGAAGATCGGCATGCGGAACATCGTCATGCCCGGTGCGCGCATGCAGATGATCGTGGTGATGAAGTTGACCGAGCCAAGGATCGTGCCGAAGCCGGAGAAGGCCAGACCCATGATCCACATGTCGGCGCCGATGCCCGGGGAGCGGACCGCGTCCGAGAGCGGGCTGTAGGCGAACCAGCCGAAGTCGGCCGCGCCCTGCGGGGTGAGGAAGCCGCCGACCGCGATGAGCGAGCCGAACAGGTACAGCCAGTAGGCGAACATGTTCAGCCGCGGGAACGCCACGTCCGGCGCGCCGATCTGCAGCGGCATGATCCAGTTCGCGAAGCCGGCGAACAGCGGCGTCGCGAACATCAGCAGCATGATCGTGCCGTGCATCGTGAACGCCTGGTTGAACTGCTCGTTCGACATGATCTGCAGACCGGGCCGGGCGAGCTCGGCGCGCATGAGCAGCGCCATCACGCC
>NZ_POUC01000903.1 GCF_002891435.1 Streptomyces cahuitamycinicus
GGCTGAGATGTCGATGGGTGCCGCCGCGGCGTGTGCGGGGGTGGCCGTCTGGCTACTGGGTGAGCGTCGGGAGGCGGCGCGGCGGGCGCGGCTGCTGCTCGCGGGCAGCGAAGCCGCGGGGAGCGGACCGCCCGGGTGGCGGCGGATGACCGGTGAACTGCGGCATGTCCGCGGGCGGCTGCGGCCCGAGTGGTGGTCGCCGGTGGCCGGTCTGATCCTGGCGGTGCTCGGGGCGTCGGTGCTGCCGGCCGTCCTGGGCGCGGCCGGAGTGCCGTTGCTGCGGCGGGCCCGGCTGGCCGGCCGGGCGCGGCGGGACCGGGAGCGCCGGGCCGACGCGGTGGTGGCGTTGTGCGGAGCGCTCGCCGGCGAGGTGCGGGCCGGACGCCAGCCGGGTGAGGCGCTGCTGCGGTCCGCGCGGGACTGCGGCGGACTCGCGGACGCGCAGGCGACGGTGCTGGCGGCGGCGCGGTTCGGCGGTGACGTGCCGGACGCGCTCGCCACGGCGGCCCGGCAGGCGGGTGCCGAGGGACTGCGGGGACTCGCGGCGTGCTGGCGGGTCGCCGTGGACCAGGGTGCCGGGCTCGCCGCCGGACTCGACCGGCTGGCCGCCGCTCTGCGCGCCGAACGTGATCAGCGCTCGGATCTGCGGGCCCAGCTGGCGGGCGCCCGGGCCACGGCGGTGATGCTCGCCGGGCTGCCGGCCCTGGGGCTGCTCATCGGCACCGCCCTCGGGGCCGAGCCCCTGCACGTGCTGCTGCACACCGGGGCGGGGCTGGGTTGCCTGACGGCCGGCGGGGTGCCTGTCTCCTTATACACATCTGACGCTGCCGACGAACCCTA
>NZ_POUC01000904.1 GCF_002891435.1 Streptomyces cahuitamycinicus
TAAGGGCTGTCCCGTAACTGCTGGTCACTGGTGAGATGATCTTGCTGTGTCTGGTGTGATCACGGCGTCGGAGCCCTCCTGGATAGCCCCGTTCACCGGGCTGAGCCCGCGCCAGTTCGGCAGGCTGGTCACCGCGCTCCGGCGTGAGGGTGCGGACCCGGTGCGCAAGGGTCGGCCCTGGAGCCTGCCCCTGGAGGACCGCGTGCTCCTGGTCGCCGCGTACTGGCGGACGAACCTGACCCTGCGCCAACTGGCGCCGCTGTTCGGGGTGTCCAAGTCGGCCGCCGACCGCATCATCGACCACCTCGGGCCCACGCTCGCGCTCCAGCAGCGCAAGCGGTTACGCAAGGACACCGTGCTGATTGTGGACGGCACCCTCGTTCCTACCCGCGACCACACCATCGCCGAGCAGTCCAAGAACTACCGGTACTCCACCAACCACCAGGTCGTCATCGACGCAGACACCCGGCTCGTCGTCGCCGTCGGCCGGCCGCTGCCCGGCAACCGCAACGACTGCAAGGCATGGGAGCTGTCCGGCGCGAAAGACGCTGTCGGCAAGACCATGGTCATCGCCGACGGCGGCTACCGCGGCACCGGCCTGGTCATCCCGCACCGCCGCGAGAAAGGCCAGAGCGAACTCCCGGACTGGAAGGAGGAGCACAACGCCTCCCACCGCAAGGTCCGTGCCCGCGTCGAGCACGTCTTCGCCCGGATGAAGGGCTGGAAGATCCTCCGCGACTGCCGGCTGAAGGGCGACGGCGTCCACCACGCCATGCTCGGGATCGCCCGCCTGCACAACCTCGTCCTCGGCGGGTGACGCAGAAACCAGCAGGCCACCAG
>NZ_POUC01000905.1 GCF_002891435.1 Streptomyces cahuitamycinicus
CCCGCAAGGGCGTGGCCTGGCAGGTCGCCCCCGCCCCCCAGTGCATCCGCGCCAACGCCGCGACGTCCCGCCTCGTGCAGGGCGAGCGTGCCCTCGACGTCGTCGAGCTGGACGGCCGCATCGAGGTCTACGCGGACCGGTCCCGAGCCCTCGCCGACGCCCCGGACGCCGTCATCACTGAGACCGGCCCGGACCCCGTCGCCGAACTCGCCGGGCGCCTGCTGCGCGTCGTCCTGCCCCGCCTGGACCGGGAGGCCGCCAGCGCCACCCTGCACGCCCACGGCCGCGAGCAGATCATCATCGACGGGGCGCAGCACCTGAACGAGGTGGGGTTCTCCCTCATCGACCACGGCGCGCACGTGGACCCCGTCCGCCACTCCCTGGGTGTCGGCATCACCTGGACCGCGTCCAACGGCGCCGAGTGGGGCGTGTGGGTGATCAACGAGACCGGCACCCTCGGCGTGACGTACGAGGGCCCCGTGGGCGGCCTGTACGGCCTCCTGCCGGTCATGCTCCCCACGGCCGACGGACGGGAGCCCGCCGACGTCGGCAGCGCCTTCACGCGCCACCTGACGGACAACTTCCCGCAGCTCCGCCCGCTCAACGCCGACGAGGTCGAGTTCGGCGGCCACGAGCAGCCGGGCGGCTGGATCGCGCTTCCGGCGAAGGACGAGCCCACCGACCACGCGGACGACTCCCGCCTGGTCGTCGCCGAGTTCTGCAACCTCGGCGCCGATCTGCTGCTCTCCGCCGTCTCGCACCTGGTCTGACCCTCCCTCGCCCGGCCGCGCCCCCGACTGCTCTCGGGGGCGCGGCCCTCAGCCCCCAGG
>NZ_POUC01000906.1 GCF_002891435.1 Streptomyces cahuitamycinicus
CCCACCGTGCCCACCAGGGGCTCCGGGGGCAGCGGGAGGCGCTCCGGGGGCCTGCGGCGGCGGAGGCACGCCGGGGCCGCCCGCCGGAGGCGTGGCCAGCATGGTTTCCGCGTGATGCACGGGACCCGGGCCGCCGGGAGCACCAGGGGCGCCGGGCGGCTGCGGCGCACCAGGCGGGTTCGGAGCACCGGGCGGATGGGGCGCACCGGGCGCTCCCGGAGGCCCGGGCGGCTGCGGAGGCTGAGGCGCGCCCGGGCCCGCCCGGCCGGGGTCGGCAAACATCGTGGCGGCATGGTGGACACCCCCCGGAGGCGTACCACCAGGGGCGCCGGGCGGCTGCGGCGCGCCAGGCGCATGCGGGGCACCCGCCGGCTGCTGCGGAGGCGGCGGCGCACCCGGACCCTGCGCGGATCCGGCCCCAGCCGAACCCCCGGCGCCGGCGGGACCGCCGGGCGCACCGGGGCCCTGGGAACCGGGCCCAACCGGACCTCCGGGCCCTCCCGGACCGTCAGGACCGAGCGCCGACACAAGCTGAGTAGGCACGTAACCACCCGCCGGAGTCCCCGGAGCCCCGGGCCCCGACGGCGGGGGAGTGCTGCCCGGCCGCGCACTCGGAGCACCCGGAGCACCCGGCGGAGGGGGCGTGGAAGGACCCGCGCTCCGGCCACGGCCCGGCGGCGGAGCCGCCTTGCTCGTCGCGGCGTCGGCGATGTCCCCGGCGTTGGGCGCGAGCGGCCGCTGCGGCACACCCGGACCGGCAGGCGACTGCGGCACACCACCCACCCTGTCGCTTATACACATCTCCGAGCCCACGAGACTAGCGCTCATC
>NZ_POUC01000907.1 GCF_002891435.1 Streptomyces cahuitamycinicus
GCTCCCCGCGCCCCGCGCCCCGGTGTGAGACCGCCGGCCGTCGCACCCCGACGGATCACCGGGCATCCGCGGTCCCGGCGAGGAGGCCGCGGGCGAGCCGGCGCCCGACACGCCGCGGCGGCCCATCCACTCCATCCTCGACTCACCCGCCAGCCGACTGCGCGACGACGCGACCGTCCTGATGTTCGCGTGGACACCGCCGCCACGCTGACGCGGCCCCGTCTCACTTGAGCAGGCGGGACATCCTGCGGTCCGCCAGCGGCTTGCCGCCCGTCTGGCAGGTAGGGCAGTACTGGAGCGAGGAGTCGGCGAAGGACACCTCGCGGACGGTGTCGCCGCACACCGGGCAGGGCTCGCCGGTGCGGCCGTGGACGCGCAGTCCGCTTTTCTTCTCGGCCTTCAGCCGCCCGGCCGCCACGCCCCGGGAGCGTTCGACCGCCTCGGTGAGTGTGTCGCGCAGGGCCGCGTACAGCCGTCCGGTCTCCTCCTCGCTCAGGGACGCCGCCAGCTTGAAGGGCGACATCCTCGCCGCGTGCAGGATCTCGTCGCTGTAGGCGTTGCCCACGCCGGCGATCAGGCTCTGGTCGCGCAACGCGCCCTTGAGCTGCCGCCGTTCCCCGGCCAGGAGCTCCGCGAGGCGCCGCTGGTCGAAGTCGTCGGCGAGGGGGTCCGGGCCGAGCCGGGCCACGCCCGGGACCTCCTGCGGGGCGCCCACGACGTACACCGCGAGCCGCTTCTGGGTGCCGGCCTCGGTCAGGTCGAACCCGGCGCCGGTCTCCAGGGCCACGCGCAGCGCGAGCGGGCCCTTGCCGGGGC
>NZ_POUC01000908.1 GCF_002891435.1 Streptomyces cahuitamycinicus
GGGAGAGGCGGGTGGAGACGCCTTCGATGTCCTCGTCGAGGAGGACGTCCCCCACGACGACGAGCGGGTGTGGCCCGGTCATGACGTGCTCCCGTGGGTGAGGACCGCGCGGCGTGCCGGCAGCGCGGACACGGCCGTGTCGAAGCACTCGCAGAGCAGGTGGACGGCGACGAGATGGATCTCCTGGACGTTCGCGGTGCTGCCGGCGTCGATGCACAGGGATGCGTGGGCGGCTTCCGCGAGGGGGTTGGGGCCGCGCCCGGTCAGGGCCCACACGCGCAGTCCGGCCCGCCGGGCGGTCACGGCGGCGGCGATGAGGTTGGGGCTGCGGCCGGAGGTGGAGAGCAGCATCAGGATGTCGCCGGGGCGGCCGTGGGCGGTGACCTGACGGGCGTAGACGTGGTCGAAGCCGTAGTCGTTGCCGATGGCGGTCATGCTGGACGTCTCGGCGTGCAGGGCGAGCGCGGAGTAGGCGCGGCGTTCCCGGCGGTAGCGGCCGACGAGTTCGGCGGTGAGGTGCTGGGCCTGGGCGGCGCTGCCGCCGTTGCCCGCGGCCAGCAGCCGGCCGCCGGCGGTGAGGACGTCGGCGAGACGGCCGCCCCAGTCCGCGACCCGGTCGAGGCCGTGCTCGCGGAACCCTCCGAGGGCTTCCTCCAGTGACCGGCAGTGCAGTCGCGCGGTTTCCAGGACGGGGTGTGCGGGGGGTTCGCTCATGTCGATCGGGCGTACCGCCGTGGGTGACGGCGGCGAACCCGCACCTCCTTCGGGGTGTCGAACGTCGGCCTCGGCGGCTGTCGTCGGGCGGGGGC
>NZ_POUC01000909.1 GCF_002891435.1 Streptomyces cahuitamycinicus
CTTGGCGAGCAGGGCGGTGAGGAGGTCGGGGGTCAGCCGGTCGGCACGGTTCAGGCCACTGCCGTCCTTGAAGACGGCGCCCTTCACGGGGAGGCCGAGTTTGCGCAGCTGGGAGCCGATGGCCTTGCCCGCACCGGCGAAGTCGGGCCGGTTGCCCGTGGCGATGGCCGTCTGGCGGGCGAGGGCCTCGGCGATGTCGTTGTCGCTGTTGGTCAGCATGCGTTCGACGACGGCGGAGAGCGGGGGCGAGGAGACCGCCGCGAGGGTCCTGGCGCGGGTCGTGGCCTTGGACGGGCCGGGGGCCGTGGTCTTGATGCCGTGGGACTCCAGCATCTCCCCGAACCGGCGGGCCGCGTCCGCCGCCGGGTCCGTCACGCGCTGGGCGGGGCCGCTCACCGAGTCGTTCGTGCGGCCCTCGTCGGCCATGAGGGGGGTGACGCGGGCGAGATTGCCGTCGACCCCGATCGGGTGCATTTCGTCGCCCGCGTAGCGGGTCGTGTCGTAGGAGAGGGTCACCTCGCGCACGCCCCGGTCGGCGAGGGCGGCGGCCGTCCCGGCGGCCAGGGTGCGCAGGCCGGCCGCACCGTCGGTGCTCTCGCGGGCGGTGAGCGTGGGGTCGCCCCCGCCGACCAGGACGACTTCCCTGGTGTCGGGTTCCAGCGCGGCGCGGGTGGTGAGGCGGTGGTCGGCGCCCATCGCGGACAGTGCGGCGACGGCCGTGGCGACCTTCGTCGTGGAGGCCGGGGTGAACGCGGTGTCCGAGGCCTTGCCGAACAGGCGTCTGCCGGTGGTCACGTCGATGAC
>NZ_POUC01000090.1 GCF_002891435.1 Streptomyces cahuitamycinicus
CCCTGGTCCCGGCCCGCCCCTACGACGACGTGGCCCTGTTGATGGCGCGGACGAAACGTCTCGGCAGCGAGCAGGTCGCGGCCTGGGAGCTGCGCTCGGACCCGGCCGTGGTCGCCGACGCCCGTCGCACGGCCACCCGGCAGCTGGCGCGCTGGGGCCTGGACGATCTGGCGTTCACCACGGAGCTGGTGGTGAGCGAGCTGGTCACCAACGCCATGCGGTACGCCACCGGGTCCATCCGGCTCCGGCTGATCCGGGAGCGGGCGCTGGTGTGCGAGGTTCTCGACGGCGGCGCCACCGCGCCCCATCTGCGCCATCCCCGGACGACGGACGAGGGCGGGCGCGGTCTGCTGCTGGTCTCCCAGCTCACGCAGCGGTGGGGCACGCGGTTCGTTCCCGAGGGGAAGATCATCTGGGCCGAGCAGTCCCTGACGGACCTCCAGGAGTGAAGCCGGGTGAGGTTCGCCCAGACCGTGCGAAACTGGTGTGATCCCGGCGGTGAGGCGGCAGCCATGGCGGAGACGGCGATCGACTACGGTGCGGTTTTCAAGGCCCTGCCCGGCATGGTGGCGCTCTTGACACCCGAGCTCGTGTACGCGGACGTCAACGAGGAGTTCGCCCGCGTCTCCGGCCGCTCGCGGGAGCAGCTGATCGGCCAGTACCTGTTCGACGTCTTCCCGGACAACCCGAACGACCCGGCCGCGACGGGCATGCGCAACCTGGAGGCCTCCCTGTACCGCGTCCTGGCCACCGGGGAGCGCGACACCATGGCCCTGCAGCGTTACGACGTCCAGGACCCGGAGCGGCCCGGCCAGTGGCAGAAGCGCTACTGGAGTCCGGTGAACGCGCCGCTGCTCGGCTCGGACGGCAAGGTCGTGCTGATCCTGCACCGTGTGGAGGAGGTCACGGAGCTGATCCGGGCCCGGGGCGGCCCTCCGGGGAACCGGGGCAGCCGGGGCAGGGTGCTGGAGGCCGAGTTGTACACCCGCGCCCGTGAGCTGCAGGAGCTCAACGAACGGCTCCGCCAGGCGCACTCCCGGGAGCGGGAGGTGGCACTGGCGTTGCAGAAGGCGATGCTTCCCGCCCCCCGGCAGGTCCGCAACCACCCGGCCGCCGTCCGGTACCGCCCCGCCGTGGGCGCGCTCAATGTGTGCGGGGACTGGTACGACCTGGTCGATCTGGTGGGCGGCAACCGCATCGGTGTGGCCGTGGGCGACGTGGTCGGGCACGGGCTGGAGGCCGCCGGAGTGATGGGCCAGTTGCGCAGTGCGCTCAGCGCGGCCTCCCGGGTCGCCGACGGGCCGGCCCAGGCTCTGGACGTGCTGGGGCGCTACGCCCATGTGATCGACGGAGCGGAGTCGGCGACCGCCGTGACGACCTTCGTCGACTGCGACCGCCACGTCATCACGTACAGCAGCGCCGGCCATCCCCCGCCCGTGCTCGTCCACCGGGACGGCCGTACGGAGTTCCTCGACCAGGCCACGGACACGCCGCTCGACGCCCGCCCGGACCCGATCCGAAGACCTCAGGCCGAGACCACGTTCACGCCGGGCGCCACGCTCGTGCTCTACACCGACGGTCTGATCGAACGGCGACGCGAGGACATCGACAAGGGCCTTGAACGGCTCGCCGACGCCCTGCGCGACCACCGCGACCAGGACCCAGAGACCCTCGCGGACACCGTTCTGCTGGAGTTGCTGCCGCCCGGTGGCGCCACCGACGACACGGCGCTGATCATCGTGCGGCTGTGACCTACATACGGGTCCTGCCGTGGTCGAGCAGCCGGACACGGTCGACGTTCTGCCGGTCCTCGGCGTCCGCGCTGGGCTCACCGGTGAACCACGCGTCGAGGATCTCCGTCAGCAGCGGCTGCGACGTCAGCCGCAGGCTGAGCGCGAGCACGTTGGCGTCGTTCCAGCGGCGGGCCCCGTCGGCCGTATAGGCGTCCGTACACAGGGCGGCCCGTACGCCGGGCACCTTGTTCGCGGCGATCGAGGCGCCCGTGCCGGTCCAGCAGCACACCACCGCCTGGTCCGCCGTACCGTCGGCGACCTCACGGGCCGCGGCCTCGGAGCACACCGCCCACTGCGGGTCGTCCCCCGGGCGCAGCGCGCCGTGCGGGCGCACCTCGTGCCCCCGCTCGCGCAGGGCGGCGACGAGGGAGCGGGCGACGGGTTCGTCCATGTCCGAGGAAACAGAGATCCGCATGCCTGGCAGGTTACTCGGCGGAGCGGCGAAGGCCACCGGCCCACGACCGAGGGCCGCAGGCAAGAGCCACCGGCCCACAACCGACGACCGCAGGCAAGAGCCACCGGCCCACAACCGACGACCGCAGGCAAGGGCTACCGGCCCGCCACACACCCCCCGCTATCGGGCCAGGCCGCCCGTTCGGCTTGCCCGTCGCCCGGGCGGCGCAGCACGCTGGTCCCGCGGTTCTCCCCAGCCGCATGAGCACCACCGCAAGCACCTGCCTGACTGACCATCAGTCAATTGGCGAAGGATCTGTGCGGTCCGCCCACACAAGGTGCCCGGTGGCCATGCCTGCACCTAGACTGGCACCCCACGACATGCCGGTTGACCTGCTGGAATGCGGCGGTTGAGTCCACCGCGAGAGTCGAGGAGCGCCCGCTTTGTTCTACTACCTGCTGAAATACGTGCTGCTGGGTCCGCTGCTGCGACTGGTCTTCCGGCCGCGGATAGAGGGCCTGGAGCACGTGCCCGCGGAGGGCGCCGCGATCATCGCAGGCAACCATCTGTCGTTCTCGGACCACTTCCTGATGCCCGCCATCCTCAAACGGCGCATCACCTTCCTCGCAAAAGCCGAATACTTCACGGGCCCCGGGATCAAGGGTCGCCTGACGGCGTTCTTCTTCCGCAGCGCGGGGCAGATCCCGGTCGACCGCTCCGGCAAGGACGCGGGCCAGGCCGCCATCCGCGAGGGCCTGGGCGTGCTGAGCAAGGACGAGCTGCTCGGCATCTACCCAGAGGGGACCCGCTCGCACGACGGCCGGCTCTACAAGGGCAAGGTCGGGGTGGCGGTGATGGCGCTCAAGGCCGGCGTCCCGGTGATCCCCTGCGCGATGATCGGCACCTTCGAGGCCCAGCCGCCCGGAAAGGTCATCCCCAACCTCCACCCCGTCGTGATCCGCTTCGGCAAGCCTCTCGACTTCTCCCGCTACGACGGCATGGAGAACGAGAAGGCCGTCCTGCGCGCCATCACCGACGAGATCATGTACGCGATCCTCTCCCTGTCCGAGCAGGAGTACGTCGACCGGTACGCAGCCGTCGTGAAGGCCGAGGAGGCCGCGACCAAGGAGCGGAAGTTCCGGCGTTTGCCCCTGCGTTGAGCTCTGCTGTCGGCAGAAGGCGGTAGCTGGCCGGCCTGCGGCGATCTACCGTCGCGGCATGAGACGTGCTGTGGTGATCGGGGCCGGCGGGCAGATCGGGAGGCCGGCGGTGCGGGCGCTGGCGCGGGACGGCTGGGAGGTGACCGCCGCGTCGCGCGGCGGCGCCCGGCACGCGAGCTGGCCCGGTGCGGTGCGGACGCTGCGGCTGGACCGCGAGGACGACGTGGCGCTCGGGGCGCTGATCGGCGACGGCTGCGACCTCGTGGTCGACCTGGTCGCCTACGGAGCGCGGCACGCCCCGCAGTTGACGGGCCTGGCCGACCGGATCGGGGCGGCCGTCGTGGTGTCGACCGTGTCGGTGTACGAGGACGGCGAGGGCCGCGGCTTCGACACCATGGGCGAGCCGGACGGCCTCCCGCGCTACCCCGTGCCGATCACGGAGGACCAGGTGACGGTCCCGCCGGGGGACGCCACGTACAGCACAGGCAAGGTGGCCCTGGAGCGTGAACTCCTCTCGGCGGCCGACCGGTTGCCCACGACCGTGTTGCGCCCGGGCGCGGTCCACGGACCGTACAGCCCGCTCCCCCGCGAGCTGTACTTCGTCAAACGGAACCTCGACCGCCGGCCCAGGAGGGTGCTCGCCTTCCGGGGTGCGAGCCTCTTCCACACCTCGGCCGCCCGCAACATCGCCGAACTGATCCGGCTGGCGGCGGCCCGGCCGGGCTCGCGGGTGCTCAACGCCTGTGATCCGCGGCCGCCGGCCGTGTCGGAGATCGGGGCCGCCGTGGACGCGGTCATGGAGGCGGAGACGGAGACCGTCCTGCTGGACGGGCCGCCGCGGGCGTCCGTGGGCAGCTCGCCCTGGTCGGCGGAGCTGCCGGTGGTGTGCGACATGTCCGCCGCGGAACGGGAGCTGGGCTACCGACCGGTCGTGTCCTACCCGGACAGCCTGCCGGAGACGGTCGAGTGGCTCACCGGCAGGCTGTCCGAGCAGGACTGGCGGGAGGCGTTCCCCACCCTCGCCCGTGCCTACCCGGACCTCTTCGACTACGCGGCGGAGGACGCCTGGTTCGCGGCCCGGCAGGCATGAGGAAGGGGCGGCCGGTGTCCCGGCCGCCCCTCACCACCGTCGGACGACGTCTACGGCTACGGCTTCGGCGTGGCGTGCGGTGCGCACGTCACGTCGGCGGCGTCCAGCTTGCCGGTGAGCAGGTAGCTGTCCACCCGGGGATTGATGCACGGATTGACCAGGCCGGTGACGCCGTGGGAGCCCGCGCCCTTCTCCGTGATCAGGCGGGAGCCCTTGAGCCGCTTGTGCAGCTCCACCGCGCCCGCGTACGGGGTGGCCGCGTCCCGCTCGGACTGGACGATGAGCACGCCGGGCAGGCCCTTGCCGGTCTTGACGTTCACCGGCGTCTGCTGCTTGGCCGGCCAGGTGGCGCACGGCAGGTTCATCCAGGCGTTGGCCCAGGTCATGAACGGGTGGTCCTTGTGGAGCCGCGTGTTGTCGCGGTCCCACCTCTGCCAGCTGGTGGGCCACTTGGCGTCGGCGCACTCCACGGCCGTGTACACGGCGTTGCCGTTCTCCGAGGCCGCGTTGCCCGCCGTGTCGGACAGGTCGGGAGCGGCGGCGTCGACGAGCGCCTGGGTGTCGCCCGCGACGTACTTGCTGAAGACCGAGGCGGTCGGCGCCCAGGCGGAGTCGTAGTACGGGGCGCTCTGGAAGAAGGAGATGAGCTCGGCCGGGCCGACGACCCCGCCGAGCGGGCTCTTCTTCGCGGTGGCGCGCAGCTTCAGCCACTGCTGCTGGACCTCGGCGCGGGTGTCGCCGAGGTGGTAGGTCGCGTCGTTCTTCGCGACCCAGTCCTGCCAGTCCTTCCAGCGGGTCTCGAAGGCGACGTCCTGGTCCAGGTTGGCCTGGTACCAGATCTTGTCCCGGGACGGGTTGACGACGCTGTCGACGACCATGCGGCGCACGTGGCCCGGGAAAAGGGTGCCGTAGACGGCGCCCAGGTAGGTGCCGTAGGAGACACCGAGGAAGTTGAGCTTCTTCTCACCGAGGGCGGCGCGGATGACGTCGAGGTCGCGCGCGGTGTTCGGCGTGGTCATGTGCGGCAGCATCGCGCCGCTGCGCTCCTGGCAGCCCTCGGCGTACTCGCGGGCCAGCTTGCGCTGCGCGCGCTTGTCGGCCTCGGAGTCGGGCACCGGGTCGGCCTTGGGCGCCTTGACGAACTCCTGCGGGTCCACGCAGGAGATGGGCGCGGACTTGCCGACGCCGCGCGGGTCGAAGCCCACGAAGTCATAGGCCTTGGCCGCGTTGGCCCAGACGGCGTTCTTGCTGGTGACCCGGGCCGGGAAGCGCAGTCCGGAGCCGCCGGGGCCGCCGGGGTTGTAGATGAGCGCGCCCTGCCGCTCGGCCTTCGTGCCCGTGTTGCCGATGCGGTCGACGGCGAGCTTGATCTGCTTGCCGTACGGCTTGGCGTAGTCGAGCGGCACGGTGACGTATCCGCACTGGATCGGCTTGGCCAGGTTCCAGTCGGCGGGGCAGTCCTGCCAGTCGATCCCGGCCTTCGCGGCCCGGGCTGCGGCGATCGCGGTGCCCCGGGCCTGCCGGTCCTGGCCTTGGCCGCTGCCCGTCTTCGCGTTCGCCGTGGGCGCCGCGACGGCACCGGCTATCAGCGTGGCCGTGACGAGCGCGCCGGCCGAACCGAGTGCCGCCACCCGCCTCTTCGGTCTCGAACCCCTCAAGGGGGACCTCCCCGTACCTCGTTGTGATCAGTACCGGGGATCCTCCCGGTTGTGAGGTCCCTGACAACAGAGCCGGACACCCTTCTTTGCCAATCCGATAAACGGAGAGCTTGTGCTGCTCTACGGACGTCTACGTCCGCGGGAGCGAGGCGAGGGCCTCGTCGAGCAGCCGCCGCAGCCTGAGGGCGTCCGGCGCCACCGCCGTCACCAGCGCGGCGGGTCCGGCGAGCGGCACCACCGAGGCGCCCTCCCCCAGTAGCCCCGCGGCCACCGGCGTGGCGGCGAACTCCGGTCGTACGACGAGGAGTTGACCGACCGCACGATGCCCCGCCAGCACGGCGGGCCCGTCCCAGCCGCCCGGCGCGCCGGGCCCGCAGGCGAGTTCCTGGTCCAGCACGGCCTGCCCGGCCACCCGCACGGTCAGACGGCTCGTGAGCCGCCCGGGTTCCTCACCGACCCGTCCGAGCACCTGCTCCTCGCGCAGCACGAGCCGGGCTGTGGTGGCGAGCTCGACCCGAGTGGAGACACGCAGGTCGCTGCCCTGGGCAGAGATCAACTGTTCGGGCAGCCAGTGCAGTTCGCCACCGTCGGCGACGTCGAGCCGGACGTCGTAACGGGCTTCGCCCTTCGCCTGCCCGGGCAGCGCGATGGTGGCGGCGGCCGAGCCGACGGACAGCCGCGCTTCCTCCTCGACACGGCCCTCCACGGTGAAGTGGTCCCCGCCGAGCGGTCCGCTCATCGCACCGACCAGCATGACCCGCGCCCCGGTGCCGGCCGACCGGGTGCGCCGCAGCGCCAGGGGCCCGTCGCTCTCCAGCACGGGCAGCGAGGTCCCGCCGCGCCCGTCGGCACGGGCGACGATCCGCGCGACGGACCGCACCCCGGCACCGGCACCGGCACCGGCACCGGCAGGCACGCTCACGCGGTCCACGCGGAAAGCTGCGCACGCACCCACACGGCGACGTCCGCCACCCCGGTACCACCCCGCAACGACTGGAAGACGACGGGCAGTTCGGCACGCTGCGCCTTGGCGTCGGCGGCCATCCGGGCGAGGTCGGAGCCGACGTACGGGGCGAGGTCGGTCTTGTTGACGACGAGCAGGTCGGCGGTGGTCACGCCGGGGCCTCCCTTGCGCGGGATGTCGTCACCCCCAGCCACGTCGATCACGAAGATCTGCGCGTCGACGAGCCCCTTGGAGAAGGTCGCGGTGAGGTTGTCCCCGCCGGACTCCACCAGCACCAGGTCCAGCGGCCCGACCGCGTCCTCCAGATCCTCCACCGCTTCCAGGTTCGCGGAGATGTCGTCCCGGATCGCGGTGTGCGGGCAGGCGCCAGTCTCCACGGCGGTGATCCGCTCGGGCGGCAGTACGGCCTCGCGGAGCAGGAACTCCGCGTCCTCCCGGGTGTAGATGTCGTTGGTGACGACGGCGAGCGACAGTTCGTCCCGCAGCGCCCGGCACAGCGCGGCGACGGTGGCGGTCTTCCCGGAGCCCACGGGGCCACCGAGCCCGATGCGAAGGGCTCTGCGGATGCCGTCGGGGCGGTGGGCGTCGGCACTGAGGGCGGTGGGGGTGTCGCGGTGGTGTTCGAGGTGCATGTGCGGCTCCTGAGAATCGTGGTCGGGTGCGGTGTGGGACGGCCGGTCGCGCTCACGCGGCGGAGCCGCATGCCGAACGCAGCCCCGCACCCCCGGGTGGGTTACTTGAGCGTCCCTATGACGCGAACAGGCGTACGGGCCACGCCGCATGCACCTCCGCTCCGATCTCCAGCAAGGGTGCGGAGCCCGCCGGCAGAGCGTCGAGCCCCTCGTCGGCCGCCCTCCGGGCAGCCTCCACCGCCCGGTCCACGACCCGGTCCGCCTCCGGCGCCAGCCGGGCCAGCGCACCCGTCGCGTCGAACGGATCGAGACTCAGCAAGCGCACCGTCGCCGAGGCGGGCCCGCTCACGCTCTCGTACGCCGCGCAGTAGGCCGCGTCCACCGGCCCCAGCCCCGCCGCCCGGGCCGCCAGCCCCAGCACCACCGGCTGGTGCGCCCCTTTGGGGAACTCCCGGCCGAGAGCGTCCAGTTCGGCGGAGGGCCAGGTCGCGCGCGCGGCCCGCAGCAGCTGCCGTCCCAGCTTCCGGGCGGCGACCCGCAGTGCGGGAGACGGAGTTCGCGCGTCCGCCGCGCGGTCCAGCGCGACGGGATCGATCCCGAGCGCCGCGGCAGCGGACAGTCCCGCCGCCACCAGCCCCGCCGTGTGCAACCGCCCCCGGCAGAAATCCTCCAGGCTCGCCGCCCCACTGATCCGTCCGGCCCTGACCGCCGCCTCGGCGCCACCGGAGTGGGCATGCCCTCCGGCGGGAAACCGTCCGTCGGCCAGGACGAGAAGCGCTGCACGCGACATTTCAGACCACCCTCAGAACAGGAAGTACCGCTGAGCCATGGGCAGTTCCGCCGCGGGTGCCGCCTCGACCAGCTCCCCGTCGATGTGCACGGCGAAGCTGTCGGGGTCGACCCGCACCTCGGGCCGTGCGTCGTTCTCCCGCATGTCGGCCTTGGTCACACCGCGCGTCGACTCGATCGCCACGAACCGCTTCCCGAGGCCCAGCCGCTCCGGCAGCCCGTCCTCGACGGCGAGAGGGGCGATGAAGTTCAGGGAGTTGGCGGCGGGTGCCCGCCCGATCGCCCCGTACATCGGGCGCGGCAGCACCGGCTGCGGCGTGGGGATGGAGGCGTTCGCGTCGCCCATCTGCGCGTACGCGATCTGCCCGCCCTTGATGACGAGCTGCGGCTTGACGCCGAAGAACGCCGGCTCCCACAGCACCAGGTCGGCCAGCTTGCCGCTCTCGACCGACCCGATCTCCCGGGCCAGGCCCTGGGCGAGCGCCGGGTTGATCGTGTACTTGGCGACATAGCGACGCACCCGGCGGTTGTCGGCCCGCCCGTCGCCGGGCAGCGCGCCCCGGCGCCGCTTCATCACGTGCGCGGTCTGCCAGGTCCGCATGACGACCTCGCCGACGCGTCCCATGGCCTGGGAGTCGGAGGAGATGATCGAGATCGCGCCCAGGTCGTGCAGCACGTCCTCCGCCCCGATCGTGGACGGCCGGATCCGCGACTCGGCGAAGGCCAGGTCCTCCGGCACCGCCGGATTGAGGTGGTGGCACACCATCAGCATGTCGAGGTGTTCCTCGGCGGTGTTGACGGTGAACGGCCGGGTCGGGTTCGTGGAGCTCGGCAGCACGTAGGACTCGGAGACCACGGTCATGATGTCCGGCGCGTGCCCGCCGCCCGCACCCTCGGTGTGGTACGCGTGGATGCCCCGGCCGGCGATCGCGGCGAGGGTGTCGCCGACGAACCCGGCCTCGTTGAGTGTGTCGGTGTGGATCGCGACCTGGATGCCGGTCTGCTCGGCGACGGTCAGCGAGGCGTCGATGACGGCCGGGGTCGATCCCCAGTCCTCGTGCAGTTTCAGGCCGAGCGCACCGCCCCGGATCTGCGACAGCATCGCCTCGTGGGAGACGGTGTTGCCCTTGCCGAGCAGCCCGATGTTGAGGGGGTGGGCCTCCATCGCCTCCAGCATCCGCGCGAGATGCCAGGGGCCGGGCGTCACGGTGGTGGCCTTGGAGCCCTCGGCGGGGCCCGTGCCGCCGCCGACGAGGGTCGTGATGCCGGAGGACAGCGCCTCGTCGGCGATCTGCGGACAGATGAAGTGGACGTGGGCGTCGATCGCACCGGCCGTGAGGATCCGCCCGTTGCCGGCGATGATCTCGGTCTCGGGGCCGATGACCAGGTCCGGGTGGACGCCGTCCATGGTGTCGGGGTTGCCGGCCTTGCCGATGCCGGTGATCCGGCCGTCACGGATGCCGACGTCGGCCTTGACGATCCCCCAGTGGTCGATGATCACCGCGCCGGTGACGACGGTGTCGGGGGTGCCTTCCGCGCGCGTGGCACGGGCCTGGCCCATGGATTCGCGGATGACCTTGCCGCCGCCGAACACGGCCTCGTCACCGGCGCGTCCCGGACCTCCGGAGCGGTCCTCCTCGATCTCGACCAGCAGGTCGGTGTCGGCGAGGCGGATCCGGTCGCCGGTGGTCGGGCCGAACAGGTCGGCGTAGGCGGCACGCGAGATCTCAGGCATCGAGGGCACCTCCGGTCTCCCCGCGCAGACCGGGCACCACGCGGGCGCCCGCCAGCGGAACGAGTTCGACCTCGACGGGGATCCCGGGCTCGAAGCGCACGGCCGTGCCGGCGGCGACGTTCAGCCGCCTGCCGCGCGCGGCGGCGCGGTCGAACTCCAGGCCGGGGTTGGCCTCGGCGAAGTGGTAGTGGGAGCCGACCTGCACGGGCCGGTCGGCGGCGTTGAGGACGGTGAGCCGGACGGCCTCGCGGCCCTCGTTGTAGGCAATCGGCCCGTCGGCGAACAGGATCTCTCCGGGAATCATGACGACCTCCCCGTCAGACGATCGGCTCATGGACGGTGACGAGCTTGGTGCCGTCCGGGAAGGTGGCCTCGACCTGGACGTCGTGGATCATCTCCGGGATGCCGTCCATGACGTCGTCCCTGGTCAGGAGCTTGCGTCCGGAGGACATGAGTTCCGCGACGGTCCGGCCGTCGCGTGCGCCTTCGAGGATGTGCGAGGTGATGAGCGCGATCGCCTCGGGGTGGTTGAGCTTCAGTCCCCGGGCCCGGCGCTTCTCGGCCACGTCGGCCGCCACATGGATCAGCAGTCGTTCTTGCTCGTGCGGGGTCAGTTGCACGTCCCACCTCACAGTCCTCGCTCGGGCCGTGCGGGGCCCGGCTGCCGCGGCCACGGGGCAACGTGCCAGGTGGCGTGGTCGGCAGGCTAAATGGACCGCGTTTCGGGCACGTTAAACGACTTGTGATCCACCGGGTGCGGTCTCACCGTCCCGCATGCTGGTCAGCGCCCGCAGACCGTCCCGGAGGACCTCGACCGGCGCGGGTCCGAAGAGGGACTGCTGTGCGATGAACCCGAGCACGGCGGCGATCATCGTGCGGGCCACGTGGTCCGGCGCCACGTCCGCTCGCATCATCCCGGCCTTCTGGTAGCCCTCGACGATCCTCCCCCAGGCCGCGCGGACCGAGCCGTAGCCGTCCCGCAGGATGAGCGCCAGCTCTTCGTTGCGCAGCGTCTCCGTCCAGACCTGGACGACGAGCCGTGGGAAGGCGGGCCGGCCGTCGACGACCAGGGACTCGCGAGCGGCCAGCGTCCTGCCGAGGACGGAGGCGACGAGTTCGTCCGGCGGCGGGGGCGGGCTCTGCCGCGCGGCCTCCTCGAACGCCTCACGGACCGAACCGAGCACCTCGGCGACGATGGCGCCGATCAGCTCCTCCTTGCCACTGAAGTAGCGGTACACGGCACCCGCCGAGAGATCGGCCTCTTTCAGCACGTCCTGCATGGACGTGGCGTGGAAGCCGTTGCGGGCGAAGCAGAGCGCGGCACCGTCGAGAATCTGGCGGCGGCGGGCGTCGAGGTGTTCCTGGGACACGCGAGCCATGGTCCACAAAGTAAAACGAATATTCATTCTTGACAAGGTGGCGCAAGCGGAGCACGGTGAGAGCAGAGCAAAAACGAACGATCCTTCTTTTTGGCGTTCCGGTTCGCTCACTCCAGGAGACCCTCATGCCTTCCCGCAACCGCCATGTGATCGCGGTCGTCGTCCTCGTGCCCGTCCTGGCCGCCCTCGCCCTGTGGGCCTTCGCCTGGCCGGCCTCCCGCCTCGCGCCCCGCGACCTGCCGCTGGGCGTGGCCGGACCGCCCGCCGCGGCGGCCCAGGCCGAGAACCAGCTGGAGCGCCACGAGGGCGCCTTCGAGATCCACCGCTACGCCGACGAGGCCGCCGCCCGGGACGCCATCGAGGACCGGAGCGTGTACGGCGCGGTCGTGGTCACGCGGCAGGGGCCGGAGCTGCTCACCGCGTCCGCGGCGGGACCGGCCGTCGCGCAGTTCCTCCAGCAGGCCGTGGGGCAGCAGGCCGCCGCCGGGGGCGCACAGATCAAGACGGTCGATGTCGCGCCCTCCCCGGCCAGTGATCCGCGCGGCGCCGTGCTGAGCGCCGCCGTGCTGCCGCTCGCCCTGGCCGGCATCGCGGCGGGCGCCGTGGTCACCCTGCTCGGACTGCGCGGCGTCCGGGCCGCTCTCGCGCTGCTCGGCGCGTCCGTCCTGGTGGGCATGGCAGCGGCCGGGATCGCGCACAGCTGGCTCGGAGCGCTCGGCGGCGACTGGTGGGCGGAAGCGGGGGTGCTCGCGCTGTCCACGCTGGCCGTCGGCGGCGCCGTCGCCGGACTCGCCGCCCTGATCGGCCCCGCCGGCACGGGCATCGCGGCCGCCGTGGTGATGCTGATCGGCAACCCCTTCTCCGGCGCCACCTCGGCCCCGCGGATGCTGCCGGAGCCGGCCGGCACGATCGGCCAGTGGCTGCCGCCCGGCGCGGGTACGACCCTGCTGCGCTCGGTGTCCTTCTTCGACGGCGCGGCGGCGGCCGGCCCCGCCCTGACCCTGGCCTGGTGGGCGGCGCTGGGCCTGGGCGCCGTACTGCTCGGCGGCTCGCTCAACGCCCGGAAGGCGGGCACCGGGCCCGCGGCAGACCGCCGGGAGCTCTCGGCCGTCGGCTGACCGGCGACCCCTCGAAGCGGCCGTGCGTCCCTGCTGTAGCGGACGGGGACGCGCGGTCTTCGTCCGTCCGGGGCTGGGCCCTAGTGGCCCGCCCGCCGGTGTTCCGCCGCGATGCCGAACCGCTGGGGTTCGCCAGGTGCGGACGCGACCTCGCGGACCGTGGAGACGGCGCTGATCACCTGCTCCTCCGCGTCCGCGAGCTCCTGGTTCTCTTCGAGCCGCCGCAGGTCATCGGCCGAGACGAGGGCGACGAGGGGCTTGCCGTGCCGGGTGACGACGACGCGTTCGCCGCCGTACACCACGCGGTTGATCAGGTCGGCGAGCTCAGCCCTGGCTTGCGTCACCGGAATCTCGTAGGCCATGTCCCCATCATAACGTGACGTACGTCCTGTACATTTTTTACGGAGGCGGCCGTCGCCGGAGACGGCCGCGCCGCGAGGAGGGGGTTCGTCATGACCCGACCGTCCGCCCGCTACGTACTGCCCGAGTTCACCGAACGCACGGTGTCCGGGCAACGGACGATGGATCCGTACTCGAAGCTTCTGGAGGAGCGGATCGTCTTTCTCGGGACGCCCGTGGACGAGACCTCGGCGAACGACGTCATGGCCCAGTTCATGTACCTGGAGCACCAGGCCCCGGAGCGGGACATCTCGCTCTACGTCAACTCCCCCGGCGGCACCTTCCACGCGATGACGGCGATCTACGACACGATGCAGTACGTCTCCTGCGACGTGGAGACGATCTGCCTGGGCCAGGCCGGTGCCGCTTCCTCGGTGCTGCTGGCGGCGGGCACGCCCGGCAAGCGATTCGCGCTGCCCGACGCCCGTCTGGTGATCCATCAGCCCGCGCTGCCCGAACCGGTCCGGGGGCAGGCGAGCGATCTGGCGATCCAGGCCGACGAGTTGGCGCGCATCCGGACCCGGACGGAGGAGCTGCTCGCACTGCACACGGGCCGCACCCGGGAGCAGGTGAGCTCGGACATCGAGCGGGACAAGATCCTGACCGCCCGGGAGGCGGTGGACTACGGCCTGGTGGACGGGATCGTCCCCGGCCGCAAGGCCACCCTCGCCCCGCCGACCGGCCGGTGAGGCCCCGGTGCTCCCGCCCGAACTGCCGCCGCTGCCCGCCCTGACGCGAGCCGAGGCGGAACTGATCGACCGTTACCTCGACGTCGTCGACCTGCTCGGCCGCATCAACCCGGCCCAGGACGGCGACACCTACCGGGGACTGCGCGCCGCCCAGGCCCTGGTCGGCAAGGCGACCGCACTGCGTGACGCGTTGACCCTCATGCATCAGCGGGGCGAGACGGAACTGCACGCCGGCACCCTGGCCCGGGCGCTGCGGGTGCTGGACGGCGAACGGCGCACGGCCCGGCTCACCCTGCCCCCGGAGTCCGTCAGTTGACGCGGAACCGTCGGTCCGGACACCCGCCCAGGCGCCGGAGCGTTCGCAGTGAGTCGAAACGGACCAAAAGACGTACCCCTGTCCGGAGTAGGCGGGAGACCGATTTTGGGACCGTTCCGGTTGCGCAACACGCGTAGCCCGCGAACGGAATGGGGCATTCCGCCGCTGGTCCGGAGGCACGCGTGTACGTGGACAGTGGCTCAAACGCACACGTGTCCACCCGAACGGGTGAGTGGTGAGTAACAACACAAACCCCCGGTTCCGTTGGGAAATCCGGACAGGCATGCGCCAAGATCCCAGTCGACGACAAGCCCCCGCCGCTGTGGCGGGGCGATCCGGGCGGACGCCGAGTCCTGCCGCCGCCCGGATGACCGGTCGACAGGAGTGGATCGGCAGGAGTGGAGGACCCAAGCACGACGGGTCGCCGGGACGGTCACGCCATGACCTGACCCGAGCAGCCCTTGGGGTGAAGCCGCGTCAGCGGCCGGGCAACTTCGCCAGCCCGAATCCGACAGGTCATCCTTCACAGGCGGCTGACGAAGGGTTGCGCATGACTGCGCTCAATCGTGTCCCGTCGCTCATGGTCCGGGCCGGCACGGCCTCGGCGCTCACCATCGCCGCTGTGGGCGGCTCGATAGTGGCGCCCGGCTTCACCTCCGAGGCCGCGGCAGCCACACCGGCGACCAAGGCACTCAAGATCGCGGCCTCCAAGAAGGGTTCGCCTTACAAGTACGGGGCCATCGGTCCGCACCGGTTCGACTGCTCCGGGCTCACGCTCTACTCGTTCAAGAAGGCCGGCAAGAAGCTCCCCCGTACGGCTGCCCAGCAGTACAACAAGACGCGCCACATCTCCGCCAAGAACCGCAAGGCGGGCGATCTGGTGTTCTTCCACTCGGGCAGCAACGTGTACCACGTCGGTATCTACGCGGGTAAGAACAAGCTCTGGCACTCCCCGAAGAGCGGGGACGTGGTGCGGCTGCAGAAGATCTGGACCAAGAGTGTCTGGTACGGGCGCGTGAAGTGATCCGCCCGGCGTGCGGCGGCGTCCTGACGTGCCGCCGCACGCCGGAGCGTGACACGGGCTCACCTGGATACCCGTCATCCCATGGCCGAGCACCGTCCCTGCACCGCGCGCAACGAGACTCCGTTGCAACGCGCCGACCGCAACTTCGTGGAACTGCTCCAAGAGCTCCGCGTCACCCAGACGGGCGTACAGATCCTCTTCGCCTTCCTGCTGTCGCTGGCGTTCACCTCGCGTTTCGAGGACCTCGACACGGTCCAGCGCGTCACCTACGTCATCACCCTGCTGCTGGCGGTCGTGGCAGCCGCGCTCTTCACCGCTCCGGCCGCGCTGCACCGCTCCCTTTTCCAGCAGGGCGCCAAGCCCCGCATCGTGCAGGTCTCCTCACGCCTGGCCACCACGGGCCTGAGCGTGCTGGTGTTCGCGTTCAGCGGTTCCGTGCTGCTGGTGGTCGACGTGACCACGGGCCGGGCCGGCGGTATCGCCGCGGGCGCCGCGACATTCCTGGTCTGTGTCGGCCTGTGGGGGCTGCTCCCGCGGCTGGTGCGGCGGGCGGGGCTGCGCCAGGAGGCGGACGGTACCGGCCGGACCGCCGGGGAGGAGCCAGGCCAGGGCGACG
This sequence comes from Streptomyces cahuitamycinicus, assembly GCF_002891435.1. GTDB lineage: Bacteria > Actinomycetota > Actinomycetes > Streptomycetales > Streptomycetaceae > Streptomyces > Streptomyces cahuitamycinicus. The sequence goes on from NZ_POUC01000090.1 coordinate 15,757, forward strand.
TCAAGGCACCCGCACCGCTGCGGCACACCGTCAGGCAGCCGTCAGGGCTTCGAGGGGCGGCAGCGCACCGGGAGGCGTCGGCACGGCACCGGTGACGGCCCGTACTCCGGCGGGTCCAAGGGCTCGGAGTGGGTGTCGCAGCCGTGACGGTGGCCCGGATGCCGGTCGGGCGGGCCGGGGTGCGCGGAGGGCACCCGCTGGGGAGGTCTTCCAGGTCCCGCCGGGAGTGACTACGGCTCCTGCCGCACCGCCGTCGTCACCGGCTGGACCGGGACGACCCACGGAAGTTCGATCGAGATGGTCTTGCCGCCCTCACGGGTGGGGCGGATGCGGAGTCTGCCGCCGCATTCCGCGGTCAGCCAGCGGATGATGACCAGGCCGCGGCCGTTGTCCTGCTGAACGGCGGCGGGCAGGCGTCTGGGGAAGCGCGGATGGCTGTCCGTGACACCGATGCGCAGGTGCTCGTCGCGGTCGAGCTCGACGTCCACGGTGAACGTGGGCGACTGACCGAAGGTGTGCAGCACGGCGTTGGTGGCGAGTTCCGAGATGATGAGCCGGACGGTGTCGGACACGTCCGTGTCCGCCGGCAGGCCCCACTCCGCCAGCGTGCCCACCACATAGGCACGCGCTGCGGAGACCGAGGCCGGATCGCTCGGCAGAGTGACGGATGCTTCCAAATGGTCTGCCATGGCGACGTCGTCCCTTTCCCACGGGACCACAGCCCGACACGGAGCGGATGGTTCGAGTACGGTCCCGGACTGGTGCTTCGTCGCCAGAGTGCCACCAGAACACCCGCGAAGGGCGGCGATCCACCAAGATATGCATATATCTGTCGCTCAAAGCGGTGAACTCTGCGACGCGAGACCGTATTTGGGTGGCTCGGAAGGAGTAAGGAGGAGCCCATGCAGCACGGTCCCGCGGTGCGCCGCCGGAAACTGGGCGCCGAACTGCGTGCGCTGCGCACCTCGGCGGCACTCACGAGCGGTGAGGCGGCCCGGCTGGTGGGCTGGCACCAGTCCAAGGTCAGCCGGATCGAGACGGGCACGAGCGGTGTGAAACCGGCCGACGTGCGGTTACTTCTCGACGCCTACGATGTGGCGGACTCCCAACTCCGGGATCTGCTCATGGCGTTGGCCGGCTCTGACGACAGTGGCGGCCGGCACCACTGGTGGCACGCCTACCGCGGGGTGCTGCCGCCGACCTACCGGGACTTCATCAGCCTGGAGTCCCAGGCCGGCGCGATGCGCACGCTGGAGACCACGGTCGTGCCGGGCCTGCTCCAGACGCCCGAGTACGCGCGTGCGGTGACGAGGGCGGCGGTGGAGGGGCTCCCCGAGGACCGGCTCGACACGCTGGTGGAAGTGCGGCTGGCCCGGCAGGACGTGCTGCGCGCCGACCCCCCGCTGAGACTCAGTGCCGTCCTGGACGAGGCGGTGCTGCGCCGGGAGGTGGGCGGACCCGGGGTCATGGCCCGCCAGCTGGAACGGCTGGTCGAGGCGGCCCGGCTGCCCCAAGTGCGCCTCCAGGTCCTGCCGTTCGCTGCCGGGGCACACATCGGCGTCACCGGCCCTTTCGTTATCTTCTCATTTTCGAGCACTTCTGATCTGGATGTGGTTGTTCTCGACCACTTGACGAGTAGCCTCTACCTCGAACGGAAAGAAGACCTCCAGGCCTACACGGAGGCCTTCAACGCCCTTCAGATCCACGCCCTTTCGCCCGAGGACTCGTTGGATTTCATCGCCGGGACAGCCACCGGCGCGTAAGGAGGCACCATGCGTGCACTGCCTCGTCACGTCCCCTCAAGCACCGAACTGCACGGTGTGCGGTGGTTGCGCAGCAGCTACAGCACCGGCGCGAACAACTGCGTCGAGACCGCGTGTCCGGACGCCCCGCTCTGGGCCGGACTGCTCGCCGTGCGCGACTCCAAGGCCCCGGCCGGGCCCGCGCTGCTCTTCTCCCCGGGGAGCTGGGCTGCGTTCGCGGCCGGGGTCGACCGCATGTGACCGGATTCGGTCAGACCGTCATCGTGCGCCCCACGGCCGTGTCACGCCGACTCATGGCCGCGTCTCGCCGATCAGCCGTACAGAGCGTTCGATCTGCTGACCGGTCAGGTCAGCCCGGGCGGTCAGCCTGAGCCGTGAGATGCCGTCGGGCACGGAGGGAGGCCGGAAGCACCCCACGGCCAGGCCCGCCGCGCGGCACCGTGCCGCCCAGTTCACGGCGTCCTCGGGAGAGGGCGCCCGCACCGAGACCACCGCGGCGTCCGGACGGACCGCTTCCAGACCCGCGGCGGTCAGGCGTGCGTGCAGTTCGTCCGCCACCGCGCGGGCCCGTGCCGCCCGTTCCGGTTCACGGCGCAGCAGCCGCAGGGCCGACAGAGCCGCTCCGGCCGCGGCGGGGGCGAGTCCCGTGTCGAAGATGAACGTCCGGGCCGTGTTGACCAGGTGGTCGACGACCCGCGCGGGGCCGAGGACGGCTCCGCCCTGGCTGCCCAGCGACTTGGACAGCGTGACCGTCGCGACCACGTCGCCGGCGCCCGCGATTCCCGCCGCGTGGGGGGCGCCGCGACCACCGTCGCCGAGGACGCCCAGACCGTGGGCGTCGTCGACGACCAGCCCGGCGCCGTGCTCCCGGCAGGCCCCGGCCAGCGCGGTGAGGGGCGCCGCGTCGCCGTCGACGGAGAAGACCGTGTCGGAGACGGTGATCGCCGTGCCGTCGTGGGTCGCCAGCGCCTTGCGCACGGCGTCCGGCTCGGCGTGCGCCACCACCTGGGTGGTGCCGCGGGCCAGCCGGCAGCCGTCGATGAGCGAGGCGTGGTTGCCCGCGTCGGAGACGACCAGGGAGCCGTGCGGGGCCAGCGCGGTGACCGCGGCGAGGTTGGCGGCGTAGCCGGAGGAGAAGACGAGAGCCGCCTCGAAGCCGCAGAAATCGGCCAGTTCCCGCTCCAGTTCGGCGTGCAGTTCGGTGGTGCCGGTGACCAGCCGGGAGCCCGTCGAGCCGCCGCCCCAGGTCCGCGCCGCCCGGGCCGCGCCCTCGGTGATCTCGGGATGGCGGGCCAGCCCGAGGTAGTCGTTGCTCGCCAGGTCGAGGAGCGGCGAATCGGCCGGACGGGGGCGCAGAGTCCGAACGAGTCCGGCGCGGGCGCGCAGCTCCGCCTGCTCGTCGATCCAGCCGAACGCCATGGGTGGTCCTCCGGGGGAATTTGTAGGCAGTGCACAGACACTAGCGGGGCGACCGGCAGGTCAGTGTGTGGCGATACCCACACCTCGAAGGGACTCTCTTGTGCGAAGTCTCCTTGGCCCCGGACGCCTCCTTAGGACAGGATCGGCTTCCATGGACCTGCTGAACACGCTGGTGGACAAGGGGCTTCGGCGCGAGCTGCCGACCCGCGACGAGGCACTGGCCGTCCTCGCGACGTCCGACGACGACCTGCTCGATGTGGTGGCCGCGGCCGGAAAGGTGCGGCGGCACTGGTTCGGCCGGCGGGTGAAACTGAACTATCTCGTCAATCTCAAGTCCGGTCTGTGTCCCGAGGACTGCTCGTACTGTTCGCAGCGGCTCGGCTCGACGGCCGGGATCCTGAAGTACACCTGGCTGAAACCCGGCCAGGCGTCCGACGCGGCGGCGGCCGGGGTGGCCGGAGGGGCCAAACGGGTGTGCCTGGTGGCCAGCGGGCGCGGCCCGACCGACCGGGACGTGGACCGGGTCTCCGAGACGATCAAGGCGATCAAGGACACCAACGAGGGCGTCGAGGTGTGCGCCTGCCTCGGACTGCTCTCCGAGGGCCAGGCGGAGCGACTGCGCGAGGCCGGTGCCGACGCCTACAACCACAACCTCAACACGTCCGAGGCGACGTACGGGGAGATCACCACCACGCACACCTACGAGGACCGCGTCGACACCGTGCAGAAGGCGCACGCGGCCGGTCTGTCCGCCTGCTCCGGGCTGATCGCCGGCATGGGCGAGACGGACGCGGATCTGGTGGACGTCGTCTTCTCGCTGCGTGAGCTGGACCCGGACTCGGTTCCCGTCAACTTCCTGATCCCGTTCGAGGGCACTCCGCTGGGCAAGGAGTGGAACCTGACCCCGCAGCGGTGCCTCAGGATCCTGGCCATGACACGGTTCGTCTGCCCGGACGTCGAGGTGCGGATCGCGGGCGGGCGCGAGGTCCATCTGCGCACGATGCAGCCGCTCGCCCTGCACCTGGCCAACTCGATCTTCCTCGGCGACTACCTCACCAGCGAGGGCCAGGCCGGCAAGGCCGACCTGGAGATGATCGCGGACGCCGGGTTCGAGGTGGAGGGCACCGACCAGGTGACGCTGCCGGAGCACCGGGCCGGCGGCGGCTGCCACGACGGTGGCGGAGTATGCGGCTCCGAGGGTGGCGGGGCGTGCGCATCCGAGCCCGCGCCGCATGCCGCGAAGGACGGCCCGCAGACCGCCGAGCCCCGGACCGACCTGGTCGCCGTGCGCCGCCGGGGCGCCGGGACGGACCTCGCGCCCAATGCCTGAGCCGGCGGTCGCCGAGCTGCTGGAGCTCGACCGGCGGCACGTGTGGCACCCGTACGGCCCGATGCCCGGGCGGCGGGAACCGCTCGTCGTGGAGTCGGCGAGCGGGGTGCGGCTGCGGCTCGCCGACGGCTCGGGAGAGCTGGTCGACGGAATGTCGTCCTGGTGGTCGGCGATCCACGGCTACAACCACCCGGTGCTCAACGAGGCCGCCCGCGAGCAGCTGGGGCGGATGAGCCACGTGATGTTCGGCGGGCTCACCCACGAGCCCGCCGTACGGCTGGCGAAGCTCCTTGTCGACATGTCACCCGAGGGCCTTGAGCATGTGTTCCTCGCCGACTCGGGGTCGGTGTCGGTCGAGGTCGCGGTCAAGATGTGCCTGCAGTACTGGCGTTCGCTGGGCCGCCCCGGCAAGCAGCGGCTGCTGACCTGGCGCGGCGGTTACCACGGCGACACCTGGCAGCCCATGTCGGTGTGCGATCCCGAGGGCGGGATGCACGATCTGTGGACCGGAGTGCTCCAGCGCCAGGTGTTCGCCGATCCGCCCCCGGCGGAGTACGACGAGGCGTACGCCGGGCGGCTGCGGTCGCTGATCGAGCGGCACTCCGGGGAGCTGGCGGCGGTGATCGTCGAGCCGGTGGTGCAGGGCGCGGGCGGGATGCGGTTCCACTCCCCCGCGTATCTGCGGGTGCTGCGCGAGGCGTGCGACGCGCACGACGTGCTGCTGGTGTTCGACGAGATCGCGACCGGATTCGGTCGTACGGGCGCGATGTTCGCGGCGGAGCACGCCGCCGTGACGCCGGACGTGATGTGCGTGGGCAAGGCACTGACCGGCGGCTACCTGACGATGGCGGCGACCCTGTGCACCGCGCGGGTGGCCGACGGCATCTCGCGGGGCGAGGTGCCGGTGCTCGCGCACGGCCCGACGTTCATGGGCAATCCGCTGGCGGCGGCGGTGGCCTGCGCCTCGATCGAGCTGCTGCTCGGGCAGGACTGGTCCGCTGAGGTCAAGCGGATCGAGACGGCCCTGCGGGACGGGCTCTCGGCGGCCTCGCAGCTGCCGGGGGTGAAGGACGTGCGGGTGCTCGGCGCCATCGGGGTCGTGCAGCTGGACCACGCCGTGGACATGGAGGCGGCGACGGCGGCGGCCGTGCGCGAGGGCGTGTGGCTGCGGCCGTTCCGCGATCTGATCTACACCATGCCGCCGTACGTCACGGGCGACGCGGACCTGGCGCGGATCGCGCGGGCCGTGTGCGCGGCGGCGCGGGAGGGGTGACATGCCGGTACTGGTGATCACGGGCACGGGCACGGAGGTCGGCAAGACGGTCGTGACCGCCGCCGTCGCCGCGACGGCACTGGCCGCCGGCCGTTCGGTGGCCGTACTGAAGGCCGCGCAGACGGGCGTGGGCCCCGACGAGCCCGGTGACGCCGCCGAGGTGGCGCGCCTCGTGGGCCCGGTGACGACGGCGGAACTCGCCCGGTATCCCGAGCCGCTGGCGCCGGCCACGGCAGCGCGCCGGGCGGGCCGGGCCCCGGTCCACCCGCACGAGGTCGCGAAGGCCGCCGCCAAGCTGGCCACCGAGCACGACCTGGTGCTGGTCGAAGGGGCCGGCGGGCTGCTCGTCCGGTTCGACGCGGCCGGCGGCACGCTCGCGGACGCGGCCCGGCTGCTGTCGGCGCCGGTGCTGGTCGTGGCCCCCGCGGGGCTCGGCACCCTGAACATGACGGAGCTGACGGCGCGTGAACTGCGCTCCCGGGGCCTGGACCTGGCCGGGATCGTGATCGGGAGCTGGCCCGCGGCCCCGGACCTCGCCGCCCGCTGCAATCTCACGGACCTGCCGGACGTGGCCGGGGCCCCGCTGCTGGGCTCCGTCCCGGCCGGGTCGGGTGCCCTGCCTCCGGCGGACTTCCGGGCGGCCGCGCCGCACTGGCTGGCGCCGCGGCTGGACGGCTCCTGGGACGCGGAGGCGTTCCGGGAGCGGGAGGCGCCCGGGGCGTTCTGAGCGCCAAGGCGGGCGCGCGGTGAAACCGGCGGGGGCGTGATCGCGTGTTGAACTACGTACGTGATCACTTCCGAAGGGACCATCTTGCACACGAACGGATCACGCCCGTCCCGCCGTACAGCCCTCGCACTGGGCACGGCCGCCGCCTTCTCGCTGGGCGGCGGCACGGCACACGCGCTACCCGCCGCCGGCGGCGTCACGGCGCGGCTGCGGGACCTGGAGCGGGAGCACACAGCACGACTGGGCGTGTACGCCCGCAACGTGCGCACGGGCCGGACGGTGACGTACCGGGCCGACGAGCTCTTCCCGATGGCCTCGGTGTTCAAGACGCTGGCCGCCGCGGCCGTCCTGCGCGACCTCGACCGCGACGGCGAGTTCCTGGCCCGGCGCGTCCACTACACGCAGGACTACGTCGAGAAGTCCGGGTACTCCCCGGTCACCGAGAAGCACGTCGCGACCGGCATGACCGTCGGCGAGCTGTGCGACGCCACCATCCGCTTCAGCGACAACACCGCGGGCAACCTGCTGCTGAAGGAGCTGGGCGGGCCCACCGCGATCACGCGCTTCGCCCGCTCGATCGGCGACCGGACCACCCGGCTCGACCGCTGGGAGCCCGAGCTCAACTCCGCGGAGCCGTGGCGCGTGACCGACACGACGACCCCGCGCGCCATCGGCCTGACCTACGCCCGGCTCGTGCTCGGATCCGCGTTGGCGCCCCGGGACCGCGCCCGGCTCACGGACTGGCTGCTGCGCAACACCACCAGCACCGAGAAGTTCCGCAAGGCCCTGCCCGCCGACTGGCTGATCGCCGACAAGACCGGCGGCGGGCGGTACGGCGGCAACAACGACGTGGGCATCACCTGGCCGCCGGACGGCCCGCCGATCGTGATGTCGGTGCTGACCACGCAGCCGGAGGAGGACGCCCCGGCGGACAATCCGCTGGTGGCCGGCGCCGCCGCCCTGCTGGCGGCGGAACTCGCCTAGTAGGACTCCGTTAGGTGTGTGCGGGGTGCCGTCTGGTGCGGCGTGTGGGCAGGGGGCGGTGGCAGGTGGTGCAGGTGCCGGTCCAGCAGTTCAGCAGGTCCTGGATTGTGTCGAGGATCTGGT
>NZ_POUC01000910.1 GCF_002891435.1 Streptomyces cahuitamycinicus
GGGTGGTGCTGCGGGTGGCGGTGGTGGAGGGCCCCGGCGGCATCGGGGAGCAGGACCCGGCGACCGGTGGGACGTCGCCCGCCGAGAGCGCGGCGACCGGCCGGGACACGGTGGGCCAGGACGGGAAGTCCGCCCGGGAGACGACGTCCGCCCGAGACGGCACGAGCAACCACGACTGCAGGGGAAGCCGGGACCGCATGGACGGCCAGGACGGCCAGGACGGCACGGACGCCGCACCGCGCCCCCGCCCCCCGGCCGACCCGCGCGAGACCGCCACAGCCGACGCATCCGCCGCCTGCGGCGCCGCGTCCACCGATGCCACCGATGCCACCGATGCCACCGCCACGAGCGACGCCGACTCCGCCCGGCCTCCGTTCAGTTCCGTCACCATCCGTACCGCCCTCGACGCCGTCACGGCCACCGCGCTGTATCTGCGCCGACTCGGATACCGGGGTGTCCGGCGGGCGGACCAGCGGCCCCCGTCCGGTATCGGACTGGCCGCCCGCGGTGTCGTCGCGCAGGTGGACCCGGCCGTGCGCCCGGCAGGTCTGCGGGACGTGGAGTGCCTGTGGCTGACGGCCATGACCGAGTCCGCCGACTGCCTCTACTTCTCCCTCGCCGGTTACGCGGACGACGCCCGGGCCCGCGCCGACGCCCTGGGGGTCCCGCTGTTCGTCCTGGATCTCACCGGCACACCGAGGCCGGTGAACACCCCGGCCGAGACGCTGGCCGCGACCGGCACCGAACAGCGGACCCCCTGACCACGCCACCGCACCGCACACTCACCGCATACTCACCGCATG
>NZ_POUC01000911.1 GCF_002891435.1 Streptomyces cahuitamycinicus
GGAGTGCGGGGTCGGGCCGGTGGGGTACTGGGATGCATTTGTCATGATCAGAATCATGACAGTGCCGGTTGCCCGGCTCACAGGAGTTCGGCGCGTGCCCATGCCCTCGTGGGCCGTACCCGTGCCCTCGTGTCAGGCCGTGCCCATGCCCTGGTGCCGTACCCGTGCCCTCGTGCCAGGCGGTGTACGCGCCCTCGTGTCAGGCCGTGTACGCGCCCACGAGAAGGCCCAGCAACGCCCCCGTGATCAGGAACGGGCCGAACGGGATGGCCGTCTTGCGGTCGGCCCGGCGGGTGACGACGAGGGCCGCGCCGTACAGAGCACCCAGGAGGAATCCGGCGAAGGTGCCGAGCATGACCGTCGGCCAGCCGTACCAGCCGAGGGCGGCGCCGGCGCCGAGGGCGAGTTTGACGTCGCCGAAGCCCATGCCCGCGGGGTTGACGATGAACAGGACGAAGTAGCCGCCGCCCAGGGCGAGGGAGCCCAGCAGGGCGGTCGTCCAGTGGCCCGCGTGTTCGGGGACCAGGGCGGTGAGGCCCAGCAGGGCCAGGGCCGCACCGGCGAACGGGAGGGTGAGCGGGTCGGGCAGGCGCCGCACGCGGAAGTCGACGACCGTGAGCAGGACACCGGCCGGAGCGAGCAGCAGCCAGACCCCGAGCTCGGGGCGGGTGCCGGTCGCGGCGGCGAGGACGGCGCAGACCAGGGCGGTGGCGATCACCAGGGGCGTCGTACGCGGCCCGTATCCCGGCTCCGCACACTTCGGGCACGCCGCCCGCCCCAGCCAGCCCCTGA
>NZ_POUC01000912.1 GCF_002891435.1 Streptomyces cahuitamycinicus
CGTCCACGGAGGTCCTGACCGCCCTGGCCGGCCGGCACAACGCGGGCCTGAGCCTCGGACGGCTTGGCCGCTGGGCGGAGGCGGGCGAGGTGCACCGGGCGGTCGCCGCCGAACGCGAGCACATCCTCGGGCCCGACCACCCCGACACCCTCTCCAGCCGCTACGAGGTCGCCTTCACCCTCAGTCGCACCGGCCGCGCCGCGGACGCCCTGCGCGAGTACAAGCACGTCACCGAGGCCAGGATCCGCACCCTCGGCGCCGACCACCCCGACACCCTGGCCGCCCGCCAGGAGATGGCCTACGTACTCGGTCAGCTGGGCCGCCCCTTCGACGCCCACCGCGTCTACACCTCCGTGCTCACCGCCCGCGAGCACACCATGGGGCCCGACCACCCCGACACCCTGCGCTGCCGCCACAACCTCGCCTTCAACCTCAGCCGCCTCGGCCGCCTGGAGGACTCGTACCGCATGGCCCGTGAGGTGGCCACCGCCCGCGCCCGGGTCCTCGGCCCGGACCATCCCGACACGCTCGTCACCCGCTACGAAGTCGCCTACGCCCTCGGACAGCTGGGCCGCTGGCCCGAGGCCCTGGAGACCTACCGCGAGGTCGCCGAGGCCCGTGGCCGCGCCCTCGGCCCCGACCACCCCGACACCCTCGCCGCCCGGCACGAGATCGGCATCAGCATGGGCCGCCTCGGCCGCAGCGCGGAGGCCCTGGACCTCTACCGCGGCCTGGCCGAGGACCGCGGCCGCAGCCAGGGCCCCACCCACCCCGAAAC
>NZ_POUC01000913.1 GCF_002891435.1 Streptomyces cahuitamycinicus
GAGTTCGTCGGCAGCGTCAGATGTGTATAAAGAGACAGGTCTTGGGCTGTGCCATCAGCGGGTCGTGTCCGCGGTCGCCTCGGAGAGGGCCTGCGCGAACGCGAGCGCCTCACGCACGGTCTCCGGTCCGTCCCCGGCCTCGCTGACGCGCAGGCTGAGGTCGTCCGCCGTCGAGTTGCCGGTGTAGCCGTGGTCCGCCTCGCAGTTGGGGTCGCCGCAGGCGGCCGGTTCCAGGTCGATGCGGGAGACGGCGCCCCAGCCGATGGTGAGGACGACCTCGCGGGGCAGGGAGCCCGGCTTGTACGACTCGGGGTTGGCGACCACGCGGCTGACCACGACCGACGAGATGCGGCCGATCTTCACCGACTCCGTCGACGTCGTGGCGTAGGGCGTCGGGGAGGTGCTGTCGGCGGCCTGTTCGTCGGTGTGGCTGACGATGAAGCGGTTGTCCGTGAGGACGAGCACGGTCACATGCCGCCGTACCTCGTTCTGGTCGAACGTCGTCTCCTGGTGGACCAGGAACGACCGCATGGGCTCACCGCCCACGGCAGCCTCCACCGCCTCGGCCACGAGGGCGGGGTAGTAGCCGCTGCGCTCGATCGCCGCCCGCAGCCCCTGGGTCGTCGTACTGGTCTTGGCCATGACGCCCATCCTACGGGGGACCACTGACTGCGAGGGACAGGTCGCCCCCTGTCAGTAGGCGGGGAGGGTCCGCGGGCCGAGGT
>NZ_POUC01000914.1 GCF_002891435.1 Streptomyces cahuitamycinicus
AGGTGCAGCAGGGCGGCCAGGTCGTCGGGCCCGGTGGTGGGGTTGAGGAGGGTGGCCTTGAGCCAGAGCCGGCCGTCGAGGCGGGCCCGGCCGAGGACGGCGCGGCCGTCGGTGAGCAGCGCGCGGCGTACGGCGGCCACGGTGGTGTCGGTGGCGCCGGTGGGCCGGAACAGGACCGTGCTGATGACGGGCTGGGCGTGCAGTTCGAAGTCGGGGTGTGCGTCGACGAGGTCGGCGAACTGCCGGGCGTGGGCGCAGACTTGGTCGACGAGCGTGCCGAGGCCGGTGCGGCCGAGGGTCTTGAGGGTGACGGCGAGTTTGAGGACGTCGGGGCGGCGGGTGGTTCTGAGGGAGCGGCCGAGCAGGTCGGGTAGTCCGGCTTCGGTGTCGTCGTCGGCGTTGAGGTAGTCGGCGCGTTGTCGCAGTGGGGTGAGGTCGCGGGCGTCCCGGACGGCGAGGAGGCCGGCGGCGACGGGTTGCCAGCCGAGTTTGTGCAGGTCGAGGGTGACGGTGTCGGCTGCGTCGAGCCCGGTGAGGCGGGTGCGGTGCCGGTCGCTGAAGAGGAGGCCCGCACCGTAGGCGGCGTCCACGTGCAGCCGGGCGTCGTGGTCGGCGCAACGGGCGGCGATCTGGGGCAGCGGGTCGATGAGTCCGGCGTCGGTGGTGCCGGCGGTGGCGGCGACGAGGAGGGGGCCGTTCAGGCCGGTGAGGGTCTGGTCGAGCGCGTCGGGGTCGAGTGTGCCGTGCGGGGTGGGTACGAC
>NZ_POUC01000915.1 GCF_002891435.1 Streptomyces cahuitamycinicus
GGGCTACCGGGGAGCCGGGGTGCCGCGTGCCAGGGCGCCTGTGGATACGCCGGGTGACCGGCCGTCGGCCGGTTCGCGGGGCGGCTCGTCGCGGGGCGGCTCGTCGCCGGGCGGGGTGTCGCCCGGCGGGCTGTCCCCCGGCGGGGTGTCCCCCGGCGGGCGCCGGACGTAGAGGCGCAGGAGCACGTCGTCGCGGACGCGTTCCTCGCGGACGTACTCCTCGCGGACGGTGAACCCCTCGGCCAGGACGGCGAGTTTGGCGCGCTCGACCGGGTCGGGCGGGCTCTGGCGCGGGTCGAGGGCGGAACGCTCGGCGACGACCCAGACGCGGTCCACCGAGGCGAGGCGCCGCCGCAGCTCCCCGGGGGCCGCCTCCCGGCCCCACAGCGTCCCGGAGCGCGGCGCGGACTCCCGCAGCGCGATGTCCCGCGCCCGCCGGAACCCCTTCGGGTAGGCCAGCGCGGCGAGCCTGCCGACCGACGGCACGAACAGCACCGGGTCGCCGGGGCGCATCCGGCTGACGGCGAGCGCGGAGACCACCGCGAGGTTGTCCGGGCGGTGGGCGGCGGACCGGTCCTGGCGGTACACGGGGAGCTGGTGCAGGAAGGTGACGGTGAGGGCGAGGGCGCCGGTGACGCCCACGAAAACCTGCGCCCGGCGACGCGCCGCCCGCGTCCGCCGCCCGTCGAACCGCACCTGCCGTCCCTCGAACCACATCGGCCGCCCCTCGAACCACACCCGCCCCAGCGC
>NZ_POUC01000916.1 GCF_002891435.1 Streptomyces cahuitamycinicus
GTGTAGTACCTGTGCGCGCCTGCTTCGCCTGAGCGCCGCGTATGGGCCGGGGCCGCGCCGGGGGTGTCCGTCCTCGGAACGGCGCGATGAGGTCGCCGGCTGACTGGCCGTTGACGCGCCAAGTGGGCCGCCTGAGCTGCGGGCATGCGTGCCGCCAAGGGCGGCACAGGTGGGCGCCGGGGGTAGTCCCTGCTCGAAGAACCCCGTTCCGTCGGGTTGCGGAACCCCCGGCCCCCCCAGCGGCAACGCCGAGCACCCGCACACACCCCCGGGCAACGCCCCGCACCGGTTGGTGTGAGCCGCGTACCCGCGGAGCTAGCCGCAGGTGAACCTGGACTCCGCCCAGTCCACCGGCATCAGGTAGTCCAGGGCGCTGCGCGGTTCCACCACCAGCCGGACCGTGCTGCGGCCGGTGAGGTTCACATGGACGGGCACGGCCGGGTCACCGCCCTCGACCAGCGGCGACCGCCACAGCCGGACGCCGTCGGCGTAGACGGAGAAGTACACCTTGCCGAGCCGCAGCGTCATGTCGTCCACCCCGACGAGCGCGTCGTACGACGAGCAGGAGCGGTTCAGGTCGATGGTGACGGACGAGCGGCCGTGGACGGTGACGCCGTGCGGGTACCGCTGGGCCCCGACCGACAGGCCGGACCGCTTCCAGACCCAGCTGCTCGAACCGATCCGCATCTCGGGATCCGTACCGTCACCGCTGATGTCGTACGACAGTTCGCTCCACTGGTAGACGG
>NZ_POUC01000917.1 GCF_002891435.1 Streptomyces cahuitamycinicus
GTGCCCGCCCTCCCGGACGAGTGCGGCACTGCACCGCTGTTCGGGGACGAACCGAAGCCCAAGCGCACGACCCGGACCCGCACGCCGGCCCCGGCGCGCAGCGAGGACACCGGCACTCTCTTCTAGCCCACGCGGACAGTGCAGCCGTGAGACTCCCGGCGCGCATCGCGGACCGCAGGGAGCCGCATCTTTCCTGGGAACTCCTCGGTTCTCCCCGGATCTTGTGGCGCCTGACAGTCTCATTGCTGTACTATCAAGGTGTTGGCGGAGAGCACCGCCAACACCCCGAACGAAGGAACACCGCAATGGCTTCTGTCACCGCCCGCCGCGCACTCCGCGACCGCATCCGCGCCAACCGCGCCGCCTCCGCCGAACGCCGCACCATCGCCAAGGCCGCCCGCCGTGTCCGCACCGGCCCGCGCTCCCTGGCCACCCACATCATCGCCACCGGCGCCGACGCCGCCACCGTCAAGGGCGTTGCGAAGGCCCTCCAGGGCGTTGCCAAGACCGCTCGCACGAACGGACTCAAGGGCAAGCGCGCCCGCATCCGCCGCTCCTTCAACGGCGCCCGCAACGTCGTCAAGACCGTCTACCGCTACACCCGCGAGCAGATCGCCCAGATCGCCGCCGCGTACAAGCCCCGCAAGGCCGAGTACAAGGCCGTCCGCGCCGCGCTGATCGCCGCCTGAGCCACCCCCTGACCGCCGGGGCGCGGCCCTTCCCCCGCCGCGCCCCGGCCC
>NZ_POUC01000918.1 GCF_002891435.1 Streptomyces cahuitamycinicus
CCACCGGCCATGTGCCGCTGCCGCCCGGCGGCCCGGTCGCCATGCCGACGGCCCCGCCCGCCGCGACGGCTCCCGACCCCGCCGGTACGACGCTCGCCGTGCTGCTCATCGGCCCCGCGGGCGCGGGCAAGACCAGCGTCGCCAAGTACTGGGCGGACCACCGCCGGGTCCCCACGGCCCACATCAGCCTCGACGACGTACGCGAGTGGGTCCGCTCCGGCTTCGCCGACCCCCAGTCCGGGTGGAACGACAACTCCGAGGCCCAGTACCGTCTGGCCCGCCGCACCTGTGGCTTCGCCGCCCGGAACTTCCTGGCCAACGGCATCTCGTGCATCCTCGACGACGCGGTCTTCCCCGACCGCCCGGTCGTCGGCCTCGGCGGCTGGAAGCGCCACGTCGGGCCGGGCCTGCTGCCGGTCGTCCTCCTGCCGGGCCTGGAGATCGTCCTGGAGCGCAACGCCGAGCGCTCCGGCAATCGCCGCCTCACCGACGACGAGGTCGCCCGCATCCACGGCCGCATGGCGGGCTGGTACGGCTCGGGCCTGCCGATCATCGACAACTCCCAGCTCGACATTCCGCAGACGGCCCAGGTCCTCAACGACGTCCTGTCCCGCTCCATCGCCAGCCCACCCCAGTGGTAGGCGCCCCATAGGGGCGCGGGGCCGTATCGATGTGCGGCTCCGCCGCGTGGGCGCGACAAGCCCCCCACACACACGGACGGCGCACAAC